>NZ_BPRB01000141.1 GCF_022179685.1 Methylobacterium trifolii
TCCCCCGCGGAGGGGGGAGCGCAATGCGCGCGAGCCGGGGTTCATTCGATGACACGATATATAGGCGCGGGCGCAGCGGGACGCGAGCCCCGGCGGGTCTCACGCCTGCCCGGTCGTCCGGGCTTCGGGCAGTTGCAGGAGCAGCGGGTCCTGGGGGCTCGCCGTCCCGGTCACCGCGATCTCGGCCTGGGCGGCGTAGGCCGCGATCAGGCGCGGGCCGAGCTTGGGGATGTTGGGGCGCCCCGTATCGGCCGCCTCGCTCACGCCGGAGACGATGGACAGGCGCACCGGGGTGCCGGCCTGCGCGTGGATGTCGATGGCGATGGCGCAGGCCACCGTCTCGGCCGTGGCGTCCAGGCACTCGGCGACGATCTCGGCGACGATCATGCCGAGGGCGTTGGCCGTGCGCGGCTCGACCAGCCCCGTGCCGCTGCCGCCGACCTGCACGCCGATCCGCCCCGCGCGCCGGAGCTGCCCCAGGCCGGAGGCCAGGCGGTGGAGGTAGTCCTTGAGGTCGATGGAGGCGATGTGGGGGGCCTCGTGCAGGTGCTGCTGCACGAGGGCGATGGCGCGCACCCGCTGGCCCAGGGCCTCGAAGCTGCCGCGGCAGGGATCGGGCGCCGCCCGGCCGTAGAGGCCGATCAGGCTGACCATCACCTGCAGGTTGTTGCGCACCCGGTGGTAGACCTCGGCCAGCAGCGCCTCCTTCTCGGACAGGGCGTGCTCGATATGCTCCTCGGCGTGCTTGCGGTCGGTGATGTCGAAGCAGGAGCCGAGATAGCCCTGGAAGCGCCCGTCCTCGATCAGCGGCCGGGCGGTGTCGAGCAGCCAGCGGTAGGCCCCGTCCCGGCGCCGCAGGCGGAACTCCACGGTGAAGGGCTCGCGCGCCTCGAAGGCGGTGGCCACGATCCGGGCGTGGTCCTCGAAATCGTCCGGATGCAGCCCACGCCGCCAGCCCTCTCCGAGCTCCTCCTCAAGCGCCCGGCCGGTGAAGTCCAGCCAGCAGGCGTTGTGGTGGATCGCCTGGCCCTGTGCGTCCGAGCGCCACATCATCAGGGGCACGTCGTCGGCGAAGCGCCGGAAGCCGTCGCTCAGGCCGGACCCGTTTGACGCCGCCTCGCTGCCCTGCCCGGCCGTCCCGGTCGGTGGTGACTCCGCGACCATACTGCTCCCGATTCCCTCGACCGTCCGGCTGCTCGTGCACGTGATAGGCGGCCGTCAACGTGCCGAGGCAAGGCCCGTTCCGGTGACAGATGACGGAGTGCGGCCGAAGCCGGCACGGCGTCCGGAATCCGACCGTTTCCGGCAAAGATCAGAAAAAAAGCTGATCCTGGGCTTATTTGTGTTGACAGCGGCCCGCTCCTCAGGCATAAGGTCCGCATGCTCCAGAAGTGTGAGGAGACGGCGGTGAGGGCGCTCTTCACCCCGCTCCCGCCGGAAATCCACGCAGAGGCCGAGCGCCTGTTGCGCGAGACCGACCTGACGATGGTGGCCATCGGGGCCCAGCTCGGCATCTCGCCCAAGACCGTGAGCACCTGGAACGCCCGTTCCGGCTGGCGCAAGCCGCGGCGGCTGTCGCAATTGAGCCCGGCGAACTGGCCGCTCACCCGCCGGGAAGCCATCGCCCGGCTGTACTACGAACCGCGCAACGATCCCGGCGACCTCGCCGAGGCCTGCGGCGTTCGGCGCGGCACGGCTCGCGCCTTGTTCCTGGCGCTCGGCCTGAGCCTGCGCCGCCCGGCGCGCTCGAACCCGCCGCCCGTCGCCCTCGACGCGGCGACGGCCGCCGACGCCCCGGCCCTGCGGGCGGCGCTCCGCGGCCACGTCGCCCGGCAGATCGCGGCCTTCGACGCCGCCTTGCAGGGGGCGAGCGCGGCGGTGATCGATTCGGCCCGCGTGCTGCGCGACCTCGGCGGCCTCAAGCGGCTGCTCGACGACTTGTCCGCGGAGACGGGAGGCGGGGATGGAGGCGGCGCGCAGGTTGCCCCCGAGGTCCTCGACCTGCCCGCCCTGCGCGCGGAGATCGCGCGCCGCTATGCGCGCTTCGCAGGAGAGCCGGCGCCTGCCGGACTTCCTGGCGAGCCTGCCGGCGCCCCTGCTGCTCGGCCTCTCCCGTGACTGGCTGCACCAGGCCCGGCCCGACCAGCTGCCCCCCTGCCCGGAGGCCGACTGGACCACCTGGGCGGTGATCGGCGGCCGCGGCTGCGGCAAGACCCGCACGGGGGCCGAATGGGTGGAGGCGCTGGCCCGCGGCGACCCGGCCTTCACGCCCGAGCCGGTGGGGCGCATAGCCCTGGTCGGCGAGACGTTCTCGGACGTGCGCGACGTGATGATCGAGGGCCCCTCCGGCCTGCTCGCCCTGCCCGAGCGGGCGCGGCGCCCGGCCTGGGTGCCGACCCGGCGCCGGCTCGAATGGGACAACGGCGCCGTGGCGCTGGCCTTCTCCGCGGAGGAGCCGGATTCCCTGCGCGGCCCGCAATTCGGCGCGGCCTGGTGCGACGAGGCGGCCAAGTGGCGCCACCCCGAGGCCGCCTTCGACATGCTCCAGTTCGGCCTGCGGCTGGGCCGGAACCCGCGCAACCTCGTCACCACCACTCCGCGGCCGATCCCGCTGATCCGGCGGCTGCTCGCCGACCCGCGCACCGTGGTCAGCCGCGCCCGCACCGCCGACAACGCCGAACACCTCGCCCCGGCCTTCCTGGAGGCGGTGGTCGGGCGCTACGCCGGCACCCGCCTCGGGCGCCAGGAACTCGACGGCGAGCTGATCGCCGACCGGCCGGACGCCCTCTGGACCCGGGACGCGATCGAGGCGGCCCGCCTCGCGAGCCCCCCCGACACCCTGGGCCGCATCGTCGTGGCAATCGATCCGCCGGCCTCCTCGGGGGCCCGCTCCGATGCCTGCGGCATCGTCGCGGTCGGCTCGTCGGGCGAGCGCGCCTACGTGCTGGCCGATGCGAGCCTGGCGCGCGCCAGCCCCCAGGCCTGGGCCGGCACGGCGCTCGCCCTCTACCACCGCCTCCAGGCCGACGCCCTGGTGGTCGAGGTCAACCAGGGCGGCGAGATGGCCGCCGCGGTGCTCCACCAATGCGACCCCGCCGTCCCGGTGACGCCGGTGCGCGCCACCCGCGGCAAGTTTTTGCGCGCCGAGCCGGTCTCCCTGCTCTACGCGCAGGGCCGCGTCCACCACGTCGGCGCGCTACCGGCGCTGGAGGACGAGCTGTGTGATTTCGGGCCGGACGGGCTCTCGAACGGCGCCTCGCCCGACCGGTTGGATGCGCTGGTCTGGGCGGTGACGCACCTGCTGTTGGCAGGGGGTGTGGAGCCGCGGATTCGGGGGTTGTGAAGGGGCTCGCCTGGCCGGACGGGCATCGTTCCGCAATCCCGACTCCGAACTCCAAGGCGAGCGTTTCGGTGGCAGATTTCCGAGACCGTACAGATACTTCGCTCAGAAGGGCTGAGGGAGACCGACGAGTGCCCGCCCCCCCTCTCATAATTTTGAATGCAATCTGTGAGCGAATTTCAGGCTTGAGCGTTGCCGGGGCATGACCGATCGCATCACCGCCCACCATCAATCCGTCCTGTCTCAATTGGCGCGAGCGATCGACGAACCGTTGGAGACGTTCTTCGGTGACCCGCCAGAAGGCGATGTCGGCGAACTCTTCACTCTGGTGCAGCTTTGGCTGGCGATCGAGGACAAGCAAGCGCGCCGTCGCGTGCTGAAAGTCGCTCAAGTGGAGTCTGAAAGAGCCGGCTGTCGAGAGGGCGTGCCATGCGTCGAACTTGGCTCAACCTGAGCGGCGTCGGTGCAGGGCACCGGCAGGGCCGCGCCGCGATCTGCTCGGCCCTGGCACATGCCGCCGAGCCTCCGCATCGTCGCACGTTCGGCGCTCCTTCGGTCGCCGCCAAGGACGGCAAGGCGTGGCACGGATGGAGTTCGCCGCACCTGATGCGAAAGTGAGGGCACGGCACCCTCTGCCTGCGCCGTCATCCCGGCATTGAACATTCCCCCGAACCCACGGTTGTCCCATCAATCCCACCCCTTGGAGGACACCTCATGACGTTCAAATCCCTCGCCCTCGCCGCCGCCCTGATCCTGCCCCTGAGCGGCGCCGCCCTGGCGCAGACCGGCGCCGGCGGGACCAGCACCGGCAGCAACACGGGCAATCCCGGCGCCGGCCCCACCGCGGGCGGCACGGTGAACGAGGGCAGCGGTTCCAAGATGGCGCCCGGCGCCACGACCGGCAGCACCGGCGGCATGACGGCGCCGGGCAGCGCGGGCGCGATGGGCAACGGTGCGGGCCCCAGCGCCGGCGGCACCGTCAACAAGGAGAAGGGCGGCTCGGGCACCCGCTGAGCCCGCGCGCACCGCGATACGATCAGGAGAGCCGGGCCGGGATGGCCCGGCTCTTTGCATGTGGGGAGCCGACCGTCTCGACCGCGGACGCTCCGATCGAGGGGCAGCCGACCCGGATGACCGGACGGGTCCCGTCGGCGGACGCTCGGCCCAGGGGCGGACCGGCACGGTGGCCGCGCAGCCTCGCTCCGAGACGGGGACGCCGGCTCCCGGCCCGCGTCGATGTAGGACCGGCAACCCGGAGGGATCGGACCGGGTCCGACATCCGCTCCGATGGTCATGCCAGGCTTCGATGGGGACGACGCGTCGAGGCCCGGCTCCCGCGACCGCGGGCCGGCCTTCGTCCGCCGGACCTCTCGGTGCACCTCGCTGAACGCCCGATCACCGAACGTTCGTCCTCCGGCCACGACGGCGCAGCGGAAGTTGCGTGAGAGGCACCGAGGCCCCGACCGATGGGACCTGCTAGGCGGTGCCGTCCTGATCCCGTTCGCGGCGCGCGAGTTCGCGCCCGAGCCGGAACAGGAACAGGCGCATCGCCTCCTGGAGTTCGGGGGTGCCGTGGGCCATCACCGCTTCGCCGGCTGCGATGCAGGCATCCACCATCGCCTCGAAGTCCGGGTCCTGAGCCATTCGCCCTCCGAGTCGCACTGCACGAAGCGATGGCTTCGGGTGAGGGCCGACTTCGCCTGTTCCAGATGATCGCAATCTAAGCTTCGGGCTGCATGGCCCTGAACTGTCTCGCGACAGATCGATATCTATAACGCATCTTAACACTTCGATCTAGGGTTGTGGAGTCGGGACGCCAGTGGTGTCCGGCACCGGACGAAGCGCGACAGCACGCCGCAGCCGGCTCGCCGATACGGTGCCGCCGGTCCGAACGGGCCTGCGCGACCGGCGGAGCCGGCCGGCAGGCGGCGCCGGCGCCGGGCGCCCTCACATGCATCAATCCGCCGGCCGGGGTGCCGGAACCCGTGGTTCTCGCGCAACAGGCCGCGCCGTGGTCCGCGCACATGACCCTGAGAAGGACGTCCCGGATGCAAAACCTCCTCACCCGGCTGGCGCGGGCGGCGGGCTACGCACCTGCGGCCAAGGCCGCGCCCCTGTCCACGGCCCCGAGTTTCGCCCTCTACGCGGAAGGGCGTGCCGTGTGGACGCCGCGGGACGCCACCGCCCTGGCGCGGGCCGGCTACCAGCGCAACGCCGTGGTCCACCGGGCGGTGCGGCTGGTGGCCGAAGGCGCCGCGGCGATCCCGCTCGTGCCGACCGGGGCGGGATCGGGCGGGGCCGAGGCGCTGACCGCGCTGCTGGCCCGCCCCAACCCCCGCGAGGGCGGGACGCGGCTGCTGGAGGGGCTCTATGCCGACCTGATGATCTCCGGCTCCGCCTTTCTCGAGGCGGTGAGCCTCGACGGGCGGCCGCGCGAGCTGTTCGCCCTGCGCCCCGAGCGGATGCGGATGCTGCCCGGCCCGGACGGCTGGCCGGCGGCCTACGTCTACAGCGTCGGCGGCCGGTCGATCCGCTACGACCAGGCCGGCGGCCCCGTGCCGCCGATCCTGCGGCTCGCCCTGTTCCACCCCACCGACGACCATGACGGCCTGGCGCCGATGGAGGCGGCGGCCGTGGCGCTGGACATCCACAACGCGGCCGGCGCCTGGAACAAGGCGCTCCTGGACAACGCCGCCCGCCCCTCCGGCGCCCTGGTCTTCGCCGGGGCCGGCGCCTCCCTGAGCGACGCCCAGTTCACCCGTCTCAAGGGGGAACTGGAGGCCAACTACCAGGGCGCGGGCAATGCCGGCCGGCCACTTCTGCTGGAGGGCGGGCTCGACTGGAAGCCGCTGGCGCTCTCACCCAAGGAGATGGATTTCGTCGAGGCGAAGGCGGCGGCGGCCCGCGAGATCGCGCTCGCCTTCGGCGTGCCGCCCCTGCTGCTGGGGCTGCCCGGCGACAACACCCACGCCAACTACGCCGAGGCCAACCGCGCCTTCTACCGGCAGACCCTGATCCCGCTGGCCCGCCGCACGGCCGAGGCCGTGGCGCACTGGCTGGCGCCCGCCTTCGGCCCGGTGAACCTGGAGCCCGACCTCGACCGGATCGAGGCGCTGGCCACCGAGCGCGAATCCCTCTGGCGCCGGGTGCAGGCCGCCGACTTTTTGAGCGTCGCCGAGAAGCGGGAAGCCATCGGCTACCCCCCGTAAGTCGCGGGGTCCGCGGCCGAGGCCCCGGCGGGCACGGGCAGAGCCCGTCTCTTTTTATCCTTCCGGAGTCTCAATCCATGGATGGCCATTTCACCGGCTACGCCAGCGTCTTCGGCGTGCCCGACCTCGGCCGCGACGTGGTGGCGGCCGGCGCCTTTTCCGCGAGCCTGCGGCAGCGCGGCGCAGGCGGCGTACGGATGCTCTGGCAGCACGATCCGGCCGAGCCGATCGGCCGCTGGCTCGCGCTGGCCGAGGATTCTCGCGGCCTGCGCGTCGAGGGCCGCCTGAACCTGGCGGTGCAGCGGGCCCGCGAGATCGACGCGCTGATGCGCGCGGGCGGCGTCGACGGCCTGTCGATCGGCTTCCGCACCGTCCAGGCGAGCCCGGGCCGGGGCGGCGAGCGCCACCTCAAGGCGGTCGACCTCTGGGAGATCTCGCTCGTCACCTTCCCGCTCCAGCCGGGCGCGCGCGTTTCGGCGCCCCTGCTGTCGGCCGAGATCCGCGGCCTCGCCCGCCGGCTCGCCCCCTTGCGCCCGCCCGGCCTCCGGACGGCCGCCCGCGCCTGACCCTTCAGCCCCGAGAGAGCATCATGACCCAGCACAGCACCTTCGCGTCCAAATCCGCCGCCGACCTGCCCCTGGAGAACAAGGCGGGCCGCGCCGGCCCCGAGCCGGCGGGCGCCGTGAAGGCGGCCTTCGACGAGTTCGCCCACGCCTTCGAGGCCTTCAAGGCGGCGAACGACACCCGCCTCGGGCAGATCGAGGGGCGGCTCTCGGCCGACGTGCTGAGCGAGGAGAAGCTCGCCCGCATCGACGCGGCGCTCGATTCCGCCCGCACCCGGCTCGACCGGATCAGCCTCGACCGCGCCCGGCCCCCCCTCGGCCGCGAGGCGCCCCGCGATGCGGCCGCCGAGGAGCACAAGGCCGCCTTCGACCTCTACGTCCGGGCCGGCGAGAGCGGCGGCCTCAAGGGGCTGGAGGCCAAGGCGCTCTCGGCCGGCTCCGGGCCGGACGGGGGCTACCTCGTCCCCGAGACGATCGAGCGCGAGGTCCTGAAGCGGCTGGCCGACCTCTCGCCGATCCGGGCCATCGCCAGCGTGCGCCAGATCTCGGGCGGCCAGTACAAGCGCGCGGTGGCCACCGGCGCGCCGGCCACCGGCTGGGTCGCCGAGACCGCCCCGCGCCCCCAGACCGACGGCCCCGTGCTCTCGGAGCTGAACTTCCCGGCCATGGAACTCTACGCCATGCCGGCCGCGACCCAGACGCTGCTGGACGACGCCGTGGTCGACATCGACGCGTGGCTGGCCGACGAGGTCGAGACGGCGTTCTCCGAGCAGGAGGGCACCGCCTTCGTCAGCGGCAACGGCCTCAGCCGCCCCCGCGGCTTCCTCAGCTACGACACGGTGGCCAACGCCTCCTGGGTGCCGGGCAAGATCGGCCTCGTCGGCACGGGGGCGGCCGGCGCCTTCCCGGGCGCGAGCCCGGCCGACGTGCTGTTCGACCTCGTCTACGCCCTCAAGGCCGGCTACCGCCAGAACGCCGGCTTCGTCATGAACCGGCGCACGCAGAGCGCGATCCGCAAGTTCAAGGACGCGGACGGCAACTACCTCTGGCAGCCGCCGCTGGCCGCCGACCGGGCCGCGACCCTGCTGGGCTTCCCCGTCACCGAGGCCGAGGCGATGCCCGACGTCGGCGCGGGCAGCCTCTCGATCGCCTTCGGCGACTTCCGCCGCGGCTACCTCGTCGTCGACCGCACGGGCCTGCGGGTGCTGCGCGACCCCTACTCCGCCAAGCCCTACGTGCTGTTCTACACCACCAAGCGCGTCGGCGGCGGGGTGCAGGACTTTTCCGCCATCAAGCTGCTGAAGTTCGCCTGAGGACGGCTGGCACCGACCCTGCCCCCGCGCCGCCGCGGTTTCGTGGCGGCGCAGGATCATCGCGTTCTCCGTCAAGGGAACCCAGACGATCCACGGCACAACCACCAAGGTGGTCATGTCGAGGTCGGGCAGCCCCGGCACGGCTATCCCTGGAGCGACACGATCCAAGTCGAGGTGGTCCGATCGGGACAAGCCCATGGTCCCATGCCATCATTTGAGGGTTGTGCTGTCGGACCAACGTGGGCATGAACGCGAGGTTCTGTCGGAGCCATGCGTGTCAGACGAGCAGGTGCAATGAGATTCCACTACGAGGATACCGTCGAAACGCAGGAACGTGTCCTGGCGCTCCTTCGGACATTGGAGCCGAAAGCATTCCCTGGCTTCAGCAAGGTTCGAATCGGTCGCGCGAATGACGGCGGGTACGTCATGTTGGACGACTTCGAGGGCATCCAGGGAGCCTACTCGTTAGGCATCAAGGACGATGTGTCCTGGGACCTCGACATTGCTGCACGCGGTATTGATGTATTTCAGTACGATCACACGATCGACGCAGCGCCTGCGGTGCATCCGCGACTGCATTGGTCGAAGATCGGCATTGAAGGAACGAAGAGCGGTCAAGAAAATCTCGATACTCTGGAAAATCTGCTTGCGCAAAATGGGCATTCGCAAGCGACAGACCTGCTGCTGAAGTGTGATATCGAAGGTAGCGAGTGGGAGATGCTTGCCAATCTTGGCACGACGAATATGAAGCGCTTCCGACAGGTCACGGTGGAGATGCATGCCTTCGAGGAATTGCGGCAACAACATTGGTACGAACTACTGAGGCGTGCCTTCTCTGTCCTGACGGCACATCATAGTGTTGTTCATGTACACGGAAACAACTGCGCACCCATGTGTGTCGTCGGTGGGGTGGCATTGCCGATGGCGATCGAGTTTACGTTCATGCGCCGCGACAATCACACCATCGAACCATCCAAAGAACTTTTTCCTATAGATATCGATCAGAGATGCTGTGTGTCAAAAGCAGAGCACATACTCGGTTCGTTCAGGTTCTGAGCCTGAATGAACCATGGGCACAGAATCATTATATACAGTCTAAAAAATAATCTCATTATTCTTATATAATATTTACGTCGAACAGATTCTGGAAACGGGCGATAATCTTTCGAGATCTTTCTTGGCCGGCCGCGAGCTGTTCCTGCAACCAGCGCACGGCGTAGACGGCTTCGTTGGCGGTATCATAGACGATGCCAGCCTGATCCTTCGGAAAGCTCGGAACCTCGTATCGACCGATATCCTATGCATCATAGGAAATCTCAGGTCCGCAGGACCGTACGAAGGTTGCGGACGGAGCGAGGAATAGAGCATCCCGCCAGCATTGCCTCCATAAGACCAAACGTATACGACGGTGAAATGGCGCAGATTTTATAGTAAGACGATATTCCCTCAATACAGGTTGGCCATCTCGGTATCGGGCGCCAACCCCTGGCTCGAAGTCAGATAGATATGCTGCGCGCGTCCGCCCGACGCGCTGATCCCGACCATCGGTCGGGATCAGCGCGGATTGGCATCAGACGATCGCGTATCCGTTCGTACTCCCCAAGCCCTGGCCGCCGGCGTACTGACCGTTCTGGATCAGCCACGCCACGGCACTACCGCCCCCCTGCAAAACGATGTCCGTCGTACCGTCGCCGTTGTAATCGCCGGTCGCCTGCACTGTGTAGCCAGCAGCGCCGTTCGTGATGACGTTGCCGGACTGGTATTGGCCGTTG
>NZ_BPRB01000142.1 GCF_022179685.1 Methylobacterium trifolii
TGTTTCGGGCCGATGATGTCCCGCGTTTCAGCCGAGTTTCATGGTGTTGGCCGGGGCGTTCAAGGCTGATTGAGGCGCCAGCAAGCAGATCTTCTGGGGGTCCGAGAAGGGTCGCAAGCGACCCCTTGTTGCAGGTACCAAGTGTCGGATTTTGCCCACTGGCTGGGCTGGAGCGCCGAGGTCAGACCCCGCACCGGCACCACGACCGCCGGACAACTTGTCCAAAAGGTTTCGCGGACCGCAATTTTGTACGTGCGCCTGGCCGCTGTCGCGTTATCGCGGTTGGGGTGTACCGGGGGGCTGGGGGCCGGTAGGGGCCCAGGCCCCGCACGCGAAATCGCGGGCTGTCTGATATGAACCGCGAGAATGTCTGATGGATGACAAAGTATCAGACAGAACACGCTATGCTGCCTGAGATCATTATACATTTTCGATTGCGCATTCAGACAGAAATCAGGCAGATCTTCAGACAAGGCGACTAATTTTACTTTAATAATTTCGCGTGTATATTCTGCCGTCCTTTTTGGAGGCATCCAATGTTCGACGCAAATCCAGAACTTCACATCCTTGCAGGCGCGCTCGGGGACCAGCTATCCGCGTTACACCGCCTGCTCAACGCCGCGGACGTGTTCGACAGCCAGCTTGGCGACGAGGTGTACGGCATGCTGACGCTCGCCGGCATGGGAGCACATCAGCTTGCCGTCCGGCTCGATCCCGCTTTCGTCACGATTGCACCGCGGCCCAAGGATCGAGCTCACGCGCCGTCGGTCTGACCGCCGTTGACGCCGAAGCCGTATCAGAAATCGGCGACGGCAGCTGGCGCAAGCTGGCATGGCGGCCATAGCGCCTCACGCCGCGCCGAGCAGTCGATAGACGCTGGCGCGGCCGATGCCGAGACGTCGGGCGATCTCTGCGGGGCCTACGCCCTCTGCCCGCAGCGCCTTGACCCTCGTTGCGTCGATCGAGGGCGGACGACCCTTGTAGACATCGCCCTTTGCCTTGGCCTTCTCGATACCCTCAAACTGTCGCTCGCGCCGCAGGTTGGTCTCGAACTCAGCAAACACGCCGAGCATCTGCAGGAAGCATCGGCCGGCGGCGGTAGCGGTGTCTATAGGCTGTTCTGTCGCCCGAAGCGCCACGCCCTTGGCTTCTAACGTCCGCACGATCGCGGCAAGATCGGCAATCGAGCGCGCCAGCCGATCAATGCGGGTGACGATGATAGTGTCCCCCTTCCGGGCAAACTCGATGAGGGTTTCAAGCTCGGTACGATTGGCGGTGGTAGCGCCAGACTTCTTCTCGGAACGGATCACCTCGCAGCCGGCGGCGCGCAGGGCAGCCTCTTGAATCGCAAGGTCTTGATCCTTGGTCGAGACCCGAGCGTAGCCGTAAAGGTGTCCAGCCGGGGCGGGAGCGCCGTTAGTGGCGGCGGACGGCGCGCTGTAGGTCATGTCGGCAAATCCTGTCTCTTATGGGTATAGACCCTTAGACTTTGCCGTATCATAAATCAAAATACAACCCATACGAGACGCAAAAAGTGTCTCGCGGCCGCGTATCGCCGCCGTATACCCAAACGAGCCTCATTCGAGAGGCGCCGGCTCGTTTCGCACCGCCGCTGCGGCCCTTGAAGCCGAAGGCATCCCTACGCCGAGTGGGCGCGACACCTGGGCGGCCGCCGCCGTCTCTCGTCTACGCCCCCGCTTGGCGCCACCGGCCTGATCTAGTCGAACAGGCCGCCTGCGCTCCCCTCCGCCCTGCCGGGAGGGGCGGCGTCGAGTTCTGCAAGGTACGCACGCGCGGTCGCGGCAGCCTCAGTCAGTTCCTCGCGGGTCATCTCGTGCAGCTCCTTGTCCGCGGGATCTTCGACCTCGCGAATGCCGCTCAGCTCGACGAGTGCTTTGGCCGCCATGACACGGGGAGCTGCCGGTTTGGCAGCGTCGTCCATGATCGCGGCCAACACGCTAACGGCGCGGCGGCCCGTGTCGACGAGCGAGCGCTTCGCCTCGATCGCATCCTTCGAAATAGGCTGCCGCGCCCGATCCGCGCCTGCCCCTGACTTCCGCGCAGCCATCGTCCGTCCTCCCGCCTCAATCGAAGACGCCGCCGCGCAACTCAGGAGCACCGTCAGCGCCCGCGGTCGGCTCTCGGCGAGCCGGAGTAGCCTTCGGACGCTCGTCTGGCTGTAGAAGCCGCTGAATGAGCGCTCCGGCCGCGCGTGCCTTCCGACGGCGCTGCCGCTTGGCGGCGCTACCCGGCTCGTGCGCGACTTGCCAGGCCTCGTGTCGGGCCCGCTCGTCGGGCGTCATCGCCTCACGACACGCGACCTGGTCGCGCTTGCGGCGGCGCTTATAGGCGTCTGATCGCGGCTTGCCGGTCGGAATGCCACCCGGAAAAGCCGGCGTGTGCCAGCCGAGCGGCCCATCACCCCTCGGGGTAGCCCCGCCATGAAACTTGCACCGCGTCCTGCCCGGCAGCGGCAGGTTGCGACAGGGCTGACCAGTGCTCTTGGCCTTCGCCCCACAGCACGACAGCGAAGCGCGCTTGGCGTGCCATGCGCGAATCGCGGCGCGGCCGATGGCGCGCCAACGAGCGGAGTTTGCCCAGGTCTGTTGTGCTGGCGACCGTTCCGGCATGGCTGATTTCCCCAAAGCCGCCGTGAGGTATCTGGGTACCATATCGCGTGTGGCGTGTCACGGATGCTGCCCACGTGGGTTCCCTTGTCGGAATTCATCTCTCGCGACCCCTAATCCCGCTCGGGGGAAGGTTCGGACGGGCCCCGCGGCGCGGGCCGACCTTCCCCCGTAGGGGTGGTACTTTCGGGCACCCTTGCCCGGAAATGCCCAGAAGTAGAAAAAACGCTGTGTTTACAGTTACTTGCTTTTTCACTTCCGGGCACTTCTGGGCGCACTTCCGGGCAACGGCCCACGGGCAATGAAATCAATGACTTAGCTACCTACTTTCGGGCACTTCTGGGCAAAACGAATTCCACTTTCGGGCACTTCCGGGCAGTTAATCAAAAATACCGCCGGCATTTTTTGAGGGCTTTTCAGGTGCGACGACGAGCGAGATGATTGCATTCCGCTTGCTGTCCCGGTCGATTGGTCCCTCGACGATCCGGCCTGTCGCGTGAAGGCGTTGCAACCCGTCCTGCACGTCCTCATCGGTGTACGCGGCCAACGCCTCCGTCTCCCGCAGCCGAAGCACCCGCCATGCGCGATGCGGGGAATTGCCGGCCAGGGTCAGGCGCACACGCTCCGTCGCGGCATTCGACACAGCGTCGAGCAATACCGCGTCGAGCCCGATCTCCGTCGTCGTGATCCCGCGGGCCGCCTCGCTCGACGAAACAACCTCCAGCACACCGCGCGACCATCGAAGGGTCCATGTGTCGCCTCTCGATCCGTAATTCGATTTCTCCACGGACAACCGCCGATAGCCGGCGCGCTCCTGTCCGGTCGTTTGCAGGTACAGGCGTGAGCGCACGGAGGCGTGCCATGCCGTCGAGCCGGACGTTCCTTCTCCGGTCGCCTCACCGGACCTCGATGGGTGGCCGAGCAGGATCACAGCGCCATCGATGGCCGCAGCGAGGCGCCCCGCGCAGGCTTGGACAAACTGTCTGACCTGCTGCCGGTTGTTCTCGTCACCGGCATAGGTATCGGCGATCGTGTCGAGGACGACGAGACGGGCGCCGAATGCCTGCACGTCCGCCGCGAGCGCGTCGAACACGGCGGTGGCCCGCATGATCGGCGACGAGCGGTCGAACGCTACGAGCAGGTTGTCCATGTTCTTGCGTGAGGCGAGCCGCATGTGCGCGCCAACCTCCGTCTCAGTGCATCCAAGCACCTGGCAGATCGCACGCTGGCGCCGGTGGAGTACCGCCTCGTTGTCCTCACAGAAGAAGCCCATGACGCGGGTGCGTTCGGTCGAGCGGCCCAGGAACGGCACACCCAGGGCGACACTCGTGAGGAGCTGCTGGGCGATGAGTGATTTGCCGATGCCGCCCTTGCCGGTCAGCAGCGTCACCTCGCCGTCCGGCACGACACCGTCGACGATCCAAAGCTGCGGCTCGGGCTCCACGCCGGCCCAATCAGCGGGATTTGCCCATACGATCTGTGTCGACGCAGGCGCGCCACCCTCCCGTGTACGAGGGGGAGGGAATGCGCTCACGTCGACCTCGCCGGTGACGACCTGGAAAAAGGTCGTTGGGTCGGTCTCGCGCCGCGCCGGGATGCCGCCCCGCGCCCAATCGCGCAGGACATCGCGTTCACTGAGAAGGCGACCCGTCGTCGACTGGCCAGGCGGCCACGTTGCGACCGTCTCGGCATAGTCCTGCCCGTCAAGCCCGGCCCGGCCCATCTCACACGCGAGCGCCCACCGCCACGCTGAGCCCGAACCGTCGTCCGGCGGCGGGCAGACCCCGTGCAGGAGCGCCCGAAGCCGTGGGTCCGCCTCCGCGGTCTGACGGACCCGTGCACGCACCTTATCGGATGGGGGCGTGCCTTCGTCGAATAAGGCGATCTCCTGACGCGCCTGGGCCATGTCGGCCGTCAAGGCAGCGCGATCCCGCCCCCGTTCGGTAATCGGTTCTGCAACGGCAGCGAGCGCGCGGAGTGTCGAGCGCCGATCCCAGGCCGCGCGGATAATGCGCGCCTCGGCTGGCACCCGCCCGCGGGCGCGCTTGCCCTCGCTGGGGAGGTTCAGAAGACCGGGCAGCCTCAACAGGCGGCTGATATCGTGGACGTCATCGCCGCCGAACCGGTGCGCCAAGCCTCGCGCCTGATCGCGCACGGCCTCGACGTTCTCCGGCGTCGCAGGGATCGGCTCCGGGAACAGCCACAGGGCTTGGCGGCCTCCGCCAGAATGGGTGACGACAGTTGCTCCCGCAGCCGCCATCTCCTCTGCCCGCCCGTCGAGCTGCACCTGTTCGGCGGCGCGTTCTTCCGGCGTACTCCCCCGATCGCATTTGGGATCGATGTCCACCGGCACGCCGCGTAGCATCCGCACGTCATCGGCGCATGGTCGGCCTTCAGCGCCTTTCTGCTCGGCCCGCGGGGCAGCCTCGTTCAGCAGGAAATAGAGGTTCGCCCGACCGGCGCGCACCGCAAGCCATTGCGCCGCTGCGCTCTCCTGCGTCGGCATGTCGAAGGTCGCGCCCACCGCGCCCTTCACGTCTGGCACGACAGCGACGAGGGTGACCCGTCCACAGCCGGCGAGGCGCTTGGCGAACTCGATCGCTGTGCCGATCCCTGCTGTGACCGGAGCGGGCGGCGGCAGCGCACCGCGCCGGGCGAGCCAGGTTTCCGCAGACGCCATAGCGGCCTGCGTCTGCGCGGAAATCAAGACGCGCGGGGTTAGGGGCACTGTCATGCTATTGCCCCGCGCGACGCCGCAGCTGGCAGCAAAGGTATGACCCCGTTTGCACGCTGTTCAATCTCATCGTCGGGGTGTTGCCCCTGCGGCTCGTCCGGCCCATAGTTGCTGTATTCCATGATGTGCTTCCCGCCGGGCCGCGTTGCATCCGCCGCCCGTGCATTGGTCGATCGAGACGAGGGCGGCGGTTTCTCCGGTGGTGCGGGAGAGCCGCCGCTTTCGCGTTCAGGGCAGCGGGGCGGACGGCTCTAGGAGATCGATCGTGCGGCGCACGGTCAGCACCGTCCGGCCACTGGCGCGGTGCCGAGCCACCTTCCGGGCAGCGACGCCACGACGAGATGAAAGCGACCGCTGGTCGGCCCCGTTGAGCGCGTGTCTCCCACTACGGCGATGATCGGCACGCACTCCGTCATCGCATCGAGGCGCGCTAAGTCGTCCTCGTCGAGCAAGGCAGCCGCGAGTTCGATCAGGGAGCGTTGACGCTCCTCTAGGGTCGCTCTGACAACGGTTCTCGTTGAAATCGAGCGCCAGATGTGGCGCGCGATGCTGTTGGCCCTCTGCAAGCGTCGACCGCCCATCGCCGCGCTTCGTGATGCGGCCACGTCTCCGATCCTGGCCAGCCCGCCCTCAAAGCCGCGACGCGGATGGGCATCAGCGAACAGGATGATCGCCTCACCGGCGACCGCGTTATCGGCAAATGTCCCGCCGGCCGAGTCCGATGTCTGAGGTGCTACGCCCGGTTTGGTAAGGTAGCTGTCGATCTGTCGGGCTATGGCGTGCAGGGCGGCCGAGTACCGGACGAAGTCTCGCTGCCCGATCTTTCTGGCAACCGCATCAGCGACGTCCCGGCCGAGCGTCTGCCGGAACTCGTGCGGCTCCACCGCCACTAGGCTGATGTGGCTGACCATCAGGCGACTCCCGCGCATCGAGCGAGGAAGGCATCGGCGTCGACGCGGCGGATGACGACGCGGCCGCCAATGCGGGTCCGCGGCAGCGCGCCAGCCTTGAGCAGGCGCCAGGCGGAAGCAGGCGATACCCGCACATAGTGGGCGAACTCGTCCACGGTGAACGCGCCGCTCGTCTCGTCAATGATCGAGGTGGATCGCTTCTTTGACATCAGTGAGCCTCAGATCGGTGGTCTGAAGGCGTATGATGCTCGGCGATTTTACATCTTAAGAGCCGCCCGAATGGCCGTACTTACGGTGCGGGCGCACCTTCTTCCCCAAGTGGCTCAAAAAACCACTGAATCGAAGCCTTCCGAGCTTTTTCGTACGCGTTCCGCACCGCCTTGGATGACATGGGCCCGCGAGGCCTACCGTTGCCGAGGATCATGATTTCCGCATTGCCGCCCAGCTTTGCTTTTCGGCGCAGCTCTGGTTGCGCAAGAAGCTTCGGCGCTTTCGCACAAGCTTCTGACAGCGTCTCGCCACGCCATATCAGCCCGTCCACGACGGCCATGATCACGGCCTGCCGAACTTCGTCCGTTGGGCGGTGAGCCGGAAAAACAGCCGAGCGCGTCAGGCCAAGGATCTTGAGAATGACCCGGCCCGCGCGAGCGTCCCTCTTGATGAGGGAGAGCAGTTCGACAGGATCTTCCCCTATCCGCTTTGCCTCGGCCTCGACGAAAGCGCGTGCGTCGAGACCGGCGCGTACGCGGCTACCGTCGGGCCAACGGGCGGAAAGCTTGGGGGCCTCTGCACTCACGGACCGAACAATCCAACAACAATTTCGACAACGAAACGCTGAGACTGAGCTCGGATCGCACCTAAGTGCCTGATGCGACTGGCGCTCCCAAGGGGAATCGAACCCCTGTTTTCGCCGTGAGAGGGCGACGTCCTAGACCGCTAGACGATGGGAGCTTTCCGGCGGCGAGGCGTTCGTATAGCGACGGTGCCGTGGGTGGGCAAGGGCCGGAGCGAGCCTTTTTGCGGGACCGCTTCCGACAGGTGACCATGGCATCGCACGCACAGGCGGACAGGCGGCAGGGCGTCATCGGGGAGGACGCTGCGGCGACCCGCCTCGACCGGGCCCTGGCGCTGCTGTTTCCCGATCTCTCCCGTTCGCGCCTCCAAGGACTGGTGCGCGATGGCCATGTCAGCCGGGACGGGGCGGTGGTGCTGGATTCGGCCGTCAAGGTCGGGCCCGGCGCCGTGCTCGCGGTCTGCGTGCCCGAGGCGACGCCCGCCGAGCCGAAGGCCGAGACCCTCGGCCCCGGCCTCGTGATCGCCTACGAGGACGACGACCTCATCGTGGTCGACAAGCCGGCCGGGCTCGTGGTTCACCCGGCCCCCGGACACGAGGCCGGGACCCTGGTCAACGCCCTCATCGCCCATTGCGGGGCGAGCCTGTCGGGGATCGGCGGGGTGCGGCGGCCCGGGATCGTGCATCGCCTCGACAAGGACACCAGCGGCCTGATCGTGGTCGCCAAGAACGATGCGGCCCACAAGGGCCTCACCGCACAGTTCGCCGACCACGGCCGCAGCGGGCCGATGGAGCGGGCCTACCTCGCCCTGGCCTGGGGCGTGCCGCATCCGCGCGCCGGCACCATCGAGGCCAACCTCGCCCGGAGCCGGCGCAACCGCGAGAAGATCGCCGTGGTGCGGGACGATGACGGCCGCCACGCGGTGACGCATTACAAGGTGGAGCGGACCTTCGGCGAGGAGGCCGCCCTGGTCCGCTGCCGCCTGGAGACCGGCCGCACCCACCAGATCCGCGTCCATCTCGCCCATCGCGGGCATCCGCTGCTGGGCGATTCCGTCTACGGGGGCGCCTTCCTCACGAAGTCGTCGCGGCTGCCCGAGGCGGCGCGGGATGCGCTGGCCGCTTTGGGGCGGCAGGCCCTGCACGCGGCGCTCCTCGGCTTCGCGCATCCGCGCACCGGCGCCCACCTGCGCTTCGAGAGCCCGCTGCCGGAGGAGATGGCGGCGCTCCTGCGCGCGCTGGATGCCGGGTAACCGGACGCGGGACGGAGCGAAGGGTGTCCGCGGAGTGCTGCCCGGATGCCACGGTCAAGGGCGGACCCGGCGGACGTGCGCTAGGACACCTCGTGCCGCGGCCCTTCGGCCTAGGGTCGTCCCGAAGAGCCGTTCGCGCGTTGGTGACGACGTTCGCGTTGCGGACCCGCTACCGGCTCTCGACGTTCCTCGCTAAAGCTCGGGACTCGGAGGGGCCGGCTCAAGGGGCGGTCCTCCGCCTGCCGTGTCCGCCTTCGGGGGACCAACAAGGAGAATGCCGATGGCCGGCGCATTGCCCGTGCTCGCCAACGAAGGTGGCCTTTCGCGCTACCTCGACGAGATCCGCAAGTTCCCCATGCTGGAGCCGACGGAGGAGTTCACGCTTGCCAAGAACTGGCGGGACGGCGGCGACCGCGAGGCCGCGCACCGCCTCGTGACCTCACACCTGCGGCTCGTAGCGAAGATCGCCATGGGCTATCGCGGCTACGGCCTGCCGATCGGCGAGGTCGTGTCCGAAGGCAACGTCGGCCTGATGCAGGCGGTCAAGCGCTTCGACCCGGACAAGGGCTTTCGGCTCGCCACCTACGCCATGTGGTGGATCAAGGCCGCGATCCAGGAGTACATCCTGCGCTCCTGGTCCCTGGTGAAGATGGGCACCACCGCCAACCAGAAGAAGCTGTTCTTCAACCTGCGTAAGGCCAAGGGCCGCATCTCCGCGCTGGAGGAGGGCGACCTCAAGCCCGATCAAGTCGCCCAGATCGCCACCCGCCTCGGCGTGCCCGAGCAGGACGTGGTCGACATGAACCGGCGCCTGTCCGGCGACACCTCCCTCAATGCACCCTTGCGCGAGGAAGGGGAGGGCGAGTGGCAGGACTGGCTGATCGACAACAGTCCGAGCCAGGAGACCGTGCTCGCCGGCGAGCAGGAGGGGCAGAACCGACTCTCCGCCCTTCGGGACGCCCTGTCCGTCCTCAACCCGCGCGAGCGCCGCATCTTCGAGGCGAGGCGCCTGGCCGACGACCCGATCACCCTCGAGGACCTGTCCGGCGAGTTCGGCGTCTCGCGCGAACGCGTGCGTCAGATCGAGGTGCGCGCCTTCGAGAAGGTTCAGGAAGCGGTCAAGCGCAACTTGGCGACCCGCGAGGCGCCGCGCGCAAGCATCGCGGCGTCGTAGCCGCGACGCCGCCCGGGTCCGTCAGCGCCACTGGTCGAAGGCGCGCTGTAGGGCCTGCGTGCCGGAGGCGCCCTTCTCGAAGGTCAGTACGGCGCGCTGGCCGCTGGCATAGCGCACGGCGAGGTCGAACCAGCCCCTGTGCAGCAGCAGATCGGTGTTGCGCTCGACGTCGTTGCGCAAGGACGATAGGCCGATCAGGAACAAATTGTCGCGCACCTTGACCGGCAGACCCGAGACCGGGGAGCCGCGGCCGTTCTCGTCGTCCTTGGCCTGGATCAAGCCGACATCCTGTACGACGCGCTTCTCGCCCTCCGCACCCGTGTCGCTGAAGGCGAGGCTGACCGTGTGCGAGGCCGGGAGCGTGGCATCCAGATTGCGCTGAAGGGTCATCGTCAGCGTCAGCCCGGCGCCCGGATAGGTGACGATGGCGACGACGGCCGTCTCCAAGGGCTGACCCTGCTCGCCGCTCACCGAATCGAGGCGCCAGGTCACGCGGCCGGTCGTGGTGTTGGGCGCCGCGTTCTGGGCCTCGGTGTTCTCTTCGATCAGCACGGCGCGCTGCGCCACGGCCACGTCCGGCTGGGCGGCAGGCGTGGATTGTCCACGCGTCTCCGCGGCGGGGGAGCCGGCCGGAGGCTGGGCCGGCCTCTCACTCGCCACAGGGTCGCCGCCGACGCGATCGGCGAACTTCGAGTCGGCGTTCTCCGGTTGCTGCGTGTCGGCGCCCCCGCCCGCGCTGGCCTGCAATTCCGCGGGCTTGTCGCGCAGGAGGAAAGCGGCGACTGCGATCAGGCCGATCACGAGGGCAAGCACGATGCCGACGAAGGCGTTGCGCAGGAAGCGCGAGCGTCCCCCGCGCGGGGCGACCACGTCGATGCGCGGGCGCTGGCGGCTGTTGGCGGATTCGATGGCCGGCTCGGTCGCCTGGTCGGCGACGGGCTCGGCGGCGGGCACGGGCGCGGGCTGCGGCGCCTTGGCCGCGCGCCGTGCGATGGGGAGCGGCGCCTCGCGGGGCTGGGACGGCTCGGACACGGGCACGAAATCCGCGGGCGGGGCCGGCGGAAGGGCCGGCTCCGGCGGGCGGTCGTCCGAGCGTGCCGGCGGCGCGGCGGGCTCCGGCAGGGGCTCGGATACGAGCGCCGGCGGCACCGGTGTGGGCGCAGGCGTGATGGGGTCGTTGGCCGGGGCCGGCGCCCCCCCGTACTCGGTCTCCAGGCGGCCGATGGCCGTGTCCAGGGCCCGGCGCTCGAGGTCGATGTCGTCTTCCGACAGCGGCGGTTCGAGGGACCGGAGTTGGCCGATCAGGGCATTGCGCGCGCGCTCGTACACCGCCTTGCGCATCGCAGGCGTGCGGTCGGGCAGGGCATCGAGCGCCCGTGCCAGCAGCGGGTAGTAGTCGGCCATCGTGCCTTGGTCCGCCCCTCCTCCTTCCCGCGTACGGCGATCGGGAGGCGAGGACTCAATCCTCGAAGGGGTTGTGCATCAGGATGGTGTCGTCGCGCTCCGGGGAGGTCGACAGCAGGGCGACGGGCGCCCCGATCAGTTCCTCGATCCGGCGCACGTACTTGATGGCCTGCGCCGGCAGCTCGGCCCAAGAGCGGGCGCCCGCCGTCGTCTCGGCCCAGCCGGGCATGGTCTCGTAGATCGGCTCGACCCGCCCCTGCGCCGACTGGTTGGCCGGCAGGTGGTCCAGGATCTCGCCGTCCAGGCGGTAGCCGGTGCAGACCTTGATCTCGGCAAAGCCGTCGAGGATGTCGAGCTTGGTGAGCGCGATGCCGTCGATCCCGGAGGTCCGCACGGTCTGGCGCACCAGCACGGCGTCGAACCAGCCGCAACGACGCTTGCGCCCGGTGTTGACGCCGAACTCGCGGCCCTTGGTGCCGATGGTCTCGCCGATGTCGTCGAACAGTTCGGTCGGGAACGGCCCCTCGCCGACGCGGGTGGTGTAGGCCTTGGCGATGCCGAGCACGTAGCCGATCGCGGACGGGCCGAGGCCGGAGCCGGTGGCCGCCTGCGCCGCCACGATGTTGGAGGAGGTGACGAAGGGGTAGGTGCCGTGGTCCACGTCGAGGAGGGCGCCCTGCGCGCCCTCGAACAGGATGCGCTTGCCGGCCCGCCGCTCCTCGTCGAGCAGCGCCCAGACAGGGCAGGCATAGGGCAGGATCGTCGGCGCGATCGCCTTCAACTCGGAGAGCAGGCCGTCCGCATCCACCTCGCCGATGCCGAGGCCGCGGCGGAGCGCATTGTGGTGGGCGAGCACCCGCTCGATCTTGGCGGGCAGCGTGTCCTCGTCGGCGAGATCCACCACTCGGATCGCCCGGCGCCCGACCTTGTCCTCGTAGGCCGGGCCGATGCCGCGCTTGGTCGTGCCGATCTTGAGGCCGGCGTTCGCGGTCTCGCGGAAATGGTCGAGTTCCCGGTGCAGGGGCAGGATCAGCGTGGCGTTGTCGGCGATGCGCAGGGAGGCCGGGGAGACCTCGACGCCCTGCGCCCTGATCCGCGCGATCTCGTCCACGAGATGCCAGGGATCGACCACGACGCCGTTGCCGATGACCGAGAGCTTGCCGCCGCGGACCACGCCCGAAGGCAGCAGCGCCAGCTTGTAGGTGACGCCGTCGATGACCAGGGTGTGGCCGGCATTGTGTCCGCCCTGGAATCGCACGACGATGTCGGCCTGCTCCGAGAGCCAGTCGACGATCTTGCCCTTGCCCTCATCGCCCCACTGGGCGCCTACGACGACGACGTTGGCCATGCCTGCCTGTAACCCGTCACTCACGGCTGAGCCGGCCGACGCGGGATGATCCGACGACGACCGGCCGAGACCTCATCTCGATGTCGCACCACCGGTATCCGCGAGGCGCTGGCCGCCCCGCGACGATGATGCGCAGACGGGCGCCCGGACTGCCGTACGCGGGAAAACCCGTTGCCGTGAGCCCCTTTCCGCGATCCGGCCCGGGAAATCAAGCAAAGCCGCGCGACCCGAGCCGCGCCGCTAGGGGGTGAATGCCTACTTCGCCTCCGTGCCCGGCTGGCGGCCGGGCAGTTCGCTGGGCTTGATCACCGGCATCGAGCCGGTGTTCGACTCGGGGGTCACCACCATGCCGGGGGCGGCATCGCCTTTCGGCGAGATCACCCCGTCGTTCTTTCTGAGCTTGTCGCTGAGGGTCTGGTCGTTGGGCGGGGCGTCCGCGCTCGGGCGCACCCGGTCGGGCGGGGTCTGGCTCTGAGGCGGCAAAGCCGGGTCCGTGTCGCGGTTCTTGAGGGGCGCGTCGGGGTTCTGGGCCAATGCCCCTGTGGCGAACAAGCCCGCGGCCAGCGCCAGCGTCGAACGTTTCAGCATCTCGGGCCTCCCTCTCGGCTGCGGTTGCGAGGGGAACACCTGCCTGCGGAATCCGTTCCTGCCGGCGCCAGCCGGAGAGGATCAGCCTTTGATGGTGAAGGGCTGCTCGAAGCGTGTGTTGGCGCTGCCGCCATTGTCGCGCAGGGTATAGGCCAGGACGTAGTCGCCGGGGCTGATGCCGTCGAGGCTCATGGCGATGCTCAGGAAAAACTCACGGTTCTTGTAGTGGCTGGAAAGGTCCTGGTTCAGGAGCGCCTTCTGGCCGCCCAGGACCTTGCCGTCCTTGGACAGGACCTCGAAATCCACCGTCACGCCGAAGCGGTAGGTGTCTGATCCGACGGGCTTCCAGGCATAGCCCACCGGCTCGACGTAGGTCAGCAGCTTCTCGCCCGACGCGAACACGTTCGAGGGCCGTGCCTCGTAATCCCCGTACATCTCGGCCTTGCGGGTCACGAACATCGCGTGCCGCGTCCCGTAGGGCAGGCGCGCCCACAGGTCGGCGGTCGCCCGCTCCTGCGCTTCGAGGTCGGCGAGGGTTGCGGGGCCCGCTGCGGCTGCCGGCTTGGCCGGTTCCGATTTGGCCGGCTCGGCCTTGGCCGCGTCCTGCCGGCCCCCTTGGGACGCGCCGCCGGCCCAGAAGCCGCCGCCAGTCCCGGCCGGGACCTTCACGCTCTTCATGATGCCGGCGAGGTCGGCATCGTTCTCCTGGCGCTCGGATTCCGAGCCCCAGATCGTGAACAGGACCGCGCGGCTCCCGCTCGCATCCAGGGTCACGAAGTCGACCAGCGTCTTCCCGTTCTTGTCGCTGGTCTGGTAGCGTTGCACGCGGCCGGGCGTGCCGCTGAAGTCCATGACCTGTTCGGTCGGCTTCATGCCGAAGCCGACCTTGCTCTTCTTGAGCCAGTCCTTGCTCTCCTTGATCAGGTCGTCCAGCTTCGACTTCACGTCGAAGGCGACGTTGAGGGTGACGCGGCCGTCCGACGACGTGGAGACGATCTCGCTGTCGCGCTCGCTGACGTCCCAATCGTCGGGGATGGTCAGGGTGATGGCCGGGTTCTTGGCCGGGAGGACTAGGTCCTTGGCCTCGGCCGGCAGCGCCAGCGTGGTGACGAGCGCAAGACTCAGGACCAGGTTTCTCATCGCGTATTCTCTCCCGGTCGAGCCGCTACACCGGGGCGGGACCGGGCTAGACTTAGCGTAGCCTCTGCAAGCAAGGTCAAGCTTAACGTGGGAGCCGGTGGGAGATGTGAACGGCTTTGTCCCGGCCGTCTCAGCTGTGCCGTGCCATCCCGAGGTAGAGTTCGCGCAGGCGGCGGGTGAGCGGCCCTGGCCGGCCCTCGCCGATGGTGCGGCCGTCGATCGACACCACCGGCATCACGAAGGCCGAGGCGCTGGTGTAGAAGGCTTCGGTCGCCGCGTACGCCTCGGTCACCGGGATCAGCCGCTCCTCGACGCGCAGGTCCGCCTCGGCCGCGAGCCGCATGACCGCCGCCCGGGTGATGCCGGGCAGCAGCGCGGTGGAGAGCGGGCGGGTGACGAGGCGCCTGTCGCCGGTCACGACGAAGGCGGTGGACGACGAGCCCTCGGTGATCGCCCCGTCCTCGACCATCCAGGCCTCGGCTACGCCCGCCGCCGCCGCGGCCTGCTTGGCGAGCACTTGCGCCAGCAGGGCCACCGACTTGATGTCGCGCCGCTTCCAGCGCAGGTCCTCGACGGTGACGACCCTGGCACCCGTCTCGGCCAGAGGGTTGGCCAGGATGCTCTTGGCCTGGGTGAACATCACCACCGTAGGCGGCGTGTCCCCGGCCGGGAAGGCGAAGTCGCGCTCGGCCACCCCGCGGGTCACCTGCATGTAGACGAGGCCCTCGCTGAGGCCGTTCTTCACCACGAGCTCCGTCTCCAGCCGCTCCCACTCGGCTGCGCTGTGCGGGTTGCGGATGCCGATCTCGCCCAGCGACCGGTCGAGCCGGGCCAGGTGCGCGGCGTTGTCCACGAGGCGCCCGTCCAGCACCGCCGAGACCTCGTAGATCCCGTCGGCGAACAGGAAGCCCCGGTCCATCACCGGCACCCGGGCCTGGTCGAAGGGCAGGAACTCGCCGTTGAGGTAGACGGTGCGGGCTGCGGTCACGGCACGGGCCTCTCTGATGACGGGCTGGTCTGTGGTGAAGCAGGATTCGTGCGCCGCTCAGGCGTGGCCGAACACCCGCTCGAAGATCGTGTCGACGTGCTTGAAGTGGTAGCCGAGGTCGAAGCATTCCGCGATCTGCTCCGGGCTCAGGGCCGCGGTGACTTCGGAATCCCCTTGCAGCAGCTGCAGGAAATCGCCTTCGCCGCGCCAGACCGGCATCGCGTTGCGCTGGACCAGCCGGTAGGAATCCTCGCGGCTCACGCCGGCTTGCGTCAGGGCCAGCAACACCCGCTGCGAGTGCACGAGGCCGCCCAGGCGATCGAGGTTCTTCTGCATGTTCTCCGGGTAGATCAGCAGCTTGTCGATCACGCCGGTGAGCCGGGCTAGAGCGAAATCGAGGGTGACCGTGGCGTCCGGCCCGATCATGCGCTCGACCGAGGAGTGGGAAATGTCGCGCTCGTGCCAGAGGGCGACGTTCTCCATCGCCGGCAGGGCATAGCCGCGCACCATGCGGGCGAGCCCGGTGATGTTCTCGGTGAGCACGGGGTTGCGCTTGTGGGGCATCGCCGAGGACCCCTTCTGCCCCTCGGAGAAGAATTCCTCGGCTTCCAGCACCTCCGTGCGCTGGAGGTGGCGCACCTCGATCGCCAGCCGCTCCAGCGACGAGGCGACGACGCCAAGCGTAGCGAAGAACATGGCGTGCCGGTCGCGCGGGATCACCTGGGTCGAGACCGGCTCCACGCTCAGGCCCATCTTCTCGGCAACGTAGGCTTCCACCCGCGGGTCGATGTTGGCGAAGGTGCCGACCGCGCCCGAGATGGCGCAGGTCGCCACCTCCTCGCGCGCCGTCACCAGCCGGCGTCGGCCGCGCTCGAACTCGGCATAGGCCTGAGCGAGCTTGAGGCCGAAGGTGACGGGCTCCGCGTGGATGCCGTGCGAACGGCCGATGGTGGGGGTCAGCTTGTGCTCGAAGGCCCGGCGCTTCAGCGCGGCGAGCAGGGCGTCCACGTCCGCGATCAGGATGTCGGCCGCTCGCACCAATTGCACGTTGAGGCAGGTATCGAGCACGTCCGAGGAGGTCATGCCCTGGTGTACGAATCGGGCCTCGGGTCCGACGATCTCGGCCAGGTGCGTGAGGAAGGCGATCACGTCGTGCTTGGTCACAGCCTCGATCGCGTCGATGCGCGCGACGTCGAAGACCGCATCGCGGCCCCTCTCCCATATCGTGTCGGCTGCCGCCTTGGGCACGACCCCGATCTCGGAGAGCGCGGTCGTCGCGTGCGCTTCGATCTCGAACCAGATCCGGAAGCGGGTCTCGGGCGACCAGATCGCCGTCATCGCGGGGCGGCTGTAGCGGGGGATCATGGGGGCCTCGGGCCTGGGACGTCAGCGGTTGGCCGCGCGACTAGCACGCAAGGCCCGCGCGGCTCAACGCGGATGCAGGCACAGGAGGCGACCGAGCAGCCACGCGTCCTCCAGCCACGCCGTCGCTGCTGCGCTCGGACCGCAAGCGGAATCGTTGCAGATGGGAGACACTCGGATACGTTCGGTCATGGATAGGAAACATTCCAGGATGAACGCGACGATCGCTTCGTGACGCGTTTCTAGACGCTTAGCAGCCTTGTTATATCACTTCTTAGAATAGATATAAAATTTGATGTCCCATAGCACCCCGCCAACCGGTTGAGTTATCCGGCCCTGTCCATAGAGCACTCATGACGGATCGGCCGACATTTGCCGAGACGAAATACCAGAAGAACGGCTCAGGGCTCGATCCATGACTATCGCAAAGCATGCGCGGCTCGGCGCGACTCTCCTGGCGACGACGGTCCTGTCGACCGCCGCCGGCGCACAAGCGCTGCGTGCACCCCGCGTGCTACCGCCGGAGGCCGCTGCCGTGACCCTGGACCAGCTCAGCGTCGAGGGTGAGAACGGCACCAGCGTCGGCTACCTGACCAAACGCACCCGCTCGGCCACGAAGACCGACACGCCGCTCATCGACACGCCGCAATCGGTCACGGTGGTGACGCAGGCGCAGATCCGCGACCAGGGCTTCCAGTCGATCGAGGAGGCGTTGCGCTACGTGCCGGGCATCATCCCCCACCAGGGCGAGGGCAACCGCGACGACCTGGTCATCCGCGGCCAGCGTTCGAACGCCGACTTCTACGTCAACGGCGTGCGCGACGACGTGCAGTATTTTCGCGACCTCTACAACACGCAGCGCATCGAGGTGCTGAAGGGCCCCAACGCCCTGGTCTTCGGCCGTGGTGGGGGCGGGGGCGTGATCAACCGGGTGCTCAAGGAGGCGGACGGCGTGCCGATCCGCGAGGTCCTGGTCCAGGGCGGCCAGTTCTGGAACAAGCGCGTCGCGCTGGACGTGGGCGACCGCGTCAACGAGAACGTCTTCTTCCGCATGAACGGCGTGTTCGAGGACACCGGCACCTATCGCGACTTCGTCGACATCCGCCGCTACGGCGTCAACCCGACCATGACCTTCCTGCTCGGGCCGGCCACGACCCTGAAGCTCTCCTACGAGTACTTCCACGACGAGCGCACCGCCGACCGCGGCATCCCCTCGCAGTTCGGCCGGCCCTACCGCTACCGCCAGAACATCGGGACCTTCTTCGGCAACCCGGACCAGAGCTACGCCAAGGTCGACGCCCACATCGCCACCGCGACGCTGGACCACCTGTTCGAGTCCGGCGTGCAGATGCACAGCCAGGTGCGCTTCGCCGACTATCAGAAGTTCTACCAGAACGTCTATCCGGGCGGCGCGGTGAACGCGGCCGGCACCTCCGTCAACCTCACCGCCTACAACAACGAGACGCCGCGGACGAACTACTTCTCGCAGAACGACTTCACCTACAAGTTCGACACCGGCATCCTCAAGCACACCCTGCTCGGGGGCTTCGAACTCGGCTACCAGGAGGGGACCTCCATGCGCCAGGACGGAATCTTCTCCACCACGGGCACGCAGACGCTGGCCGTGAACCCCTTCTTCCCGGTCTCGCGGGTGCCGGTCAGCTTCCGCAACATCGCCAGCGGCGCCAACAGCCGCTACGACCTCGGCCTGGCCGCTCTCTACGCCCAGGACCAGATCGAGATCGGGCCGCACCTCCAGCTGATCGGCGGCCTGCGCTACGACCACTTCGACTTCCAGGCCACCGACCGGCGCACCAACGTGCAGCAGGCGCGCGTCGACGACCTGCTCTCGCCGCGGGCCGGCGTCGTGGTCAAGCCCCTGGAGAACCTCGCCTTCTACGGCAGCTACAGCGTCTCCTACCTGCCGTCCTCGGGCGACCAGTTCAGCACCCTGACGCCGGGGCTGGCCATCTCCCAGCCCGAGCGCTTCGAGAACGCCGAGATCGGCGTGAAGTACGACGTGTCGCCCGTGCTCCAGCTCACCGGCGCCCTGTACAACCTCGACCGCTACAACCAGCGGCTCCAGGACCCGAACCGGGCGGGCTTCTTCCTCGCCACCGGCCAGACCAGCACGCAAGGGGCCGAGATCGGGGCCAACGGCTACGTCACCGACTGGTGGCAGGTGGCGGGCGGCTACGCCTTCACCGACGCCAGCATCACAAGCGGCTTCTCGAACGGCGCCACGTCGATCCGTCCGGGCAACCGCGTCGGCCTGGTGCCGTTCAACGCCTTCACCCTGTGGAACAAGTTCGACGTGACGCGGGAATTCTCCCTCGGCATCGGCTACATCCAGACGGGTCAAACCTTCGCCTCGTCGGACGACACCATCCGGCTGCCGGGCATCACGCGCTTCGACCTCGGCCTGTTCTACCGGGTCAACGACTTCTGGCGGGCCCAGGTCAACATCGAGAACATCTTCGACCGGCGCTACATCGCCACCGCCGACGGAAACAACAACATCTCGCCGGGCGCGCCGCGGGTGATCCGCTTCCAGGTGATCGCGAGGTTCTAAGGCCCGCTCCCGGCGCGGTCGCCGCGCCGGGATGCGATCGGGGACGGGGTCGGTCGGCGGTCTATTCGACCCGCACCCAGCCCTGTGCCATCAGCCGCTCCTGCGGCAGGAAGCGGGCCTTGTAGTCCATCTTGCGGGAGCCATCGACCCAGTAGCCGAGGTACAGGTACGGCAGGCCGAGCGCCTTGGCCCGGCGGATGTGGTCGAGGATCATGAAGGTGCCAGGCGAGCGGTGCGTCTCGTCGGGATCGTAGAACGAGTAGACCATCGAGAGGCCGTCCGCGAGCACGTCGGTCAGGCAGAACGCCACCGGGTCGCCCACGCCACGGCCGTGGATGGCGGTGTCCGCGCCCCGGCAGCGGTAAGACACCAGATGGGTGTCCACGTGGCTGTCCTCGATCATCATGGCGTAGTCGAGCACGGTCATGTCCACCATGCCGCCGTCGCCGTGGCGGGCGTCGAGGTAGCGGCGGAACAGGGCGTATTGGTCGGAGGCCGGGCGGTTGGCCTCGGAGGTGCCGATCAGGTCCGAGGAGCGGGCGAGGATGCGCTTCTGACTCCCCGTTGGGACGAAATCCTCCACCACGACGCGAACCGAGATGCAGGCCCGGCAGCTCTCGCAGGCCGGACGGTAGGCGATGGTCTGCGAGCGGCGGAAGCCGCCCTGCGTCAGGATCTCGTTGAGGTCGCGGGCACGGCGGCCGACGAGGTGGGTGAACACCTTCCGCTCCTCCTGCCCCGGCAGGTAGGGGCAGGGGGAGGGCGCGGTGAGATAGAATTGCGGGGTATCGCGCGGGTGGCTCGTCACGCTTCACGGGGCCCTGGCGCCGGCGGCTGACCCGCGCCGGCGGGACAGTGTACAGCGCAGGTCACGCCGCTCAATGGGCTCGTGCGGTACGGGCTACGAACTTTTCGCCACAGGCTCCGTCAACCGGCGCGGATGACGGCCAGACCCAGCAGCAGGTCGTGCCCGAGGCGCCGGTCGCTGCGCACCACCCCGAACACGACGTCGAGGAACCAGAGCACGAAGGTCGAGATCGCGACGTAGAACAGCAGGGCGTGGACGGCCGCCGAGATCAGGTCGACGGGGCGCCCGCTCTCTGGGGCCACGACGCGCAGGCCCATCATCCGCATGCCCAGCGTACTCTGGCGGGGGCCGCCCACGGTGACCGCGCTGTAGATGACGCCGCTGGCCGGCAGCACCGCGAACAGGGCCCAGCCCAGCCCGAAGGTGACGAGGCCGATGAGGGCGATCGCCAGCTAGAGTACCGCCGTGAAGCCGAGGATGAACAGGATATCGAGGAGGTAGGCGACCGTGCGCCCGCCCAGGCTCGCCCGCACGTAGGGCACCGGCAGCGCGGATGCGTAGCCGGGCATCTCGAGGCGTTCGGCGTAACCGGTCTGTGGATTGGGCATGGCGCGCATCCCGGAAGAGGCTGTGGACACGTTGATGAGGTAGGTGCGCTGCCCGCCGCCCACAAGATGGCTGGCTCAACGTCCGACCGGGTCGGCGCGCTCGGCGTCCGGCGTGTCGAGGTAATAGCGCTTCAGCAGGTAGAGGGAGGCGCCGGTCAGGGTGGAGCGGTCGGTGGTGACGCCGGTGAGGTCGGCGCCGGGATTGAAGCGGCAGAGCAGCCAGTGCCGGCGCTGCCCCACCGCGTAGTCCACGCGCACGCTGTCGGGCGCGGAGCCGGGGCCGACTCGCAGCACCTGCGCCCCGCTCTCGCCCTGCACCAGGGCCGGCACGGCGCGGCGGCAGGTGGCGACGCGCTGGCGCTCGACGGCGCTCTCGCAGGCGGCGAGCCCTCCGAGGAAGCCTGCCACGCCCGCGAGGCTCACCAGCCAGCGGACTCTGACGTTCACGTCCCGGCGCGCAGGCGCTCGGCCACGCGGGGGGCATAGTAGGTCAGGACGCCGTCCGCGCCCGCGCGCTTGAAGGCGAGCAGGCTCTCGACCATGGCGCGCTCGCCGTCGAGCCAGCCGTTTCGGGCGGCCGCCTCGATCATCGCGTACTCGCCTGACACTTGGTAGGCGAAGGTCGGCACGCCGAATTCGTCCCGCACCCTGCGGATGATGTCGAGGTAGGGCATGCCCGGCTTGACCATCACCGAGTCGGCGCCCTCGTCCAAGTCGAGCCGGACCTCGCGCAGGGCTTCCGAGCCGTTGCCGGGGTCCATCTGGTAGGTGCGCTTGTCGCCGACCAGGGCGGCCTGCGTGCCGATGGCGTCCCGGAACGGGCCGTAGAAGGCGCTGGCGTACTTGGCCGCGTAGGCCATGATCTGCACGTCGAGGAAGCCGGCCTTGTCGAGCCCGGCCCGGATCGCGCCCACGCGCCCGTCCATCATGTCGGAGGGGGCGATGATGTCGGTGCCGGCCTCCGCCTGGATCAGGCTCTGCTCCACAAGCAGCGCCACGGTCTCGTCGTTGAGGATGGCGCCGTCGTGCAGCAGGCCGTCATGGCCGTGGCTGGTATAGGGGTCCAGCGCCACGTCGGTCATCACGCCGATCTCGGGCACCGCCTTCTTCACCGCGCGCACCGCCCGGCAGACGAGGTTGTCCCTGTTGAGCGCCTCCGAGCCCGTGGGATCGCGCAAGGCAACCTCGGTGTAGGGGAAGAACGACACCGCCGGGATGCCGAGGCGGGCCGCCTTCTCGGCCGCCCGCACCACCTCGTCCACGCTCAGGCGCTCGACGCCCGGCATCGAGGCGATCGGCTCGCGCCGATTCGTCCCCTCGATCACGAACATCGGCCAGATCAGGTCGTCGACGGTCAGCGTGTTCTCGCGGACCAGCCGGCGCGACCAATCCGCCTTGCGGTTGCGGCGCGGGCGCTGCGTGATCTTCAGGCCCTGCGCGCGCGAATCCTCCCGCGCGGTCTCGACGGCGAGGGGACGCGGTTCGTTGGACATCCTGGGACGGTCTCCGGAAGCGTTCTTTTGCACGTGCGCGCAGCGGCCTCGATCCCGGCCCGCCTGCCGTCGCGCAGCGCTCTAGCACAGACCGATTCCTTCCAAAACGCGGGCGCCGCGCCTGTCGGATCGGCAGCGGTGGCGGCGTCCTCGGATGATCCGCCGATCGCGAGACGAGATAAGGACCCGACGATGACCCTGACGCTCCATGCCCACCCGTTCTCCTCCTACTGCCAGAAGGTGCTGATCGCCCTCTACGAGACGGGCACGCCCTTCGCGTCCGTTCTGCTGGTAGGCGAAGCCCGCCGGGCGCTCCTCCGGATCTGGCCGCTCGGCAAGTTCCCGGTGCTGGTCGACGCGGATCGGGGCATGACGATCCCCGAGGCGAGCATCATCGTCGAGTATCTCGACCTGCATTATCTGGGCGCCGTCCGGCTGATCCCGGCCGACGCAGCGACCTGCCTCGACGTCCGGCTCATGGACCGCTTCTTCGACAACTACGTCTCGACGCCACAACAGAAGATCGTCGCGGACCGCATGTGGCCCGAGGGCGAGCGCGACCCGAAGGGCGTCGCCGACGCGCACGCCATGCTCGCCGCCGCCTATCGCTGGCTCGACACCCGCATGGCGGACCGGACATGGGCCGCGGGCGAGCAATTCAGCCTCGCCGATTGCGGGGCGGCACCCTTCCTGTTCTACGCCGATTGGGTCCACCCCCTCGACGACACGCTGCCCAACCTGAGCGCCTACCTGACAAGGCTGCGCGAGCGCGCATCCGTCCGGAGGGCGGTGGACGAGGCGCGGCCCTACCGCGGCTACTTCCCAAGCGGTGTCCCCGACCATGCGCATTGATCCAGGCCCGGGGCTACATTGACGCCACGGGCGAGACCTCGTCTAAGCGCTCCCCGGGAGGCCGATGATGGCGGAGCAGACGGACGAGATCCTGTTCGAGCGGCACGGCGCCCTCGGCCTCGTCACCCTCAACCGGCCCAAGGCCCTGAACGCCCTGTCGCTGCCCATGATCCGGGGCATGCACGCGCAGCTCGACGCCTGGGAGGCCGACCCGGCTGTCACCCGCGTCGCGGTGCGGGGTGCGGGCGGACGGGCCTTCTGCGCGGGCGGCGACATCCGCTACATCTACCAGTGCGGCAAGGCCGGCCGGTTCGACGACGTGTTCGCGTTCTGGTCGGCGGAATACGCCCTGATCGCCCGCGTGCAGCGCTTCTCGAAGCCCTATGTGTCCCTGATCGAGGGAGTGGTGATGGGAGGCGGTGCCGGCCTCTCCCTGCACGGGCCCGTCCGCGTGGCCTCCGAGGGCTACGACTTCGCCATGCCGGAGGTCGGCATCGGCCTGTTCCCCGACGTGGGCATGACCTACGCCCTGCCGCGCCTGCCCGGCCGTGTTGGCACCTACCTCGCGCTGACCGGCGCCAGGGTCGGGCCCGGCGATGCCCTCGCCGTCGGGCTCGCGACGCATGGTTCGCCCGCTGCGACCTTCCCGGCGATCATCGACGCCCTCGCGGAGGGCGGCCCGGTCGAGGCGGCGTTGGGGGAGGGCGGTGCGGCTCCGCCGACCGGCCCGCTGGTGGCGCAGCGCGCGCTTATCGACGCCTGCTTCTACGGCGAGACCGTCGCGGATATTCTCGCCCGCCTCGATGCGGACGTTTCGCCCTTCGCCGCCGAGACCGCCGCCCTGATCCGCACCCGCTCCCCGTCGAGCCTGTGCATCGCCCGCGAGCAGATGCGCCGAGGCCCCGGCCTCGACTTTTCCGAGGCGGTGCTCACCGAATACCGCATCGTCACGCGGGTGATGCGGGGCCACGACTTCTTCGAGGGCGTGCGGGCTGTGATCGTGGACAAGGACGGCACGCCCCATTGGCGCCCGGAGACGCTGGCCGAAGTGGACCACGCTGCGATTCTGTCCGCCTTCGAGCCCGTCGACGGCCCAGAGTCCAGGTTCACCTGAGATGCGCGGACCGTCGAAGAGCGCACGCGGCGCGACGCGCGCCGGCGAGTTTCCGAGCGACCGGATCGAGCGGAGCGCGGCTGCGCCTCAGAACACCTGGGACACGGTGCTGGTCTGGTTCATGCGGATCACGGCGCTCGCGTGGCTCGCCAAGAGCGTGGTCTCCTGGGCCTCCATCCTCGACGTGATGCCGGGCACGCGGCCCTTCGAGACGGAGCCCTTCGGCCGGCAGGCCGCGCTGATCTACTTCTCGGTCATCGACGCCACCGCGGCGATCGGCCTGTGGCTGACCAGCGCCTGGGGCGGCGTGATCTGGCTGTTGGCCATCACCTCCGCGTTGACGCTTGCAGTCCTCACGCCGCAACTCCTGCCGACATCTCTGCCTCTACTTGGTGCGGAGGCCAGTATCGTGCTGATCTACTTTCTGCTGTCCTGGTTCGCGGCCCAGGAATCGCGGTAAACGGAGCGTTGTGAGCTTCACTTCATTTTGCATTTACCGACAGAAGTAAATCGCGAATTCATCCTGTCGCTTAAAACGGTTTTCATTCCCCGCCCGTAGGTTGAACTCATAAGCGGCGCCGGACATCACGGCGACCGACAGAACAGATCGGGCGAGGCACAAGATGAAGTCCCAGGCCGTCAAGGTTGTCGAAACCAACACTGCTCCCGAGGCCGGAACCACCGCCGGCTCCTACCTGGAGGCCCTGCACCTCGTCGAGCGGCTCCATCGCCGCCTCCTCGACGTGATCAAGGACGAGTTCGAGCGCCGCGGTCGCGAGGACGTCAACAGCGTCCAGGCCCTGCTGCTCTACAACATCGGCGACAAGGAACTGACCGCGAGCGAGTTGCGCACGAAGGGCTACTACCTCGGCTCGAACGTGTCCTACAACGTCAAGAAGCTGGTCGAGGCCGGCTACCTGCACCACGCCCGCTCGAAGACGGACCGGCGCTCGGTCCGCATCAGCCTCACCGACAAGGGCCGGCAGGTGCACGAGATCATCCAGGGCCTCTACGACAAGCATGCCCGCACGATCCAGCCGATCGGCGGCATCTCGGACGACGATTTCGGCCGCCTCAACCTCGCGCTCGGCCGTCTCGAGCGCTTCTGGACCGATCAGATCCGCTACCGCCTCTGATCGAGCCCGACCGGCACCCGGCAGACGCACCCGGTCG
>NZ_BPRB01000143.1 GCF_022179685.1 Methylobacterium trifolii
GCAAAGGGGGGAGGGAAGGCGCCCGCGACCCATTCCCAAAGAATCACCATGGGTTGCTCCCGGCGGGCATGGCGGTGCCGGCCTCGACGCGGCGGGTCTGCTCGGCCTTGAGGCGCAGCTTCAGGTAGCGGCCCGGATCGTCGGGGATGGTCTGGAGCCAGAGGCGGTCGGGGCGGATCTCGTGGGCCTCGAAGCTCTTGGTCACGCGGCGCACCTCCTTCTCGGGGGCCTCGGCCACCATGGCCGAGCCGCCGCCGGTGCGCCCGCGCCCGGCCGCGTCGCCGGCCGAGCCCCGCGCCTCGCCCCGGCCGGAATCGATCGATTGCTGCTCGGCCTTGCCCCGGCGGGCGACCTTGCTGTTGCCCGGCAGCGAGGAGGAGGCGGAGGCCTCCTTGTTGCCGGCCAGGCCTTCGCCGCTGGAGCTGGCATCGATGTCGTCGTTCTGGTCCTGGTTGGCGGTGTTGTTGTAGCGGGCGCCGTACTGGGCCGTGCCGTTGGCGATGCCGCCGCCCTTGCCGCGGTCGATCGCCTCCGCCAGCATCTTGGCGATGAGGGAGCGGTTGGCCTGCGCGTCGGCATCCCGCGGGTTGAACTGGAGCGCCGCGTCGTAGGCGGCGATCGCGCCGGGATAGTCGCCCATGCGCGCCAGCGCGTTGCCGAGGTTGTAGCTGTTGCGCCGGCCGCCGTTGCGGAAGAGGGCGGCGGCCTCGTCGTAGCGCCCGGCTGCGTAGAGGGCCGGGCCGCGCCAGGCCGGGTCGGCGATGATCGCGGCGGCCGCGCCTGGCAGCCCCACCCCCATCAGCAGGCGCCCGAGGCCGGTGCGCGGCTGCGAGACCAGGGCGAGCCCGAGGATGGCGGCGCCCGCGAGCCCCAGGCCGCCGATCCGGGCCCGGCGGCGCCAGGTCCGCGTCAGGCCCCGCGAGGCCGGCATGGACAGGAGCGGGGGGCGGATCGAGCCGGCGGGCATCAGGCGCTCCTGCGGAACAGGACGAGGGCGGGGATGGCGGCCAGCCACAGCAGCCAGCGCCCGAAATCGGCGAAGGCCAGCACGGTGTAGCCGCCGGCCGTGAGATGCTGCGCGGTGCCGGCGCCCACCGCGTCGAGGACGGGGCCGGGGGCGGAGAGGTCCGCCGTCACGCCGCCGCCCGCCTGCACCAGTTGCTCCAGGGCCGCCCGGTCGGGCTTCGGCGCGCCCGGCGGCAGGGCGGTGCCGGCCGGCACGAACAGGCCCTGCAGGCGCCAGCCCTTGTCCCGCATGGCGCGGGCCTCGCGCAAAGCCGCCTCGTTGATGCCGTCCCCGTCGGTGATCAGCACCACGTCGGCGGCGACCACGTCGGCCTCGGCCAGCGTCCGGCGGGCGAGCGCCAGCCCGCGCTCCGGGTGGCTGCCGCGGTCGGGCACGGTGTCGGCGTCGAGGGCAAACAGGGTGGTGCCGAAGCTGTCGCGGTCGGTGGTCGGCGGCATGGCGAGGTAGGCGTCGCCCGCGTAGACCACGAGCGCCACGGAGCGGGTGCCGGCCGCCTCGGCCACCCCTTGGGCGGTCTGGCGCAGGGCCTGGAGGCTGCCGCCGGCCGCGACCGAGCGGGAGAGGTCGACGACGATCACCGTGGCGTCGAGGTTGCGGAAGCTCGCCGCATCCGTGCGCTCCACGGCCGGGCCGGTGAGCGCCAGGGCGATCAGGCCGGCCGCGACCGCGGCTGCGAGGTTCGCCTGCCGCCGGCCGCCGAGCACCGCGCCGCGGCGGGCGAGATGGGCCATCAGGGCGGGGTCGACGGCGCGGGTCCAGTCGCCGAGGGGTGCGGCGCGGGATGCCGCGCGCAAAGCCAGCAGTGCGACGACCGGGATCGCCAGGAACCACCAGGGACGCAGCAGGGCGTAGGCGTCGAGCGCGCTCATGCGGGAGCCCCGCCGGAGCTTAGAACCGGTCGTCCCACCCACACCCTCATCCTGAGGTGCCGCCGCGAAGCGGTGGCCTCGAAGGAGCCCTTCAGAAATCTCGGCGATGGCTGGAGGGCTCCTTCGAGGCCGCTGACGCGGCACCTCAGGATGAAGGCGTGGATGGGAGGAGACGGGGATTCGAAGGACCGGACCATCACGCGCCCCTCCGGGTGGCGAGCAGCGCGGCGGCGCAGAGCAGGGCCAGGGCGGCGGGCCAGGGCCAGAGGTCGCGGCGCAGCGGCAGGGGGGGCGCCTTGGCCCGGCCGCCCTCCAGGGCGTCGATGGAGCCGGCCACCGCGATCAGGTCCTCGGTCGTCTTCACCCGGAAGGCCTTGCCGCCGCTGATCTCGGCCATCTCGCGCAAGGTCTCGGTGTCGACCACGTCCTGCTCGCCCTGGGCGTCGGCCATGTCGCGGGGGCCGAGTGCGATGGTGTAGACCTTGATGCCGAGTTCCTTGGCCAGGGCCGCCACGTCCTTGGGCGTGGTCTGGCCGGCGTTGTTGGCCCCGTCCGAGAGCAGGATCACCACCTTGGCGGTGGCCGGTCCCGGCTGGCCCGCGTCCCTGCCTGTGTCCTTGGGGTCGAGGCGGCGGAGTGCCAGCCCGAGCCCGTCGCCGATGCCGGTGGAGCGGCCCACCAGGCCGATGGTGGCCTCTTCGAGGGCGTGGGCGACGCTGGCCGTGTCGAAGGTCAGGCTGGCGGCCACAAAAGCCTGGTCGGCGAAGATGACGAGGCCGATGCGGTCGCCCGCCCGGCGGCGGATGAAGTCGGCGCCGACGCGCTTGACCGCCACCAGCCGGTTCACCTCCTGCCCGTCGAGGGAAAAGTCCCGCCGCTCCATCGAGCCGGAGAGATCCATCGCCAGCATGATCTCCCGGCCCGAGGCCGGCAGCGCGGTCGCCGGCAGGACGAGGCGGGGGCCGGAGAGCGCCGCGACCAGCGCCGCCCACAGGGTCCAGAGCAGCAGGGTGCGGCGGCGCCCGCGGGCGCCCACGTCGCCGCCGGCCTCGTGGCGCGCCACCAGGGAGGCCGGCACCCTCAGGGCCCCGCTCGACCCTTGCGCCTCCGCCGGGATCAGGCGGGCGGCCAGCAGCGGCAGGGGCAGGGCCAGCAGCGCCCAGGGCGCGGCGAGGTCGAAGGCGGAGGCGAGCGCCGTGAGCCAGGCAGGGAAGAGGCCTGCCATCGTCACGTCCTGATCCGGCCGATGAGGCGGGCGAGTTCTGCGTCGATCGCGGCCGGGTCCGGCGTCTCGCGCCGGCGGTAGAGGCCGTCGACCAGGGTGCGGCCGGCGCCCGCGGAGAAGAAGTCGGTCCCGAACAGGCTATCCAGGCGGGCGGCCCAGGCGGCGCCCTGCGCGTCGGCGGCGTCCGCGCCCTGGAGCTTGCGGGCCAGCCGCCGCAGCAGGCCGGCCTGGGCCACGAGGCGCGCCTCCGGCGCCAGGGTGCGGGAGCCGGCCAGCTCCCGCAGGGCCGCGCGGCGCAGGGTGGCGCGCGAGCGGGTGCGCAGGGTGCGCACCAGCCCCACCAGGATGGCGGCGACGAAACCCAGCGCGATGGCGGCCACCACCTCCCCCTGCACCGCGCCGGCGGCGTTGCCGGGCAGGTGCAGGCCGCGGAGTTCAATGAGGTTCAGGGGAGCGTCGGCGGGCATCATGGGCCGAGTCCCATGCGCGACGCGATTCCCCTCCTCCTTGCGGGGAGGGGCAAGGGGTGGGGGTGGTTCAGGATCGAGCGGTGCGGTGCCTTCTGCACCACCCCCACCTCCGGCTCCTCCCCGCAAGGGGGAGGAGAGACTCCCCCGTCACAGCACCGCATCGAGCCGCTCCATCAGCGGGGCGTAGGCTTCCGGTCCGGCCTCCACGTCGAGGCGCAGGCCCGCGATGCCGCGGCGGGCGTAGTCGGATAGCCGCTCGTCGGCCTCCGCGCTCCCCGTCGCCCCGGCCCGGCCGGCTTGCACGGTGCCGCGCCGGCCGTCCGAGAGGGCGAAGGGGTAGAAGCCGGCCGGGCGCTGCCGCTCGAAGGCGTCGCTGACCAGGATCAGGCGGATCGAGAGGCGCTCGGCCAGAAGGGTCAGGAGGTGGTCGAAATCGGGGCCGGGCGCATCGAGCGCGCTGGCGATGACGAGGTGGCCGCCGGAGGGCAGCAGGCTGCGCGCGAGCGTCAGCATGGCATCGAGCGGGGGGTCGGCCGCCTCGGCATCGTCGAGGGCGCGGGCATGGGCCAGGGCGAGCGCCCCGGTCACGGCCGTCATCGCCCGCTCGCCGCCGGCCGGGCGCAGCGCCACGGGCTCGCCCACGCCGGCCACCGCGAGGCCGATGCGGCCGCCGTCGCCGACGACCCGCCAGCCCAGCAGGGTCAGGGCCTCGGCGGCCGCGACCGAGCGCAGGGCCCGGCGGGTGCCGAACAGCATGGAGGGCCGGAAGTCGGCCAGCAGCACCACGGCCCGGTCGCGCTCGTCGTGGTGGGTGCGCACGTGCAGCACCCCGGTGCGGGCGGTGGCGTTGCGGTCGATGTGACGCCGGTCGTCACCCTCCGACCAGAGCCGCACGTCGTCGGGCTCGGAACCCCGCCCGCGCCGCTTCGTGACGATGCCGCCGGGCAGGCCGGCGAGCGTGCGCGTTGTGGGCGCGACCCCGCGGCGGGCAAGGTGGCGCAGGCCCATCAGCGCCTCGCCGGACAGGTGGATGCCGGGGTTTTTTTCGGTTTTTTCGTACTCGGGGGTTGGGGATGCGGTCATGGGTGAGCCGCGCGGCTCCCTTCCCTCCCCCCTCTGCGGGGGAGGGTGGCCCGCGAGCTAAGTCGGGAGAGGGGAGCACCGTATCCGGACGCGTCCCTCCCCTCTCCCGACCCTCGCTCATGCGAGGGCCACCCTCCCCCGCAGAGGGGGGAGGGACGCGCGCGCTCGCAAAAGCCGTCCGCCAACCCTGTCACCCTCAGAGCGCCCGCACCCGCTGCACGAGGCCGCCGATGATGCCGCGGGCGGTCTTGCCCTCGGCGGCGGCGCGCCAGGTCAGGCCGATGCGGTGGGCCAGCGCGTCCGAGGCCAGCGCGGCGATATCCTCGGGGACGACGTGGTCGCGCCCGTGCAGGTAGGCCCGCGCCTTGCCCGCCACCATCAGGGCCAGCGTCCCGCGCGGCGAGGCCGGGTGCTCGATCGCCGCGCGCAGGTCGGGCGCCGCCGCGTCGCTGCGGGTGCCGGCCACGAGGCGCACGAGGTAGTCCTTCAGCGCAGGCGAGACGTAGACGGAGAGCGCGGCCTCCCGCGCGGCGCGGACCTCGTCCAGCGTCAGCCGCACCGGCATGGCCTCGGCGTGGTGGTTCAGCTCGCCCTCCACGAGGTCGAGGATCGCCCGCTCGGAGGCCTCGTCCGGCATCTCCACCACGACGTGGAGCAGGAAGCGGTCGAGCTGCGCCTCGGGCAGGGGGAAGGTGCCGGCGTGCTCGATCGGGTTCTGGGTGGCCACCACCATGAAGGGGTCGGGCAGCGGATGGGTGTGGCCGGCCACCGTGATCTGGCCCTCGGCCATGGATTCGAGCAGCGCCGACTGCACCTTGGGCGGCGCGCGGTTCACCTCGTCCACCAGGATCAGGGAGTGGAACAGGGGGCCGGGCAGGAACTCGAAGCTGCCGCTGTCCTGGCGCCAGACGGTCGTGCCGGTGAGGTCGGCCGGCATCAGGTCGGGGGTGCATTGCACGCGGGCGAAGGAGCCGTCGAGGCCGTCGGCCAGGCGCTTGACCGCGCGGGTCTTGGCCAAGCCCGGCGCCCCCTCGATCAGGAGGTGGCCGCCGGTGAGCAGGCCGATCATCAGGCGCTCCACCAGGCCGGAGCAGCCGATGAGGCCGTGCTCCAGGCCGTCGCGGAGCGCCAGGATGCGGGCGCGCAGGGCGCCGTCGGCGGGCGCCGTCGCGGGGGGCTCGGCCAGGGCCGCGCCGCGCTCGGCCAGGGCTGCACCGCTCATGCGCGCGCCGGCCCGATGGCCGCCGCAGGGACGATGTCCTGCATCCTGTCCGTCTCCTCGGGAATACTGTCTTAGTCTCGGATTCTTAGGCGATCCTCAGCCCTGTCCGTGTGCCCGTCGCCGGGGCCGTCCGTCAATCCCGCGCGGGTGGCCTCGGGCAATATGCCCGAGGGGCCGCCGCAGGCCGGGCGTCACCGTTCCGTCATGTGGGGCGGCGTAGGAGCGCGCATGACCATCGGCCCCTACATCCTGCCCGAGACCCTCAACTCGGCGATCAGCCTGATCGTGGCCTTCGTGCTCGGCACCCTGATCGGGGCGGAACGGCAGTACCGGCAGCGCAGCGCCGGCCTGCGCACGGCGGTGCTGGTGGCGCTGGGCGCGGCGGCCTTCGTGGACCTCGGCGTCCGGCTCACCGGCAACGAGGGCGGCACCCGCACGGTGGCCTACGTGATCTCCGGCATCGGCTTCCTCGGGGCCGGCGTGATCATGAAGGAGGGGATGAACGTGCGCGGCCTCAACACGGCCGCGACCCTCTGGTGCTCGGCGGCGGTCGGCGCCTTCGCCGGGGCCGACCTGCCGCTCGAGGCCCTGTTCGTCACGGTGGCGGTGCTGGCCTGCAACACCCTGCTGCGGCCGCTGGTCAACGCCATCAACCGGGCGCCGATCCGCGAGAGCGAGACCGAGGCGACCTACGAGGTCCAGGTCACCACCTCGCCCGAGGGCGCGGGGCCGGCCCGCGACCTCCTGGTCGAGCGCCTGGAGGCGGCGAGCTACCCCGTCGCCGGGATCGAGGTGGTGGAGCGGGGCGAGGAGGCGGTCGAGGTGGTCGCCACCCTGCTCGCCAGCGCCGTCGAGGCCGCCGAGCTCGATGCGGTGACGGCGGAACTGGAGCGCGCCCCCGGCATCCGCCACGCGACGTGGTCGGCGCAGACGGCCGATTGAGTTCTTTTCGTCGGTCGGACGACCGCTCGCCGGAACGGGAGAGGACCCCGTCACCGTGTGCGGCCGCGCACCTGGGACGCGGCCGCGCGCTTTCCCCGCCCCCGTCCAGCGCCAACCTCATCCTCCGCAGCGCCGGACCTTGAACCCGGCCCCGCCGGAGAACCACCATGGCAAGCACCCAAAAGCACGCACTGATCGTCGGCGCCTCGCGCGGCCTCGGCCTCGGCCTAGTCGAGACCTTCCTGGCCCGCGGCTGGCGCGTCACGGCGACCCAGCGCAAGCCCTCGCCCGAACTCGCGGCCCTGTCATCCGACGCGCTCACCGTCGAGACCGCCGATATCGACGACGACGCCTCGGTCTCCGCCCTGCACGGGCGGATCGGCGCGCAGGCATACGACCTGATCTTCGTGGTGGCGGGCGTGGCGACGCAGGCGCACGACCCCCTGCACGCGGTGCCGCGGGAGGTCGCCGCGCAGGTCTACCTCACCAACGCGGTGAGCCCGATCCGCTTCGCGGACGCGTTTCACGGGACGCTGGCCCCAGGCGGCAGCATCGCCTTCATGAGCTCGATCCTCGGCAGCGTCGGGCTCAACGAGGCGGGCGGCTGGGAGAATTACCGGGCGAGCAAGGCGGCCCTCAACACCCTGGCCCGCAGCTTCCAGATCCGCCACGGCGCATCCGGTCTGAGCGTCCTGCTGCTGCATCCGGGCTGGGTCCGCACCGACATGGGCGGGGCGGAGGCCGACATCGACGTGGAGACCAGCGTCACCGGCCTGACCGACGTGATCGAGCGGCATCTCGGCCGGCCCGGCACCGCCTATCTCGACTACAGGGGCGAGACCCTGGCCTGGTAGGCGCTTGGGCCGAACGCAAGACGCCGCGCCCGTCTCCACGGGCGCGGCGTCTGGCTGTCGTCACGATGGAAGGAAATCAGCGGCGCGGGTCGAGGGGGCGGCCGCGCCGCTCCACGATCACGGGCGGGCGGGTGCGGCGCTCCACGATGACGGTGCGCGGCGCCCGGCTCGGGCCGCCCTGGCTGAAGATGCGCTCCGGCATCCGCTCCGGGCGGCGCTCCGTCTTCGCCCGCTGGGCGGCCAGGACGTGGGGGCGGACCTCGTCGGCCGGCAGGCCGATCAGACCGGCGGCGATCTCGACCTGCTGGTCGAGGTCGTCGGCGAGATCCTGGGCAGCCGCCACCGCCTCGACGATCGTCGGGGGCTCCTTGCGCACCCGGATCGGTGGCAGGTCGGCGAAGCTTTTGGGGGTCTTCTTCACGGCGCGGCTCGCACTTGGCATGACCCCAACATAGTGGACACGAGACGCATTGTGCACTGCATCAAAATTCGAGGCGGCAGCGTCTCCGGCGCATGACGGGCGGCCTGCCCCTTGCTCAGGCAGGATGTGCTCCAATCCATGAGGCGCTGAGATGATTCTCTATGCAAATGCTGCGGAGAGAGGCAGAAGAACGCGTCGAAATGACGCGGGTTCAGGACCGATCTGAGGGGGCCGCAGGACCGTGTACGGCCCGGCCCTGCGGCCGCCATGTGGTGGACGGACATGTCCGTCGAGGAAATCGTGAGATAATCCGCGCCGGATGCGCCCAGGGACGACCATGCCGACGCCGAACCTCGACCCGCGCCTCACCCCCGCCCGGCCCGACCTCGCCGATGCGAGTCTCGCCGGCGTGGTGAGCGCCGCGCGCTTCGTGACGGGGGAGCCGCGCCGGGTCGTGGCCGCCTCCGCGCCCTTGCGCCGGGCGCCTTCGCCCGAATCCGGGATCGACACCGAAGCGGTGCTGGGCGACGCCGTGACCCTCTACGAGGTGCGCGACGGCTTCGCTTGGGTGCGGCTCACGCATGACGGCTATGTCGGCTACCTCGCCGCCGACAGCCTCGGCCCGGCCGACCCGGCCCCGACGCACCGGGTCGCGGCCCTGCGCACCTTCCTCTACCCCGTCGCCGACCTGAAGCGACCGCCGCGCGGCCATCTGAGCCTCGGCGCGGCGCTCGCCGTCACCGGAACGGCGGGAGATTACCTGGAGACGCCGGGCGGCTTCGTCTTCGCCCGCCATTGCGTGCCGGTGGCCCGGCGCGAGCCCGACCCGGCGGGCACGGCCGAGCGCCTCGTTGGCACCCCCTATCTCTGGGGCGGCCGCACCAGCCTCGGCCTCGACTGCTCCGGCCTCGTCCAGCTCTGCCTGGACCTCGCCGGCCTGCCCTGCCCCCGCGACGCCGACCAGCAGGAGCGGGCGCTCGGCGCCCCGCTGTCGACCGACCTTGCGGGTCTCGCCCGCGGCGACCTCGTGTTCTGGCGCGGCCATGTCGGGATGATGCTCGACGCCACCCGCCTGATCCACGCCAACGGCCACCACATGGCGGTGGCGGTGGAGCCCCTGCGGGAGGCCACCGCCCGCATCCTGGCCAACAGCTACGGGCCGGTCACGTCGATCCGGCGATTCTTTTAGGAATCCCTCTGCTTCTCAAGGCAATCGGAGCGCCCTGCCCTCCCCCCTCTGAGGGGGAGGGTGGGTCTCGCGTCAGCGAGGGTCGGGAGCGGGGAGCGACAGGTCCGGATGCGGCGCTCCCCTCCCCCGACCCGCTTCGCGGGCCACCCTCTCCCGCAGAGGGGAGAGGGGGAGTAGCCCCATCACCCCTTCAGCCGGCTCTTGATCCGGTAGATCAGCCCGTCGCGCAGATCCCGGTAGGCATCGAGGCGCTGCTCGCGGGAGGCGTCCTGGAGGATGGTCGGGTCGGGGGTCTGCCAGTATTCCACCTCGGCCGCGATGGTGTGGGTGAGCGCCAGGGCCTTGTGGTGGGCCTCCGGGGCCAGGGTGATGATGAGGTCGAAGTTCAGGCCCTCCCAGTCCTCCAACTCCTGCACCGTGCGCGGCTTGTGCTTGGAGGCGTCGATGCCGATCTCGTCGAGTGCGGCCACCATGAACGGGTCGCGGGGCTCCCCCGAGCGGACGCCCGCCGACTGCACGTAGACCGACTTGCCGAAATAGTGGCGCGCGATCGCCTCCGCCGCGGGCGAGCGCACGGCGTTGAAGTTGCACATGAACAGGACCGACTGCACCCGCCGTTTTTTTGGGACGCCGTCGTCCATCGCGGGGGCCTTAAGCGCGCGTCACGGGCAGGGCGTCCCGCGGCACGGGCCTCAGCCCTTCCAGTGCAGGGCGAAGATCAGCGTGAACAGGCGCCGGGCCGTGTCGTGGTCGAGGTCGACCTTGCCGTCCAGGCGCTGCTTCAGGGTCTCGGAGGCCTCGTTGTGCAGGCCGCGCCGGCCCATGTCGATCGCCTCGATCTGCGTCGGCGAGGCGGTGCGGATGGCGTTGTAGTAGCTCTCGCAGATCATCTCGTAGTCGCGGATCACCCGCCGGAAGGGGGTGAGCGAGAGCAGGTGCGTCATCACCGGCTCGCCCGCCTCCGACTTGATCGCGAAGGAGAGCTTGTTCTCCACCAGCCCCAGCGTCAGGGCGTAGGGGCCGGTTCGGCCGGGAATGGCGAAGCGGTTCGATTCCAGGATGTCGAAGATCGCGATGGCGCGCTCGTGCTCCTGGTCCGGGTTGCCGCGGCCGATGGAGTCGTCGTCGAGCGCCACCCCGATCAGGCGGTCGCCGCCCGCATCCTCACGCGTCTCCACACCCTTGTCCTCGGACATCCGGATCGCCTCACAGGTTCAGGCGGATCGCAACGGAGCGGGCGTGCCCCTCCAGGCCCTCCGACCGGCCGAGCGTTATCGCCGCCGGCCCGAGCGCCCGCAAGCTCTCCGGCGTGCAGGCCAGGATGGTGGTGCGTTTCATGAAGTCCAGCACCCCGAGCCCGGAGGAGAACCGGGCCGAGCGGGCGGTGGGCAGCACGTGGTTGGGGCCGCCGACGTAGTCGCCGATCGCCTCCGGCGTGTGCGAGCCCAGGAAGATCGCCCCCGCGTTCCGGATCTTTCGGGACAGGGCCTCGGCGTCCTGGGTCTCGATCTCGAGGTGTTCGGGGGCGATGCGGTCGACCAGGGGCACCGCCTCGTCGAAGTCCCGCACGCGCACGATCGCGCCGTAGTCGCGCCAGCTCGCGCGGGCGATCTCCTGGCGCGGCAGCGTGGTCAGCGCCCGCTCCACCGCGGCCTCGACGGCATCGGCCAATTCGGCGCTGTCGGTGATGAGGATCGACTGGGCCGCCACGTCGTGCTCGGCCTGGGCCAGGAGGTCGGCGGCGATCCAGTCCGGGTTGGCGTGGTGGTCGGCTAGGATCAGCACCTCGGAGGGGCCGGCGATCATGTCGATGCCGACCTGGCCGAAGACCCGGCGCTTGGCCGCCGCGACCCAGGCGTTGCCGGGCCCGACCACCTTGGCCACCGCCCCGATCGTCTCCGTGCCGTAGGCCAAGGCCGCGACCGCCTGGGCGCCGCCGACCCGGTAGACCTCGTGCACGCCGGACAGGTGGGCCGCGGCCAGCACGAGCGGGTTCAGCACCCCGTCCGGCGTCGGCACCACCATGACGATGCGCGGCACGCCGGCCACGCGCGCGGGCAGGGCGTTCATCAGCACCGAGGAGGGGTAGCTCGCCGTGCCGCCGGGGACGTAGAGCCCGACCGATTCGAGCGCCGTCCAGCGCCAGCCGGCGGTGACGCCCAGCGCATCGGTCGCCCGGTGGTCGGCGGGCACCTGCGCCCGGTGGAAGGCCTCGATCCGCTCTGCGGCGAGCCGCAAGGCGTCGAGCGCCTCGGCCGGACAGGCGGCGACAGCCGCCGCGATCTCCGCCTCGCTCACCCGCAGGGAGGCCGGCGAAAAATCCGGGCCGAGCCGGTCGAAACGGCGGGTGTAGTCCACCAGCGCCCGGTCGCCGCCGGACACGACCCCGGCGATGATGGCGCGCACCGCCTCGTCCACGTCCTGCGCGATCTCGCGCTTGGCCGTGAGCAGGCGCGCGAACGCCGTCGAAAAATCCGGTTCCGTGCTGTCGAGGCGAACCATCGGAGGCCGTTCGTTGTCGCAGAGAATGGGGGGCGTCAGGCCGCGGTGTCGGAGGGGCGGTGGTCGGGGCGGCTCTCCGCCTCCCAGACCGGGCCGAGGTCCTTCAGCGCCGCCTCGACGCATTCCACGTCGAGGCGGATCGCGGCGCCGCCGGCGAAGACCAGGGTGACGGTGCCGGAGGGAGGCTCCCCCGGATCGAAGGTGACGGCCAGGAGGTTCAGGGGCGCGTCCGCCTCCTGGCCCGGTGCGATCCCGCGGGTGCGCACGCCCAGCACCCGCTCGAAATGCACCCCCGCCAGGCGCCGGCGCGGCGCCGCCCCCGGCTCGGCCGACCAGTCGAAGCGGCGCACGGCCAGGGCGAAGCGGTGCTCGGCGGCCAGGTAGGTGAGGTCGCCCGCCCGCAGGATGCCGTCCTGGAGGTGGGCCGAGATCACCGTGAGGTCTTCGGCGTCGAGGGCTGCGAGCTTGAGAAGCTCCATGACGGTCCTTGAGAATGCGGGCCCGCGATGGGCCCGCGGCCGGTGGGCGTCCGATGGGCGTCTCTTGTGGCTGTGGCCGGTAGGTAGCGAGGCGATCCCGTTCCGGCAACCGGAACCGGCCTCAGCCGTCGTTCATTCACGGGACGCTATCCCGGCTCCCTGGACCGACCACCGACCGAAAGAGACCCTCCATGAGACTGAAGCGCTTCACCCTCGCGGCCATCACCGCCCTGACCCTCGGGACGACGCTGGGCGCGCTCGAGGCCAGCGCCCAGTATTACCGCGACGATTTCGGCGGCCCCCGCCGGTTCGAGCGCGGCTACGACGAGGACCGCTACGACCGCCCCCGCCGCCGCGACTACGACGAGGACCGCTACGACCGTCCCCGCCGCGGCCGGGGCGGCAGCATCTGCGTCACCGCCCGCGGTAACTGCGTGACCCGGCCGGCCCCCTTCAACTCGTCCTGCGGCTGCGAGGTGCCCGGCTTCGGCTTCAAGCGCGGCCAGATCGGCGGCTGATGTCGTCGACCACCGCCCCCACCGCCGGACGGGTTCGTCCGGCGGTGGGGACCTTAAACCTTGGCACGGCTCGGGTCGCGCCCGCTTCAAGCGGGAGGTGGATGAGCAGGTAGACAGTAGGCCCGGCACCCGCGGTTGCGGGCACATCCCACTCCATCTATGTCTGCAAAGCAGGGAATTTGTTGAACACACCGGAGCCGTTGATGACCGGGAACCTGCGACGGACACCCGCTGAGACGAAGCCGTTCCCGGTCAAACGTCGGCGTTCTGCGACGATTGAACGGTCGGCGCCTGTTCCGGAGGAACCGTCGATCCGCCATCAGGTCGAGGCCGTGCTGTCCCGGGCGCAGGAGAGCGGTCTGACCGCTAACAAGGCCGGACGGATTTCGGGCCGTGTCTCGTCCGAACTGATCGAGCGCGCGAAGGCCCGGACGGGTCTTCGATCCGATACTGAATTGCTGGAATTCGCCCTGGCGAACGTCGCGATCGCGGACGACTTCGCGCATGTGTTCCGCGACCTGAAAGGGACGGTCGATCCCGATCTGGACCTCGGCTTCTAGTCTGTGCCGTTCGACTTCAGGTCCGCCGAGCGCGTGCGGCGGCACGACCCGGGAACGACGCTGCGCCGGCGGCCCGACGACCGCCTGCCCTTCCTCGGCGGAGAGGCCCGCGCGGGGACCGGCCTCCTGCTCGACACCTGCGTCTACATCGACCAGATGCAGGGTCGTGCGCCCGGGATCGTGGAAGACCTGCTCGCGATCAGGCCGGTGCACCACAGCGCGGTCGCCCTGCAGGAACTGATGCATACGGTCGGCGTGCTCGATCCCGCCGACGCCCGCAGCGGGCGGGCCGTCGCCTCCATCGGGACGGCGATCGATGCCATGCCGCCGCACCGGATCGTCGTTCCCGACCTCGACGTGCTCGCCAGGGCCGCGGTCTATGCGGGGATGCTCAGCCGCAACCAGGGCTATGTCAGGGACGCCCGGATGAGCGCGCTGCACGACTGCGTGCTGTTCCTTCAGGCGATGAAGCTCGGGTTCTGCGTGCTGACGCGCAACCTGACGGACTTCGACCTGCTGCTCCAGATGCGGCCGGACGGGCGCGTCCTGTTCTACCGGACCTGACGGGCCCTCGCCCCATTCCCGCTCCGGGACGATCCGCGCCCGGCCCGGTTGAGCCCCGGTCAACCTCTGCCTGCCAATCTCCCTCTTGCGAGCCGCGTTGCGTATCGGCTCCGCAACGGACGGTCCCGCCGGCAGGGCCATTCCCTGCGGCGGGGCCTCCGTCTTGCGGCCCGGGCCCGATCCGTGACACTGGGGCGATGGACCCCCGCACGCCCTGGCTCGGCCCGGCACCCCTCCTGCTCGCCTCCGCCAGCCCGACCCGGCGCCTGCTCCTCGAAGGCGCGGCGATCCCCGTCGAGGTGATCGCCGCCGACGTGGACGAGCGCGCCCTGGAGGCGGAGGCCGCCGGCCTCTCCCCCCCCGACCTCGCCCGACACCTGGCCGCGGCCAAGGCGGCGGCCGTCGCCGCCCGGCATCCGGACCGGGTGGTGGTCGGCGCCGACCAGGTGCTGGCCTGCGACGGCACGGTGTTCCACAAGCCAGCCGATGCGGAACAGGCCCGCGCCCAGCTCGCGCGGTTGTCCGGGCGCAGCCATCACCTGCACGCGGCGGTGGCGATCGCCACGGGCGGGCAGGTGCGGGACGGCTTCGTCGAGACCGCCCGCCTGACCCTGCGGCCCCTCGATGCGGAGGCCATCGCGGCCTACGTCGCCTGTGCCGGCGAGGTAGCCGTCCGCGCGAGCGTGGGCGGCTACCAGCTCGAGGGCGTGGGCATTCATCTCTTCGCGGCGGTGGAGGGCGACCACAGCACCATCCTCGGCCTGCCCCTGCTGCCCCTGCTGGCGCGCCTGCGCGCCGCCGCTCTTTTTGCATTCTAGGGGGACGCTTTGGCCGGACACGGGCACGATCATCACGGGCATTCCCACGGCGGGCATTCCCACAGCGGGCATGGAGGCCACGGCGGAGGCCATGGCCACGCCCACGCCCCAAAAAACTTCGGGCCCGCCTTCGCGATCGGCATCGCCCTCAACACCGCCTTCGTGCTGATCGAAGCCGGCTACGGATGGGCGAGCAACTCGATGTCGCTGGTGGCCGATGCCGGCCACAACCTCTCCGACGTGCTCGGGCTGGTGGTGGCCTGGATCGCCTCGGTGCTGGTCCGGCGCCGGGCCAGCGCCCGCTTCACCTACGGCCTGCGCGGCTCCTCGATCCTGGCCGCCCTGTTCAACGCCGTCTTCCTGCTCGTCGCCACGGGACTGATCCTGTGGGAGGCGGTGGCGCGCCTGCTCCATCCCGAGCCGGTGGCGGGCGTGACGGTGATGGTGGTGGCCGGCATCGGCATCCTGGTCAACGGGCTGACGGCGTGGCTGTTCGCGTCGGGGGCCAAGGGCGACATCAACGTCCGGGGCGCCTTCCTGCACATGCTCGCGGACGCGGCGGTCTCGGCCGGCGTCGTCCTGGCGGGGCTCGCGATCCTCGCCACCGGCCTCGACTGGATCGACCCCGCGGTCAGCCTCGTCATCGCCGGGCTGATCGTCTGGGCGACCTGGGGCCTGCTACGCGACAGCCTGGCGATGGCGCTCGGCGCCGTGCCCCCCGGCATCGTCCCGGAGGCGGTGCAGGACTACCTGCGAACCCGGCCCGGCGTCGCGGACCTGCACGACCTCCACATCTGGCCGATGAGCACCACCGAGGCGGCACTCACCGCCCACCTGGTGATGACGGGCGGCCACCCCGGCAACCGCTTCCTGGCCGAGACGGCCGACGGCCTGCGCGACCGCTTCGGCATCGGCCACGCCACCCTGCAGGTGGAGGAGGCCGGCGGCCCGCCCTGCCGGCTCGCCGGGCCTTGCGCGGTATGAAACGAACCCGGCGCGCGCCCCACCCTCCCCCCTCTGCGGGGGAGGGTGGGCCTCGCGTCAGCGAGGGTCGGGAGAGGGGAGCGACGGCCACCCTCCCCCGCAGAGGGGAGCGGGACGGAAGCTACGCGGCGAGCGCGACGGTGTACTCGGCCTCGGTCTTGGCGCGGACCTCGTCCTCGCCGACACCCTCGGCGAGTTCGATCAGCCGCATGCCGCCATCGCCCTTCTTGTCGATGGCGAACACGCCCAGATCCG
>NZ_BPRB01000144.1 GCF_022179685.1 Methylobacterium trifolii
GGCCTCGGGCGCCGGCGCCTCGGCCGGCGGCGCGGCCTCCTTCATGGCGGCGCGCAGGTCCGTATACTTGAACGCCTCGACGCGCCGGGTCGGCAGGCCGAGGGCCTCGAAGGTGCGGAACGCCTCCTCGCGGGCGATCGGCGTGCCCGGCACGTGCTTCGTCCGGGCGACCTCGAAGAGCCGGGTCAGGCCCGTCTCGGCGGAGGTGCGGAGCTTGGCGATCTCGGCCATGGCTCAGGCCGCCTCGTTGGTGCGGTACTCGGCGTAGCCGGACTCTTCGAGTTCCAGGGCCAGGTCCTTGCCGCCCGACTTCACGATCTGGCCCTTGGACATGACGTGGACGCTGTCGGGCACGATGTAGTTGAGCAGGCGCTGGTAGTGGGTGATCACCAGGAACGAGCGCCCTTGCGCGCGCAGGGTGTTCACGCCCCCGGAGACGACGCGCAGGGCATCGATGTCGAGGCCGGAATCGGTCTCGTCCAGCACGCAGAACTTCGGCTGGAGCAGCGCCATCTGCAGGATCTCCATGCGCTTCTTCTCGCCGCCGGAGAAGCCGACGTTGAGGGCGCGCTTGAGCATGTCCTTGTTGATCTCGAGGGTGTCGGCGGCCGCGTTCACCGCGCGGATGAAGTCGGGGGTCGAGAGATCGCCCTCGCCCCGCGCCCTGCGCTGCGCGTTGAGGCAGGCCTTGAGGAAGGTCATCGTGCCGACGCCGGGGATCTCCAGGGGGTACTGGAAGGCCAGGAACACGCCGGCGGCCGCCCGCGCGTCGGGGTCCATCTCCAGGATGTCCTGGCCGTCGAGGAGGATCTCGCCCTCCAGCACCTCGTAGTCGGGCTTGCCGGCGATGACGTAGGACAGGGTCGACTTGCCAGACCCGTTCGGGCCCATGATGGCGGCGACCTCGCCGTCCTTCACGGTGAGGTTGAGCCCGTTCAGGATGCGGTTGTCCTCGATCTGCACCACGAGGTTCTTGATTTCGAGCATGTTCGCGTAGTCCTGGAGATGGTGTTCGACGGTGGCCTGGAGCCGGTCCGTCAGAGAAATTTCCGGAGCGCGGCGATCACGGCGACGGCCGCCGCGATGATCGCCCCGGGCTTCACGGTCATCCGGAGTTCGCGTCCGACACCGATCCGTTCGACTCGCTGGACGACCGGAGGGTGTCGGACGCGTAGGTCATGGCCGTCGGGCTAACCCACCGAGCCTTCCAGGCTGATCGAGATCAGCTTCTGCGCCTCCACGGCGAACTCCATCGGCAGCTGCTGCAGCACGTCGCGGACGAAGCCGTTGACGATCAGCGCGGTCGCCTCCTCATTGGAGAGGCCGCGCTGCTGGCAGTAGAACATCTGGTCCTCGGAGATCTTCGAGGTGGTGGCCTCGTGCTCGAACACCGCGGACGCGTTCTTCGACTCGATGTAGGGCACGGTGTGCGCCCCGCACTGGTCGCCGATCAGCAGGCTGTCGCAGTTGGTGAAGTTGCGGGCGTTCCTGGCCTTCTTGTGCGCCGAGACGAGGCCCCGGTAGGTGTTCTGCGAGCGCCCGGCCGAGATGCCCTTCGAGATGATCCGGCTGCTGGTGTTCTTGCCCAGATGGATCATCTTGGTCCCGGAATCGACCTGCTGCATGCCGTTCGACACCGCGATCGAGTAGAACTCGCCGCGCGAGTTGTCGCCGCGCAGGATGCAGGACGGGTACTTCCAGGTGATCGCCGAGCCGGTCTCGACCTGCGTCCAGGAGATCTTCGAGTTGTCGCCGCGGCAATCGCCGCGCTTGGTCACGAAGTTGTAGATCCCGCCCCGGCCCTCGTTGTCGCCCGGATACCAGTTCTGGACGGTCGAGTACTTGATCTCGGCGTCCTCCAGGGCGACGAGCTCGACCACGGCCGCGTGGAGCTGGTTGTCGTCCCGCTTCGGGGCCGTGCAGCCCTCGAGGTAGGAGACGTAGGAGCCCTTGTCGGCGATGATCAGCGTGCGCTCGAACTGCCCGGTGTCGCGCTCGTTGATGCGGAAATAGGTCGACAGCTCCATCGGGCAGCGCACGCCCGGCGGGATGTAGACGAACGAGCCGTCCGAGAAGACGGCCGAGTTCAGGGTCGCGAAGAAGTTGTCCGTCACCGGCACGACCGAGCCGAGGTACTTCTTCACGAGGTCCGGGTACTCGCGGATGGCCTCGGAGATCGGCATGAAGATCACGCCGGCCTTCGACAGCTCGGCCTTGAACGTGGTCGCCACCGAGACGGAATCGAACACCGCGTCCACGGCCACCCGGCGCTCGGGGGCGATGCCCTCCAGCACCTCGACCTCACGCAAGGGGATGCCGAGCTTCTCGTAGGTCTTGAGGATCTCGGGGTCGATCTCGTCCAGCGACATCGCCGCAGGGCGCTTGGGCGCGGCGTAGTAGTAGATGTTGGCGTAATCGACCCGGTCGTAGGACACGCGGGCCCATTCCGGCTCCTTCATGGTGAGCCAGCGCTTGTAGGCGTCGAGGCGCCATTCCAGCATCCATTCCGGCTCGTCCTTCTTGGCCGAGATGAAGCGGACGACGTCCTCGGAGAGGCCCTTCTGGGACTTCTCCATCTCGATCACGGTCTCGAAGCCGTACTTGTACTGGTCGAGGTCGATCGAGCGGACCCGGTCGATGGTTTCCTGCACGGCAGGCATCAGCGTCTCCTGGCATCTCCGGCTTCAAGGACCGGGGACAGTTTTGCGGATGGCTTGGGGCGGGCGGCTCAGGCCGCCTCCCCACGCCGCTTATATAGGGTGTGGACGACCCGTTCGAAGGCGTCGAGAAAGCGCGGCACGTCGGCACCCTTCGAATTCCATCCGAGGCTGACGCGCAGCGCCCCTGCGGCGAGCGCAGGGCTCACCCCCATCGCCGCCAGCGCCGGCGAGCGCGCGACCTTGCCGGAGGCGCAGGCCGAGCCGGACGAGACCGCGATTCCGGCCAGATCCAAGGCGATCAGGGCGGTGGGCGCGTCGAGGCCGGGGACCGCGAAACTCGCGGTGTTCGGCAGCCGGGGCGCGCCGTCGCCGAACACGACCGCGTCGGGCGCCCGCTCCAGCACGCCGGCCTGCAGCGCGTCGCGCAGGGCGGAGAGACGCTCGCCCTCGATCGCCAGGCTCTCTCCCGCGATCTCGGCGGCCGCGCCCATGCCGACAAGGGCCGGCAGCGCCTCCGTGCCGCAGCGCAGGCGCGATTCCTGTCCGCCGCCGCGGAGGAAGGCGGCTTCGAGGGTCACGCCCTCGGCCAGCACCAGGGCGCCGACGCCCTTGGGGGCGGCGAACTTGTGGCCGGAGAGCGTCAGGGCGTCGAGGCCGAGGGCGTCGAAGTCCAGCGGCACCTTGCCCAGGGCCTGGACCGCGTCGCTGTGCACCAGGGCCCGTCCGTGGGCGCGGGCGAGGTCCACCACCGCGCGCAGGGGCTGCACCACGCCGGTCTCGTTGTTGGCCGCATGGACCGAGACCAGGACCGTCTCGTCCCGCAGGGCGTCGAGCCTCGCCGCCAGGGCGTCGAGGTCGATCAGCCCCGCGGAGGTTACGGGCAGAACCTCCACGGCCGTGTCCGGGAACCGGTGGCCGGCCGAGACGCAGGGGTGTTCGGTGGCGCCGATCAGGAGGCGGGTCGGGAGCGGCGTGCCGCGTCGCCGCAGTGCACCGGACAGCGCGGCGTTGGCCGCCTCGGTCCCGCCGCTGGTGAACACGACCCGCGCGGGCGCCGCGCCGACGAGGCGGCCCACCTGCTCACGGGCCTGCTCCAGGGCGGCACGGGCGGCGCGGCCCTCCGCATGCACCGAGGACGGGTTGCCCGGCAGCGCCAGCGCCCGCGCCACGGCGGCAGCCACCTCCGGACGGACGGGGGCTGTCGCGTTGTGGTCGAGATAGGCGCGGTCCAGGCTCATGCGTCGTCCATCGCTCGGGGGATGCGACATTTCCTTGCTTTGGCACCCGGTCGTCATGCTAAGGCGCGCGCTGGAAGCGCGTTCGTCCCGCCGGCCGGGATGGCTCGACCGGTGCGTCGCCGGCTGAGCCAGTACTTTTTAGAATGATTCTAATCGTCTAGAACTATTCTAAGAGGTCTTGTAAGTCGCGCGCCTGCCGAGTCAAGGCTGCCGCCGCCCGAGGACACCGCGCGAGCGGCCCGGCCGGCGTTCCGGCGGCCACAGGAGTTCGAGAGCCCATGCCAGAGGTCATCTTCACCGGTCCCGCCGGCCGCCTGGAGGGCCGTTATCAGGCCCCCAAGAAGCGCGGCGCGCCCATCGCCATCGTGCTGCACCCGCATCCCCAGTTCGGGGGCACGATGAACAATCAAATCGTGTACAATCTTTTCTACACCTTCGCCAACCGGGGCTTCGCGTCGCTGCGCTTCAACTTCCGCGGCGTGGGCCGGAGCCAGGGCGCCTTCGACCACGGGTCGGGGGAACTGTCGGATGCCGCCGCCGCCCTCGACTGGGTGCAGTCGGTCAACCCCGAGGCGAAGTCCTGCTGGATCGCGGGCGTGTCCTTCGGTTCCTGGATCGGGATGCAGCTGCTGATGCGCCGTCCGGAGATCGAGGGGTTCATCTCGATCGCGGCGATGGCCAACCGCTACGACTTCACCTTCCTCGCCCCCTGCCCGTCCTCGGGCCTGTTCGTGCACGGCTCGGAGGACCGGGTCGCGCCGGCCCGCGAGGTCATGCCGGTGATCGAGAAGGTGAAGACCCAGAAGGGCGTCATCATCGAGCACCAGATGGTCGAGGGCGCCAACCACTTCTTCGACGGCAAGGTCGAGGAACTGACGCAGACGGTGGACACGTATCTCGACAAGCGTCTGGGCAAGAAGGAAGAGGCTGTCTAGGTTCCGCCTTGTGCGGATCAAATTCGTGTAACGTAGGTCAAGGAAATTTTGATTTACGTTACATCGTTTATTGTATTAACATAAATATTATGCTAAATTTAAACATCTATCTACTTCCGTACCAGGATTGCATAAATTCGTTTCTTGGTAATGCGACAATGACCGGAGAAACGAAAACCTGATTTTCCTTTATGTCTATCCGTTTTACAACACCGAGGCCTGCAAAAGAGGCGCTGCCACTTCGAAAATCACAATAGGCGGTACTAGTCGTCACCCAAGCTGGATCATATGGAAATATGATTTTTATCTTAGAGATTTTAAAATAAAAATGTGGAGATTTATTTGGATCAAAATTAGCAAGAAGACTTGGGGCGACTGTTGTCCCTGCGTCGACGCCGTTTTTTGTGTAGCATCTCTGGTCGAAGCTAATCGTTTCGCCGATTATCTCATCGCTAGGTGGCATCAAATCGTGGATCGGAATAGCTTTTATGCTGGAAGTCGCGATCGAAGCTTCAAGGTGCCCACTCACAGGAGCTATTTGCATACCAAGGCCACGGAAACCTTTGGTGGAGTCCAGGCCTAGATTTTTCATGCTGTCAGCAATGTTTAATATCGTCGATAGGCGAGGAACATTTATGTATTGAGCATAATGTATTCGATGTAACCAGTCAGGACGAATGCGGCTATTTCGAAATAATAGCTGATCAGACGAGTTTTTCTCAGCGTCGAATTTCCATTGATTTAGAGTTGTGACCGAAAAATTTGCCCCACCACTTTTATCAACTAGCGTGGCGCAATTAGAACACAGCCATATCCCATTCTTTACACTACCGCGCTCCGCTTGGCTTTGGTGCGGATCGTATCTTGGCCCTCCCGGCGAAGCAGCCTTAATATGCGCAGCTACGCCAATAAGTGTGACGCCATCAGTTGTTGATTGATCTGCACCGATTGTGGGCGACTGACAGGAAGGCTGGGAACATAGATTGCCTGCGCGGTCTCTTAATGCCTGTATTGCCGCTTTAGAAAAATTATCACGGGTTGTTTTAAGCGAGGGCATGTATATAGCCTCTCATATCATCGAAAGATGATGATTATATACCATCATATAATTGCTTTTGCCACCACGGGCACGGCTGGTGCGCCTTCCCACTCCGAATGCGCGGGGATCGACTCGCCCTTCATCACGATGGTCAGCGGGCGCAGGCGCGCGTAGTCCCCGACCACGGTGTCGTAGAGTACCGTCGAGAAGGCGCCGACCGAGACGCCGCGGCCGACCACGACGCGGCCGACCTTCATGATCCGGTCCTCGTAGAGGTGGGTCTGGAGGGCCGAGACCCGGTTGATGGTGGCGAAGTCGCCGATCTCGACGCAGTCGAACTCGGTGATGTCGGTGGTGAGCATGCACACCCCCTGGCCCACCTTCACCCCGAACAGGCGCAGGGCCCAGGGCAGGAACGGCGTGCCCTGGAGGTGCTCCAGCAGCACCTTGCCGGCCAGGCCCCAATAGGCCACCGCGATCGCCTCGGTGCGCATCGCCCACCACGACCACATCGGCCGCATGCCGGGCTTGTAGACGCCCATCAGGAGCCACTTCATCGCGATGACCGCCGACGACTGGATCAGGGCGATGGCGAGGCTCACGACGACGAAGGAGACGGCCAAGCCCGTCCAGTCGCGCTCGAGGATGTTGGGGTAGAAGTACCAGTCGATCGCCGTGATCGCGAGGGTGATGTAGAGCATCGGCGAGAACGAGGTCGCGAAGGCCTCGAACACGCCGCGCCGCAGCTTGACCAGGGTGCCCGGCTCGTAGGTCTGCGCGTCCGAGCCGAGGTCGACCCGCTGCCGGGCCGGCAGGCGGATCGGGGGCGAGCCGAACCAGGTCTCGCCCTGCGCCATCGCCGCGTTGGCCGGCGGCTTCGACTTGATGCCGATCAGCACGTCGTCGGGGATGATCGCGCCCGGCGGCACCACCGCGTCGTTGCCCACGAACACCCGCGCGCCGGTGCTCACCGGCTCCAGGTGCATCCAGCCCCGGCGGACCTCCTCTTCGCCGTAGACCACCTCGTCGGCGATGAAGTTGCGGGGGCCCACGTCCGCGAGGTCGTGGCGGCTGCCGAGGTTGGTCGAGATCTCGGCGCCCTGCCCCATCCGGGCGCCCATGAGGCGATACCAGGCCCGCATGTAGATGGTGGCGAAGAGCGAGGAGAGCGTCTCCAGGGTGACTTCGGCGGCCAGCGCCACCGACCACTTGCGCAGGTAGAAGCCGGACCAGATCGAGTAGGTGCCCGAGCGCCGGCGCGGCAGCACGATCCAGCGGATGCCGGCGATCAGCAGCACGGTGCCGGCCGTCATCAGCATGGCGGTGGGCCACGTCAGCAGCGGCAGGTACCAGTGGTAGTCGACGTCGGTGAGGTCGCCCAGCGAATCGCTGATCTGGTCGAAGATGAAGAAGGCCGGGAAGATCGGCAGCAGGCCGACCGCCGGGATCGCGCCGAGCAGCAGGATGTAGATGCCCAGGAACCCGGCCCGGCGCAGGCCGGAGGCCGGCGCCTGCGCGGGCAGTTCGGACGGGTCGGCCATGCCGACCTTGCGGCCGGGGGAGCCGTCCCAGCGCTCGGCCGGGCCGACCCGGGTGCCGGTGGGTACGGTGGTGAGGTCGGCGATCTCGGCGTGGTCGCCGATCTCGGTGTCGTGGGAGATGACGCAGGAGGTGCCGACGGCCGCGTCCCGCCCGATGCTCACGGTGCCGATGACGAGCTCGTTGCCGACCACCTCCGCGTTGGCCACGACCAGGCGCCCGCCGAGAGAGGCGCCGTCGCCGATGCTGAGGAGGTCCGGCGCGCCGACCTCGATGTCGGAGATCAGGGTGTCGCGCCCGACCCTGGCCCCCATCAGCCGCAGGTAGATCGCGATGGCCGGCGAGCCCTGGAGCCACTTGACGTGGACCAGGGGGGCGAAGCGCTGGGCCAGCCACCAGCGGTAGTAGTAGACGCCCCAGAGGGGGTATCGGCCGGGCTTCGTCTTGCCGAGCACGATCCACTTGGCGGCCACCGCCACGCAGGCCGTCACCGCGTTGATGCCGACGTAGACGAGCAGCAGCACGCCCAGCTCGCCGAAGAAGCCGAGCCCGCCCCCGGTGAGCAGCAGGTAGGTGACGAAGATGCCGAGCCATTGCGAGGTGGCGAGCGCGATCACGATGGGCAGGGCCACGGCCTGGGCGAGGCCGCAGAGCGCCCGGCGCAGGAGCGGCGGCGCCTCGAAGCTCAGGTCGCGGATCGCGGCCTCGGTGCCGACGCCGCCCGAGCGCTCGATCAGCGCGTCGGCCATCGCCCGCAGGGTGCGCCGGGCGTAGAGGTCGGGCAGGGTGATGGCGGCCAGCGAGGGCGTCACGCGCACGGCCGAGACGAAGCGGGCGGCCAGCAGCGAGTGGCCGCCGAGGTCGGCGAAGAAGTCGCCCTCCAGGGGGATCGGCTGGTTGCCGAAGACCTGCTTGGCCGCGGCCAGCAGGGCCGCCTCGGTGTCGTTGGCGGGGGGCTCCTGCTCGCCGTCGGCGGCCACCACCGTCAGGGGGGCGATGCGCAGGGCCTTGCGGTCGACCTTGCCGGAGGTGAGGCGCGGCAGGCTCTCCACGCTCTCGAAATGGCCGGGCACCATGTAGGGGGGCATCTGCTCGGAGAGCGTCCGGCGGAGCGCGGCCTTGTCGACCGCACTCCCGCGCTCGGCGACCAGGAAGGCCACCAGCCGGTCGACCCCGTCGTCGGCGCGCAGGATCACGGCGGCCTGGTTGATGCCGGCCTGCGCCCGGATGCGCGACTCGATCTCGCCGAGTTCCACCCGGAAGCCGCGGATCTTGACCTGGTCGTCGATGCGGCCGTGGAACAGGATGTTGCCGTGGGCGTCGAGGGACACGGCGTCGCCCGAGCGGTACAGGACCGGGTCCGACCCGTCCGACGCGTAGGGGTTGGCCACGAATTTTTCGGCCGTCAGTTCCGGCCGCTTGAGATAGCCCTTGGCGACGCCCGGACCGCCGATCAGCAGTTCCCCCTGCTCGCCGTGGCCGAGGAGGTTCAGCCCCTCGTCGGCCACGTACACGGAATAGTTGGCGATCGGCCCGCCGATGGTGACGGGCTCGCCCGGCCGCATCGCGGCGGCGGTGGCCACCACCGTCGCCTCGGTCGGCCCGTAGGTGTTGAACAGGCTTCGCGTCCCGGTCGCCCAGCGGGCGACGAGCGGCTCGGGCAGCGCCTCGCCGCCCAGCAGCACGAGGCGGACGCTCGGCAGGTCGCCGGTGATCATGGCCAGCAGGGTCGGCACGGTGTCGAGCACCGTGATGCCGGCCGCATCGATGATGCCGGGCAGCGCCTCCACGTCGCCCATCATGGCGGGGCTTGCCACGAACAGGGTCGCACCCACCAGGTAGGGGACCCAGATCTCCTCCATCGAGAGGTCGAAGGCGACGCTGGCGCCCTGGAACACCACGTCGTCGGCGCGCATCCCGTAGAGGGCGTTTCCCGAGCGCAGGAAGTGGCAGATGTTGGCGTGGCTGATGACGATGCCCTTGGGCACGCCGGTCGAGCCCGAGGTGTAGATCAGGTAGGCCGGATGCGCCGGGGTCAGGCCGGCCGCGCGCGGGTCCGGCACCGGGGCGTCGGCCGGGGTGGCGGCCTCCAGCGCCTCAAGGGTCAGCGCCGGGGCGGCGTCGGGGGCATTCTCGGCGAGTGCAGGGGAGACCAGCAGCGCCTTGGCCGCCGCGTCCGTCAGGCAGATCCCGACGCGGTCGGCCGGGGCCTCGGCGTCGAAGGGCAGCCACGCGGCGCCGGACAGGGTGATGCCGATCTGCGCGATCAGCAGGTCGGGACCGCGCGCCATCCAGAGGCCGACCACGTCGCCGGGCCTGACGCCGCGATGGGCGAGGCCCGCCGCGATGCGTTTGGCCCGCGCGGCGACCTCGCCGTAGCTGAAGGCGGGATGGCTTCCGCCGGGCCCTATGACAGCGCCGTCGACCAGCGCCGGATGGTCCGCACGCGCGCTGGCGGATTCCAGAAAAATCTCGGCGAGCACCTCGTCGCGGATCAGGTCGGGGCGGTCGGGGCCGCGCAGATACGCCCGGTCCGAGGCGAGCGGCTCCCTCGTGCGCCGGCCGAATTCGGGCCGGGCCATCTCGGCGAGACTGCTCATCCGATGCTCCGCTGCCGGCCCCATGTTCGGCCGCATATCATGTCGGGGCCGTATACGCCCCCGATCGTGCCGTTATCGAGGCGAGGGCTTTCGGGACCGTAACGTCGGGCGCGACGGGGACCATCCCGTCCGCGACCGTACGGCGCGCGCTTGAACCGGGCTTGAACGGGCCGGTTCTTCAGGCCCAGCGCCAGCCGGCGGCATCGAGCACCAGGACCTCCCCCTGGCGGATGCCGATGCGGGGCGCGCCCCGCAGGTCGAGATGATCGCGGGCGACGAGCATGGCGCGGGCGACGCCCCCATGGGCCACCACCACGGTCGTGCGCGTCAGCCCGTCGATCACCGGCGCCACCCGCTCGGTGAGCATGGCGTAGCTCTCGGCGCCCGCGCCGGAGGGCTGGTAGTGCCAGCGGTTGCGGTCGCGCGCGGCGGCACCGCCCGGGTCCTTGCGGCGGATCTCGGCCCAGGTCAGCCCCTCCCAGGCGCCGAAATTGATCTCCTGGAGGCGCGGATCGGTCCGGTAATCCTCCGGCGGCAGGTCGAGGCGGGCGCGCAGGGTCTCCATGGTCTGCCGGGCGCGCGACAGGGGGCTCGCCATGAAGTCGGCCTCGGCGAGGGCGTCGCCCGCCAGCGCCCGCAGCCGGTCGGCCGCCATCCCGGCCTGGCGCAGGCCCAGCGCGTTCAGGGCGATGTCGCGCTGTCCCTGAAGGCGGCCTTCGGCGTTCCAGTCGGTCTGGCCGTGCCGGATGAAATAGATCGTCTGCACGCTACGCGGTCCCGGTCCCGTGGACGCGAGCGCGGCGGACCGCATCCTGCCGATCCCGTCCACGCCCACGCGCGCCTCTCTTGCTTGGTCATCGAGGCTAGGCCCGATCGATCGCAGGCCATAGAACAGTCTCATGACGAAGAAGCACGGCAAGCATCATCACGGCCATCTCGCGACAGCGTCCGGTGTGACAAAGTCGCCGGGCAGTTCCCACCCGGCGTCCGGCGGGGATTCAGACCCGGCCTCCCCGATCCGCCCTGCCGAGGGCATCCTGACGGTGCCGCCGGGCGAGCCGTTCGACCTCGCGGGCGTCGACGCGGATGCGGACGGCGGCCTGGACAAGGATTGGGCGAAGGAGGCGCTGCGGGAGCAGCGTGCCCGGATCGAGACCCTGCAGGAGCGGCTCTATGCCGAGCGCCGGCGCAGCCTGCTCCTCGTGTTCCAGGCCATCGATACCGGCGGCAAGGACGGCACCATCCGCGCCGTGCTCCAGGGGGTGAACCCGCAGGGCTGCACGGTCGCCTCCTTCAAGGTGCCGAGCACGGAGGAGATGGACCACGACTTCCTCTGGCGCTACCACCAGCGCACGCCCGGCCGCGGCATGATCGGCGTGTTCAACCGCAGCCATTACGAGGACGTGCTGGTGGTGCGGGTGAAGGGCCTCGTGCCGGACGCGGTCTGGCAGTCCCGCTACGGCCTCATCAACGATTTCGAGCGGCTGCTGGCGGTCTCCGGCACCACGGTCCTGAAGTTCTTCCTCCACATCTCGAAGGACGAGCAGAAGGCCCGGCTCCAGGCCCGCCTCGACGACCCGGAGAAGCACTGGAAGTTCGACCCGGCCGACCTCGTGGAGCGCAAGTCCTGGGACGCCTACCAGGCCGCCTTCGGCGACGCGCTGACCCGGTGCTCGACGCCCCACGCCCCCTGGCTCGTGGTGCCCGCCAACCGGAAGTGGTTCCGCAACCTCGTCATCGCCCGCACGATCGCCGACACCCTGGAGGCGATGGACCCGCAATTCCCGGAAGCCCCCAAGGGCATCGCGGACCTGACCGTGCCGGATTGAGGCCGTGTTCGGTTTCGAAACCGAAGTTGTTTCGTAAAAACCGACGTCCAGACACGATTATCCTACCGATTCCCCTCGTCCTGAGGTGCTGCGAAGCAGCCTCGAAGGAGCACTCCATTTATCGCGGCGATTCCTGGAGGGCTCCTTCGAGGCTTTCACTGCGTGAAAGCACCTCAGGATGAGGGGGATCGATAGGATTTGAAGATCGAACGGGCTCCGAGCGCAGCGGCGCGCCGCTCAATCCTTGTCGAGGCTGAGGTCGGGCGCCTCGGGGTTCTTCATGCCGACGACGTGGTAGCCCGCGTCGACGTGCAGGATCTCGCCGGTCATGCCGCGGGACATGTCGGAGATGAGGTAGGCCGCCGTCTCGCCGACCTCGTCGATCGTCACCGTGCGCCGCAGGGGGGCGTTGTACTCGTTCCACTTGAGGATGTAGCGGAAGTCGCCGATGCCGGAGGCCGCCAGCGTCTTGATCGGGCCGGCCGAGATCGCGTTCACGCGAATCTTCGAGGGGCCGAGGTCGGCGGCGAGATAGCGCACCGATGCCTCCAGCGCCGCCTTGGCCACACCCATGACGTTGTAGTGCGGCATCCACTTCTCGGCGCCGTAATAGGTCAGCGTCAGGAGGGAGCCGCCGTTCGTCATCAGCTTCTCGGCGCGCTGGGCCACGGCGGTGAACGAGTAGCAGGAGATCAGCAGCGACTTGGTGAAGTTGCCCTCCGAGGTCTCGATGTAGCGCCCGGTCAGCTCGTCCTTGTCGGAGAAGGCGATGCAGTGGATGACGAAGTCGATCCCGTCCGGGAAGACTTTGGCCGCCTGCGCGAACACCGCGTCGATCGAGGCCGGGTCGGTGACGTCGCAATGGCCGACGACGTGGGCGTCGAGTTCGCGCGCCAGGGGCTCGACGCGCTTCTTCAGGGCGTCGCCCTGGTAGGTGAAGGCGAGCTCGGCCCCGTGCGCGTGGGCGCTCTTGGCGATGCCCCAGGCGATGGAGCGGTTGTTGGCGACGCCGAGCACGATGCCGCGTTTGCCCGCGAGCAGGCCGGTCCCGCCCTTGCGAGCACCGCCACCGTCGCCTGCGTCGAGATCCGCCATGACACACCTGAGAGAGCCGCGGCGCCTGGACCGAGTGGCCCCCCGCCGGGGCGGATGGGCGTGTGCGCGCCGCGGGCCTCCTTAGCGGAGGCGGGACGGGGACGGAAGCCTCGCGCGTCTATCCCGGACAAACAACGGTCCCGGTCTCCGGTCCGCTGCCCCTATTCGGCCCGCGCCGCGCGGCGGCCCTTGGCGAACTCGGTCAGCGCCGAATCCTCTCCGGCCGGAAGGACGATCGCCGTCGTCGCGAGCAGGTCGCCGCGGGTGCCGTCCTTCTTCGGCAGGCCCTTGCCGCGCAGGCGGAAGGTCCGGCCCGAACTCGTCATCGGCGGCATCTTCATCTCGACGGCGCCGGTCAGGGTCGGCACGCGGATCGTGCCCCCGAGGATCGCGTCCTCCAGGGGCACGTCGACGGCCGCGCGCAGGTCCGCGCCCTCGACGGTGAAGCGGGGATGGGGCTGGATGCGGATCGTCAGCATCGCGTCGCCGGGCTCGGTGCGGGGGCCGCCCGGAGCCCCGAGGCCGCGCAGGCGGATGGTCTGGCCGTCGACCACGCCCTTGGGGATCATCACGTCGACCTCGCGGCCCGTGGGCAGGACGAGGCGCAGCTTCTCCTCGCTGGCGACCTGCTCCAGGCCGACGTTCAGCTCGGCCGCCACGTCCTCGCCGCGGGCCGGGCCGCGCTGGCCGCCCGCGGGCCCGGCGCCGCCCGCCCGGAACGCCTCGCCGAACAGGGTCGAGAAGATGTCCTCGCCCATCCCGCCGCCGCCGCCCATGCCACCTGCCGGGCCCCGGCCGCGGCCGGCCTGCTCGAACCCGAACCCGCCGGCACGCCCGCCGCCGAAGCCCCCCGGAAAGCCCTCGAATCCGGACGCGCGGGGCCGCCCGTCGGCGTCGATCTCGCCGCGGTCGAACTGCTTGCGCTTGTCGGCGTCGCCGACGATCTCGTAGGCGGAATTCGCCTCGGCGAAGCGGTCCTTCGCCTTGGCGTCGTCCTTGTTGCGGTCGGGGTGGTAGGTCTTGGCGGCCCGGCGGTAGGCCTTCTTGATCTCGGCCTCGCTCGCGCCCTTGGGGACGCCCAGCACCTCGTAGGGATTACGCATCGATCTCTTGAGCTTTGCTGCCTCGCGCCCTCACCGGATCGGCTTGGCCCGATCCGGGATGTGGGTCGCGTGTTGCATCTCTGCAACGTTGTCATCCGCAAAACTCTGCCCAACGCAGGCCCGCGTCAAGCGGGGTCAAGTCGGCTTCCCGGCCCGCAGGCGCTTGAGTTCCCACGCGCCGCCGGAGGGCCGGCAGCCGGTGCCGCGCACGAACCGGCTGCGCTCGGGGGCGATCACGGAGGCCAGGAAGTCGCGGCAGATCAGGTCGTCGGCCACGTAGGGCAGCCCGGTCGGGTTGACCGAGCCGCGCAGGCCCGATTCCGGGTTGTCCCACTTCACCGGGCGGCCGTTGCCCTGCGGATCGAGGGCGACGCCCAGCGCCGCATGCGCCCGCCGCCAATCCTCGTCGCCGAGGTCCGCGCCGAAGCTCACGGGACGCTTGGCGATGCTGCCCGTCACCGCGGGCTCCTCGGTGATCGCGGCCGCCACCGGCTTCACCTCCGGCTCGCTGCGGAAGACCAGCAGGGGCTGGCTGCAGCCGCACAGCGCGAGCACGACGACCGCGACCGGGACGGTGCCGCGCGAGAGAAGGAAGCCGGCAGCATGGAGAAGGCCGTGACCGGCCGGGCCTTTACAGTCGCGTCGACGCATTACACCTGAACCCAACGACGATGTGAGGCATAACGAGCGTACCCCGCATCGGTGCCCCCGACCCGGATGTCACGGACAAGGATTAAGCGGTGGACCAGTTAAGGATCGATGATTCCATCGTGCACGATGGAGCGGCCGCCGACTTCACCCTGAGCGACGATCCCTGGGCGCTGTTCTCCGCCTGGATGGCGCAGGCCGAGGCGTCCGAGCCAGAGGATGCCAACGCCATGGCGCTGGCCACCACCGGGTCCGACGGCCTGCCAGACGTGCGCATGGTGCTCCTCAAGGGCGCCGACGCACGCGGCTTCGTGTTCTACACCAACGTCGAATCCGCCAAGGGCGAGGAACTGGCGCAGAACCCGCAGGCCGCCCTGGTGCTGCACTGGAAGAGCCTGCGCCGGCAGATCCGCGCCCGCGGCCCGGTGTCGCGCGTGACCGCCGCGGAGGCGGACGCGTATTTCGAGAGCCGCCACCGCGACAGCCGCATCGGCGCCCTGGCGAGCCGCCAGTCCAGCCCGCTGGCCTCCCGCGCCGCGCTGATGGCGGAGGTGCAGGATCTCTCCGCCCGCTACGAGGACGGCCCCGTGCCCCGGCCCGAGCGCTGGACGGGGTTCCGGATCGCGCCGGTGGCGATCGAGTTCTGGCAGAACGGGGATTTTCGCCTGCACGACCGCGTGCGCTTCACCCGCGACGGCGCGGGCTGGAGCCGGGCGCGGCTGTATCCCTAGGCCCGAGCATCGGCCCGAAAAGTCGAGGCCGGTTTTGGGAAAAGCCGATGCGTTTCAAGGAATCAGCGGCTTGAGCGGGGGCGGCGCGCCGTCCGGCACGGCGGTGCGCGCCATGTTCATCGTCATCGCGAGCAGCGCGTAATAGCCGTTGATGCCGGCCAGATCGATCGCACCCTGCTCGCCGAAGCGCGCGACGACGGCGGCGTAGGTCGGATCGCTCACCGCCCGGTTGCGCATCAGTTCCGTCGAGAAGGCGTAGGCCAGGGCCTGGTCGGGCGTCATGGCGTCCGGCCGGCGGCCCTCGGCGATCGCCTCGGTCACGGCCGGGTCGACGCCGGCCTTCAGGGCGATCGGGTGGTGGATCTGCCATTCGAGCTGCTGGCTCCACTCCCGCGCCACGAGGAGGATCGTGAACTCGCTGATCTCCAGGGGGATCACGCTGCCGTAGCGCAGGTAGAGACCCATGGTGCTGGCGGTCAGCATGAACTCGGGGCTGCGCAGCAGGGGCACGAAGGGGCCGAAGACCGGAATCTTGCGGGCGGCCAGGAACGCTTCGCTCGCCGCCACCTGTGCGTCCGTGAGTTGGTCTTCGGGAATGACCGGCATCCGGTCTGCGGGGCGTGGCACGTCCGACATCGATGGGTCCTCCGGCGTCGTGGCCTGATCGCGGGACCTGGGGCCTCGGGTCAAGGGCCGGCCTCCGCCGTCCGTTGCTGCGGCGCGGCAGCGACCCTGGATTTCCGCACCCGCTGCGCTTAGACCGGAGCGTGTATCGGCGTCAGGCGTCCCGCGTCCCGCGGAGCCTCGTCCGGATCGAAACGAGGCACGGCCTTGGCCACTACCGGCAACGAACGACGCCGCGTCATGCTGCTCACGGGTGCGAGCCGCGGCATCGGCCACGCCACCGTCAAGCGCTTCTCCGCGGCGGGCTGGCGCGTCATCACCTGCTCGCGCCATCCCTTCCCGGAGAACTGCCCCTGGGAGATGGGCCCCGAGGACCACCTCCAGGTCGACCTCGCCGACGCCGAGGACACGGTGCGCGGCGTGCGCGAGGTGGCCGAGCGCCTGGGCGCGGAGGGCGGGCTGCTGCACGCGCTGGTCAACAACGCCGGCATCTCGCCCAAGGGCCCCGGTGGTGCGCGCCTGAACGGGCTCGCCACGCAATTTGCCGACTGGCAGCGGGTGTTCCAGGTCAACTTCTTCGCCACCATCCTGCTGGCGCAGGGGCTGCGGGACGAACTCGCCCGCGCCAAGGGCTCCATCGTCAACGTCACCTCGATCGCCGGCTCGCGGGTCCACCCCTTCGCGGGCGCGGCCTACGGCACCTCGAAGGCGGCCTTGGCCGGCCTCACCCGGGAGCTGGCCGCCGATTTCGGGCCGCTCGGCGTGCGCGTCAACGCGATCTCGCCCGGCGAGATCGACACCGCGATCCTGTCGCCCGGCACCGAGAAGATGGTCGAGCAGATCCCGCAACGGCGCCTGGGCACCCCGGACGAGGTGGCCAAGGCGATCTACTTCCTGTGCACCGAGGCCTCCTCCTACGTGAACGGGGCCGAGCTGCACATCAACGGCGGGCAGCATGTGTGAGTGGAAGGCGCCGCTCCTCCTGGGGCTGCTCCTGACCGCCACCCCCGCCGCCGCCGCCGCCGAACCGGCTTTCGTGCTCCTCGACCTGCCCTTCAAGGTCGCGCACATGCGCGGGCCCCGCAGCGAGGTCGCGGTCTCGGTCGCCACCTCCGGCTTGCTTGCGACGGCCGGGCGCAAGTCCTCCGTCCCGAACCCGGCGGACGGGGACGAGGAGAGCGCGCCCATCGTCGTGGTCTGGGGCGAGGGCGGCGGCGCGGCGCTGGCCCTCGTGGACGGGGCGATCCGCACCACGCTGATCGGCGCCGAGGCGATCGAGGGGTTGTCCGCCTCCGAGACCCCGCGCGGCGCCCTGCCCGGCTCCCGCCGGGCGCTGGCCGGCCCCTTGAGCGCCTACCTCACCGGGGCGACGCGGGCTGCAGGCGGCCTGCCGGGGGCGGCCGGGCTCACCATCCGCGAGCGCCGGCCGATGGCGGTCAGCACAGACCCAAAGCCCGTCCCGATCTCCACGATCACGGTCCCGGCGGGTGCGGAAGCCGTGTTTGCGTCGTTCCGGCCGCGCGCCCTGCGGCTCTCCGGCCGTCCGGTCTTCGCCGCCGCCACCCTGAACGGGGCGGCCGCCTCCGGGTTCGTCCTGGTCGGGCGCCAGGGCGAGGGCCCCGAGGCCGGCTGGAGCGTCGTCGCGCGCACGCCCCCGCAGGAGGGCACGCCTGCCCGGATCGCGGGAATCGCCGATTTCACCGGCGCCGGCGCGCCGCAGGTCGCCCTGGTCAAGGGCGCGGCCGGGGCCGGCACCCTCCAGCTCTGGTCGCTCGGGACCGGGTCCCCGACCCTGTCCGGCGAGGCGGCGGGCTATCTCGGGGGCCCGGGCGACGCGGACCTCGCAGCGACCGTCGAGCCCGAGCGCGGCGGCCTGCCGGACCTCGCCCTGCCCTCCGCGGACGGGCAGGCGCTCGCCGTCGTGGCGATGAAGGGCGGCCTGCATGATCGCCTGCGGGTGCCGCTGCCGGCACCGGCCGCCACCGGAGTGGCCAGCCTCGGCGCGGGCGGCGGGGCGCGCGTTCTGGTCGGACTCGCCGATGGCCGCGTCGCCGTGGTGTCCCTCGACGGGGCCAAGCCGTGAGCACGACGGACGCGCGCACCTTCCCGACGCGCCCCTTCGTCGGCGCCTCGATCGCGGTGATCCGCGGCGAGCGCGTGCTGCTGGCCGCCCGGGCCAACGAGCCGATGCGCGGGGTCTGGACCCTGCCCGGCGGCCTGGTCGAGGCCGGCGAGGCCCTGGCCGAGGCGGCGCTGCGCGAGTTGCGCGAGGAGGTCGGCCTGGAGGCCAAGGTCGTCGGCGTGCTCGCGCCCACAGAGATCATCCAGCGCGACGCGGAGGGCCGCGTGCGCCACCATTACGTGGTCCATCCCCACGCCGCCCTCTGGTGCGGGGGCGAGCCCACGGCCGGCCCCGAGGCCCTGGCCGTGCGCTGGGTCCGCCTCCACGAGATTGCCGACCTGGAGACCACGCCGGGCCTCGCCGGGACCCTGGCCGAGGCCTTCGCCCGCGCCACCCCGGAGCAAGCGGCGTGAGGGTCCGCTCGGCCTTCGCCGCCGGCCTGTGCCTGCTGGTTGCCGCAGGCCCCCTCGCGCCGGCCGTGGCGCAGCAGCGTGGCGGCGCGCGCACCGCCCCCAAGCCCACCGAGAAGGAACCGCCCGCCCCGCCGCCGGAGCAGCCTGCCCCCTACGACCGCGACCTGATGCGCCTGTCCGAGATCATCGGTTCACTGGCTTTCCTGCGGGGCCTCTGTGCCACTGCGGATGCGGGGCAATGGCCGGCCCGGATGAAGGCCCTGATCGAGGCCGAGGGCATCACCCCCGCCCGCCGGGATCGGCTCGCCGGCGCCTACAACCGGGGCTATCGCGGCTACGCCCTCACCTACCGGGTCTGCACGCCCTCCGCCCACGAGGCGGCGGGCCGCTTCGTCACCGAGGGCGAACGCCTGTCCCATGCCCTTGCCGGCCGGTTCGGCGGCTGAGCGAAGCCGAAATCCGCATCGCGACGCGATCGAACGGATTTCGGATGATGCATTTGCGGTACAGCGACCGGCCATCCCGGAAATCCGTCGAATTCGCGCGTCCGCGTTAACCGCTTCGCAATTACCGGCTGGCCGAGCCCGAATGAGCCGCCTATCATCCTCTCCGTCCGCCGGGCCTTCAACCCGGCGCAACGGATACGGCGTGCCATGCAGAACACCTCTCAGACCGCTCCCTTCGAGGCCGACGTGGAGGAGAAGCGCGTCGCCTTGAGCTACGTCTCGGAGGCCTTCGCCGAAGGCTGTCTCGACGGGCTCGACGGCGACTGCATGGCCCAGGCCGCCCTGTTCGCAGCCTTCCAGGAACTCGTCGCGACCTACGGCGAGGAAGCCACCGCCCGTTACGCCGAAGGTTTCCCGGACCGCATCCGCGGCGGCGGCTTCACCACCGCGCTCCAGCATTGAGATTCAGTTCGGCATCGAAAATCGGGCCTTAGCCAAAATATCGGCGCATCGAACGGCCCGTCTCAATAGTATCCTCATCCTGAGGTGCTTGTGCGCAGCGCAAGCTATGACGGAAACCTCCAGAAATCTCTGCGATGACTGGAGGGCTCCTTCGAGGCTGCTTCGCAGCGCCTCGGGATGAGGCGATGGGTCGGATTTCGGTCTATTATACCAAACCTCGATGAGGATGACGCATCGAGGCTTGGCCCCCGCGACTGCGGGGCGTCGGTCGTCCGCCGGACCTCATAGGTTATGACCGATGAGAGTTGGTATGCCGCGACCTTGACGGATTCCGGCACGAACTCGTCCCTCCCCTGCAAAGGCTGCCGGACCCACACATTGTCGGCTGCCGGATAAGCCTCTGTTCCGGAACGCGGTTTCCCCTCCCCCTTGTGGGGAGGGGTCAGGGGTGGGGGTGGTTCAGGATCGAGCGGTGCGTTGCCTTCTGCACCACCCCCACCTCCGGCTCCTCCCCACAAGGGGGAGGAGAGGCCCGCGGTCGGGCCAGGGCACGTCCTGAAAACGATGTGTGAATACGATAGCCTCTGCGGGGGAGGGTGG
>NZ_BPRB01000145.1 GCF_022179685.1 Methylobacterium trifolii
GTTGGGGTGAGGGCCCCAGATCTCTCCGGACAGGGCGCACCCCTCACCCTGTCCCTCTCCCGCACGGGAGAGGGGACCCGCGCCTCGTTCGCCAGCGTCGCGAGGTGCGTGAATACCAGAGTCCTTTAGGACAGGGGGCCCAGGATCGAGCGGTGCGGTGCCACGTGCACCACCCCCACCTCCGGCTCCTCCCCGCAAGGGGGAGGAGAGGCGCTCGTCTCCCGACCGGAATGGCCGTCATCCACGCCGCCTCAGGTCAGAGGCTGCGCGAGAACACCAGCGGACCGCCCGGGGTGCCGCGCCCGTAAGGGGAGGGCGAGAGGGAGGGTGAGCCGTAGACCGTGGGCGCGCGCGCGCGGCCGATGTCGTCGGCCAGCGCCTTGATCAGCCCTTCGGAGACGGTGCGGGCGGTGGCCAGCACCATCTGGTTGGTCTCGACCGCCCCGGTGAAGCGGCGGTGGGCCGCCCGCAGGCGCTCGACGCCCTGCGGCGTAAAGCGGGCGAGCGCCACCGCGTTGGCCTTGGCGGTCTCCAGGCCCTGGAGGTAGGCGCCGGCCAGCGCCGCCTTGTCCTCGGATTCGGACAGGCCCTCGCGCAGCCGTCCGGCGCGGATGTGGGCGCTCTCGCGGGCCAGCAGCGCCTCCAGGGCCTCCATGGTCGCCGCGACCGAGACGACGAGGGCCTCGGCGGACGCCCGGTCGGCGACGGGATTACGTGGCAGCATGGGCGGCTCCGCTGGCGGCGGTCTGCATCTTCAGCATCTCGCGGTAGACCTGATCGGCGATGCCGACGCCGCCGCTCTTGGTGATCTGCGCGGCGTATTCCTTGGTCAGCATCGAGCGGTAGACCCCGCCGCCGGTGCCGTTCTCGCCCAGCGGCCCGTCCGTGCCCTCGGACTGGGTGATCCGGTCGAGGCTGTGCTCCAGGAACATCGATTCGAACTCGGTGGCGGTCTTCTTCGCCTTGGCGGCAGCGGTGGCGCCGGCCTTGGAGGCCGTCTCGGCGACGCTGCCGGCGATGGCCTTTCCGACGCCGATGGCGGCGGACGCCGCGAAGGTTGCGAGCGGGAGCATGGGTCACGGTCTCCGGTTGAGAGGGAATCCGAAAGAATCACATCAGTTCGATGTCGGCCTGCAGGGCGCCCGCGGCCTTGATCGCCTGCAGGATCGAGATCAGGTCGCGGGGGCCGACCCCCAGCGCGTTGAGCCCGTCCACGAGGTCGCGCAGGGTCACGCCCTCCTTGACCAGGGCGAGCTTGTTGCCGTCCCCGGTGTCGACCTTGACGCCGGTGCGCGGCACCACCGTCGTGCGCCCGTTCGAGAGCGGCGCCGGCTGGCTCACCTGCGGCTGCTCGGTGATGGTGACGGTGAGGTTGCCCTGCGCGATCGCCACGGTGGAGACGCGCACGTCGCGCCCCATGACGATGATGCCGGAACGCTCGTCCACCACCACCCGCGCGGTCTGGTCGGGCTCGACCTTGAGCTGCTCCACCTCGGTGATGAGGCGGATCATGTTGCCGTTGTACTTGGCCGGGATCTGGATCGTGACGGTGGCCGGGTCGGTCGGCTCGGCGGTGTCGGCGCCCATGAAGTCGTTGATGGCCGCCGCGATCCGCTTCGAGGTGGTGAAATCGGGGTTGCGCAGGGACAGGCGCAGGGAACGGGCGTCGTTGAGCTTGAACGCGATCTCGCGCTCGATGTTGGCCCCGTTCGAGATGCGCCCGTTGGTGGGCACGCCGCGGGTGATCTTGGCCGCATCCCCTTCCGCCGAGAAGCCGGCGATGGCCACCGAGCCCTGCGCCAGGGCGTAGACCTCCCCGTCCGCGCCCAGCAGCGGCGTGACCAGCAGCGTGCCGCCCTGGAGGGACTTGGCGTCGCCCAGCGACGAGACCGTGACGTCGATGCGCGTGCCCTGCGCCGCGAAGGGCGGGAGGCTGGCCGTCACCATCACCGCGGCCAGGTTCTGCGTGCGCATGGTCGCGCCGCGCGTGTTGACGCCCAGCCGCTCCAGCATCGCCTGGAGGGACTGCTTGGTGAAGGGGATGTTGTTGAGGGTGTCGCCGGTGCCGTTGAGGCCGACCACGATGCCGTAGCCGACGAGCTGGTTCTGCCGCACCCCCTCGATCGAGGCGAGGTCCTTGACCCGCGACAGGGCCGACGCCGGGCCGGACAGGCCCAGCACGAGGGCGGCGAGCGCCAGTGCGAGGCGGGCCGTTCGACGGAGACGGGTGGGGCGCTGGATCATGCCGGGCGTCGGTTGGAGTTCTTTTTGGATGTTGGCTCCGGCTCCGTTGCCAGGGCCGTGCCAGTCCCGGTCTCGTTGCAAGGCCTTGAAAGGATGCGGGTTTTTATCGGATGCCCGATTCGGCCGGCCCGGTGCGACGGCGCGCTTCCTGCCGACCCGGCAGGTTCTGCCGGGCCGTTTACCGCTGGTTAACCCTGCCGGCCGAGTGTCGGATGCGGGCCGGTCATGGGCCTGTCCTGCCCGGAGCGATCCCAGACCATGCGTGTCGATTCCCGCCTGCCGACCACGGCGACGACCACCGTCGCGACGGGGCGCCGGGCCGAGGGCGCGCAGAGCTTCAGCCTCGGCTCCGCCCCCGCGGCCACCGGAACGAGCGCCCCGCCCGCGGCGGCATCGCTTGCCGGCCTCGACGCGGTGCTGATGCTCCAGGGCGAATCCGACACGCCGGCCGAACGCCGCCGCCGCACGGCCAAGCGCGGCCACGACCTCCTCGACGGCCTCGACCGGCTGAAATACGCCCTGCTCTCGGGCAAGGTCGGAACGCACGAGCTGCGCGCCATCGCCGGCCGCCTCTCGGAGCGCGCCTCGGCCTCCGGCGACCCCCGCCTCGACGGCCTGATCGCCGACATCGAGCTGCGGGCGGCCGTCGAACTCGCCAAGCTGGAAGTCTCCCGCGGGGTCTGACGCCCGCAGATTGACGCGCTCTCCCCGATCCCCGACAAGGCGGCCGCCCGAGCACATGGAACACGGCGGCGCGGCCGGGCCGTCCCGTCGCGCCGGCCCGACGCCCGATGCTGTTCAACTCCTTCGTCTTCCTCCTCGCCTTCCTGCCGGCCGCGCTGATCCTGCACGGCCTGGCCGAGCGCTTCCGGCCGGCCTGGCGCCTGCCGGTCCTCGTCCTGCTCTCCCTCGTCTTCTACGGCTGGTGGGACCCGCGCTTCGTGCCCCTGCTGCTCGGCTCGATCCTGCTCAACTGGTGGGTGGCCCGCGCGTATCTCGGCACCCGGCGGGCCGTGCTGATCCCCCTGGCGATCGGCGCCAACCTCGCGGTGCTGGGGCTGTTCAAGTACCTCGATTTCTTCAGCGACCTCGCCAATCTGATCCCCGGCCTCGATGCGCCCAGGCTCGGCTGGGTGCTGCCGCTCGGCATCTCGTTCTTCACCTTCCACCACATCATGTACCTGAGCGACCTCAGGGCCGGGCGCGCGCCGGCCTTCGGGCTGGTGAAATACGCCCTCTACATCGCCTTCTTCCCGCAGGTTCTCGCCGGCCCGCTCGTGCGCTGGAGCGAGATCATGCACCAGTTCGACGAGCGCCCCTACGCGCGCCCGGACGCGGCCGAGCGCATCGGGCGCGGGCTGATGCTGCTCACGGTGGGGCTCGCCAAGAAGGTCTTCCTCGGCGATCCGCTCGCCGGCTACGTCAACCCGGTGTTCCAGGCCGCCGCCGCCGGCAAGGTGGTGACGGTGGCCGAGGCGTGGCAGGCGACGCTCGGCTTCACCTTCCAGATCTACTTCGACTTCTCCGGCTACACCGACATGGCGTTGGGCATCGCCCTGCTCTTCGGCCTCGTCCTGCCGCAGAACTTCGACGTGCCCTACCGCGCCACGAGCTTGCGCGACTTCTGGCGGCGCTGGCACATGACCCTGTCGCGCTTCCTGCGCGACTACCTCTACATCGCGCTCGGCGGCAACCGGCGGGGGCTGGCGCTCCAGCTCGGCGCGCTCTTCGCCACCATGACGCTGGGCGGCCTCTGGCACGGGGCGGGCCTCACCTTCCTCGCCTGGGGGGCCCTGCACGGGCTTGGCCTCGGCGCCGGGGTGCTCGGCCGGCGCGCGGGCCTGCGGGTGCCGGCGATGCTCGGCTGGCTCCTGACGGCGGCCTTCGTGACCCTGACCTGGGTGCTGTTCCGCGCCACCAGCTTCGAGGCGGCGCTTGCCGTGTTCAAGGGGCTGTTCGGCCTCGCGCCCGCGGGCTCCGGCTTCAAGTGGCGCACCATCGCCTTCGCGGCCGCCGTCGCCACGATCGGCCCGAGCGCGTGGGTCGCGGTGCACCGGCTGCCGCCCAGCCGCCTCCTGGCCTTCGGCTTCGGACTCCTGTTCGTGATCGTGCTCCTGAAGATCGGGGACGATGCGAACTACGAGTTCATCTACTTCCAGTTCTGAGGATGGCGCCCCCAGCCCCGCGGCCCTGGCGCCGCTTCGCGACGGTGATGAGTGCGACGGCGGCGGCGTGTCTCGCCGGCTACCTCGCGCTGGCCTACGCCATCGACCCCTACGACAGCGGGCGCTCAGTCCGGTTCTCGGTCGGCGGCGTGCGCCCGCAGGGGCCGCGCACGGCCGCCGCCAGCCGCGGGCGCGACCCCGCCTTCACGGGAGCGCTGATCGGCAACTCGCACATCCAGCTCGTGGAGCCGGCCCGCCTCACGGCGCTGACCGGCATCCCCTTCGTGCAGCTCTCCGTGCCCGCCACGGGGCCCGGCGAGCAGTTCCTGCTCCTCGACTGGTATCTGCGCCATCACCCGGCCCCCGCGGCCCTGGTGATCGCGGCCGACGAATATTGGTGCACCGACGACCCGGCGCTCCCCAACGCCAAGCCGTTCCCGTTCTGGCTGTTTGCCGCCGACACGCCCGCCTACCTGCGCGGGCTGCTGCGCTTCTCCGTGGCGCAGGAGGTGGCCGGCCGCATCGGCTGGCTGCTGCGTCGGCGCCGGCCGCTCGCCCAGGCGGACGGCTGGTGGGATTACGAGCCCGACTACCTGCGCCTGGGCTATGCCGACGACCCGCGCCTCGTGGCCGACCGGGAGCGGCGCGCGCCGGACACGCCCGACCCGCACCGGGCCGGCCCGTTCCCGGCCGCCGCGCGCTTCGCGTCGGCGCTCGCCCGCGTGCCGGCGGGAACACCAGCACCACGGGCGTTCCCGCCGG
>NZ_BPRB01000146.1 GCF_022179685.1 Methylobacterium trifolii
TCAAGGACTGGTTTAGATATGAGTCACATTTTGTTCATGGTAGAGATTCTCTTGTTGACATTTTAAAAGAGCGTGGATTACTATCTGAGTCCGATGCTGTTCAACCACTAATAGGTAAGAAATCATGAGTCAAGTTACTGAACAATCCGTACGTTTCCAGACCGCTTTGGCCTCTATTAAGCTCATTCAGGCTTCTGCCGTTTTGGATTTAACCGAAGATGATTTCGATTTTCTGACGAGTAACAAAGTTTGGATTGCTACTGACCGCTCTCGTGCTCGTCGCTGCGTTGAGGCTTGCGTTTATGGTACGCTGGACTTTGTAGGATACCCTCGCTTTCCTGCTCCTGTTGAGTTTATTGCTGCCGTCATTGCTTATTATGTTCATCCCGTCAACATTCAAACGGCCTGTCTCATCATGGAAGGCGCTGAATTTACGGAAAACATTATTAATGGCGTCGAGCGTCCGGTTAAAGCCGCTGAATTGTTCGCGTTTACCTTGCGTGTACGCGCAGGAAACACTGACGTTCTTACTGACGCAGAAGAAAACGTGCGTCAAAAATTACGTGCAGAAGGAGTGATGTAATGTCTAAAGGTAAAAAACGTTCTGGCGCTCGCCCTGGTCGTCCGCAGCCGTTGCGAGGTACTAAAGGCAAGCGTAAAGGCGCTCGTCTTTGGTATGTAGGTGGTCAACAATTTTAATTGCAGGGGCTTCGGCCCCTTACTTGAGGATAAATTATGTCTAATATTCAAACTGGCGCCGAGCGTATGCCGCATGACCTTTCCCATCTTGGCTTCCTTGCTGGTCAGATTGGTCGTCTTATTACCATTTCAACTACTCCGGTTATCGCTGGCGACTCCTTCGAGATGGACGCCGTTGGCGCTCTCCGTCTTTCTCCATTGCGTCGTGGCCTTGCTATTGACTCTACTGTAGACATTTTTACTTTTTATGTCCCTCATCGTCACGTTTATGGTGAACAGTGGATTAAGTTCATGAAGGATGGTGTTAATGCCACTCCTCTCCCGACTGTTAACACTACTGGTTATATTGACCATGCCGCTTTTCTTGGCACGATTAACCCTGATACCAATAAAATCCCTAAGCATTTGTTTCAGGGTTATTTGAATATCTATAACAACTATTTTAAAGCGCCGTGGATGCCTGACCGTACCGAGGCTAACCCTAATGAGCTTAATCAAGATGATGCTCGTTATGGTTTCCGTTGCTGCCATCTCAAAAACATTTGGACTGCTCCGCTTCCTCCTGAGACTGAGCTTTCTCGCCAAATGACGACTTCTACCACATCTATTGACATTATGGGTCTGCAAGCTGCTTATGCTAATTTGCATACTGACCAAGAACGTGATTACTTCATGCAGCGTTACCATGATGTTATTTCTTCATTTGGAGGTAAAACCTCTTATGACGCTGACAACCGTCCTTTACTTGTCATGCGCTCTAATCTCTGGGCATCTGGCTATGATGTTGATGGAACTGACCAAACGTCGTTAGGCCAGTTTTCTGGTCGTGTTCAACAGACCTATAAACATTCTGTGCCGCGTTTCTTTGTTCCTGAGCATGGCACTATGTTTACTCTTGCGCTTGTTCGTTTTCCGCCTACTGCGACTAAAGAGATTCAGTACCTTAACGCTAAAGGTGCTTTGACTTATACCGATATTGCTGGCGACCCTGTTTTGTATGGCAACTTGCCGCCGCGTGAAATTTCTATGAAGGATGTTTTCCGTTCTGGTGATTCGTCTAAGAAGTTTAAGATTGCTGAGGGTCAGTGGTATCGTTATGCGCCTTCGTATGTTTCTCCTGCTTATCACCTTCTTGAAGGCTTCCCATTCATTCAGGAACCGCCTTCTGGTGATTTGCAAGAACGCGTACTTATTCGCCACCATGATTATGACCAGTGTTTCCAGTCCGTTCAGTTGTTGCAGTGGAATAGTCAGGTTAAATTTAATGTGACCGTTTATCGCAATCTGCCGACCACTCGCGATTCAATCATGACTTCGTGATAAAAGATTGAGTGTGAGGTTATAACGCCGAAGCGGTAAAAATTTTAATTTTTGCCGCTGAGGGGTTGACCAAGCGAAGCGCGGTAGGTTTTCTGCTTAGGAGTTTAATCATGTTTCAGACTTTTATTTCTCGCCATAATTCAAACTTTTTTTCTGATAAGCTGGTTCTCACTTCTGTTACTCCAGCTTCTTCGGCACCTGTTTTACAGACACCTAAAGCTACATCGTCAACGTTATATTTTGATAGTTTGACGGTTAATGCTGGTAATGGTGGTTTTCTTCATTGCATTCAGATGGATACATCTGTCAACGCCGCTAATCAGGTTGTTTCTGTTGGTGCTGATATTGCTTTTGATGCCGACCCTAAATTTTTTGCCTGTTTGGTTCGCTTTGAGTCTTCTTCGGTTCCGACTACCCTCCCGACTGCCTATGATGTTTATCCTTTGGATGGTCGCCATGATGGTGGTTATTATACCGTCAAGGACTGTGTGACTATTGACGTCCTTCCCCGTACGCCGGGCAATAATGTTTATGTTGGTTTCATGGTTTGGTCTAACTTTACCGCTACTAAATGCCGCGGATTGGTTTCGCTGAATCAGGTTATTAAAGAGATTATTTGTCTCCAGCCACTTAAGTGAGGTGATTTATGTTTGGTGCTATTGCTGGCGGTATTGCTTCTGCTCTTGCTGGTGGCGCCATGTCTAAATTGTTTGGAGGCGGTCAAAAAGCCGCCTCCGGTGGCATTCAAGGTGATGTGCTTGCTACCGATAACAATACTGTAGGCATGGGTGATGCTGGTATTAAATCTGCCATTCAAGGCTCTAATGTTCCTAACCCTGATGAGGCCGTCCCTAGTTTTGTTTCTGGTGCTATGGCTAAAGCTGGTAAAGGACTTCTTGAAGGTACGTTGCAGGCTGGCACTTCTGCCGTTTCTGATAAGTTGCTTGATTTGGTTGGACTTGGTGGCAAGTCTGCCGCTGATAAAGGAAAGGATACTCGTGATTATCTTGCTGCTGCATTTCCTGAGCTTAATGCTTGGGAGCGTGCTGGTGCTGATGCTTCCTCTGCTGGTATGGTTGACGCCGGATTTGAGAATCAAAAAGAGCTTACTAAAATGCAACTGGACAATCAGAAAGAGATTGCCGAGATGCAAAATGAGACTCAAAAAGAGATTGCTGGCATTCAGTCGGCGACTTCACGCCAGAATACGAAAGACCAGGTATATGCACAAAATGAGATGCTTGCTTATCAACAGAAGGAGTCTACTGCTCGCGTTGCGTCTATTATGGAAAACACCAATCTTTCCAAGCAACAGCAGGTTTCCGAGATTATGCGCCAAATGCTTACTCAAGCTCAAACGGCTGGTCAGTATTTTACCAATGACCAAATCAAAGAAATGACTCGCAAGGTTAGTGCTGAGGTTGACTTAGTTCATCAGCAAACGCAGAATCAGCGGTATGGCTCTTCTCATATTGGCGCTACTGCAAAGGATATTTCTAATGTCGTCACTGATGCTGCTTCTGGTGTGGTTGATATTTTTCATGGTATTGATAAAGCTGTTGCCGATACTTGGAACAATTTCTGGAAAGACGGTAAAGCTGATGGTATTGGCTCTAATTTGTCTAGGAAATAACCGTCAGGATTGACACCCTCCCAATTGTATGTTTTCATGCCTCCAAATCTTGGAGGCTTTTTTATGGTTCGTTCTTATTACCCTTCTGAATGTCACGCTGATTATTTTGACTTTGAGCGTATCGAGGCTCTTAAACCTGCTATTGAGGCTTGTGGCATTTCTACTCTTTCTCAATCCCCAATGCTTGGCTTCCATAAGCAGATGGATAACCGCATCAAGCTCTTGGAAGAGATTCTGTCTTTTCGTATGCAGGGCGTTGAGTTCGATAATGGTGATATGTATGTTGACGGCCATAAGGCTGCTTCTGACGTTCGTGATGAGTTTGTATCTGTTACTGAGAAGTTAATGGATGAATTGGCACAATGCTACAATGTGCTCCCCCAACTTGATATTAATAACACTATAGACCACCGCCCCGAAGGGGACGAAAAATGGTTTTTAGAGAACGAGAAGACGGTTACGCAGTTTTGCCGCAAGCTGGCTGCTGAACGCCCTCTTAAGGATATTCGCGATGAGTATAATTACCCCAAAAAGAAAGGTATTAAGGATGAGTGTTCAAGATTGCTGGAGGCCTCCACTATGAAATCGCGTAGAGGCTTTGCTATTCAGCGTTTGATGAATGCAATGCGACAGGCTCATGCTGATGGTTGGTTTATCGTTTTTGACACTCTCACGTTGGCTGACGACCGATTAGAGGCGTTTTATGATAATCCCAATGCTTTGCGTGACTATTTTCGTGATATTGGTCGTATGGTTCTTGCTGCCGAGGGTCGCAAGGCTAATGATTCACACGCCGACTGCTATCAGTATTTTTGTGTGCCTGAGTATGGTACAGCTAATGGCCGTCTTCATTTCCATGCGGTGCACTTTATGCGGACACTTCCTACAGGTAGCGTTGACCCTAATTTTGGTCGTCGGGTACGCAATCGCCGCCAGTTAAATAGCTTGCAAAATACGTGGCCTTATGGTTACAGTATGCCCATCGCAGTTCGCTACACGCAGGACGCTTTTTCACGTTCTGGTTGGTTGTGGCCTGTTGATGCTAAAGGTGAGCCGCTTAAAGCTACCAGTTATATGGCTGTTGGTTTCTATGTGGCTAAATACGTTAACAAAAAGTCAGATATGGACCTTGCTGCTAAAGGTCTAGGAGCTAAAGAATGGAACAACTCACTAAAAACCAAGCTGTCGCTACTTCCCAAGAAGCTGTTCAGAATCAGAATGAGCCGCAACTTCGGGATGAAAATGCTCACAATGACAAATCTGTCCACGGAGTGCTTAATCCAACTTACCAAGCTGGGTTACGACGCGACGCCGTTCAACCAGATATTGAAGCAGAACGCAAAAAGAGAGATGAGATTGAGGCTGGGAAAAGTTACTGTAGCCGACGTTTTGGCGGCGCAACCTGTGACGACAAATCTGCTCAAATTTATGCGCGCTTCGATAAAAATGATTGGCGTATCCAACCTGCAGAGTTTTATCGCTTCCATGACGCAGAAGTTAACACTTTCGGATATTTCTGATGAGTCGAAAAATTATCTTGATAAAGCAGGAATTACTACTGCTTGTTTACGAATTAAATCGAAGTGGACTGCTGGCGGAAAATGAGAAAATTCGACCTATCCTTGCGCAGCTCGAGAAGCTCTTACTTTGCGACCTTTCGCCATCAACTAACGATTCTGTCAAAAACTGACGCGTTGGATGAGGAGAAGTGGCTTAATATGCTTGGCACGTTCG
>NZ_BPRB01000147.1 GCF_022179685.1 Methylobacterium trifolii
AGCATGGAGCGGCCGCTCCTCGTCTATACCACCTTCCCCGATGCCGGGACGGCCCTCGATATCGGCGAGGCGCTGGTCCGCGACAGACTCGTCGCCTGCGTCAACGTGCTGCCCGGCATGCGCTCGGTCTACGCCTGGAAGGGCGCGGTGGAGCGGGGCGAGGAGGTGGTGGCGATCCTCAAGAGCCGCGAGGGGCTGAAGCAGGACCTGGCGGCGGCGCTGAAGGCCCGACACCCCTACGAGACGCCGATCCTCCTGTACCTGCCCGTGGCGGATGCGGATCCGGGTACGGCGGCCTGGATCATGTCCGAGACTCAGGCGCCGCCGACCGGGTAGCTGCGGCCCTTCCAGGTCGCGGCCCCGGCGCGCTCGCGGCGCAGCAGCACGTTCCACTGGATCGCCAGCGCCACCAGCACGGTCGCCGGATGCAGCAGGATCGTCGGCAGCGGCTCGCGGGACCGGAGCGTGATCGCCGCGCGGGCGGCGAGCGACAGGGCGAGCGCGGCCAGGGCCGCGGCGAAGGCCATGAAGGGGAGCAGCCCGAACAGGCCGGCCGGCACGAGGAGCCAGGGGACGACCTGGCCCAGCAATAGCAGCGCCGTCCAGACCGGCAGGGCGCGGGGCGTGGCCATGCCCTCGTGGGCGTTCTTGGAGAACCCGGCCCAGGATTGCCGGAAGCCCGCATACATCCGGCAGGCCGCGAGCCGATGGCCCGCGACGAGGTCGGTGCGATGGCCGGCCGCCCGCATCAGGCGGGGCAGGCGCACGCCGTCGTGCAGGGTCTCGCGGATGGCACCGTGGCCGCCGGCCGCGTGGTAGGCGGCTCGGTCGACCAGCACCAGCTGCCCGCAGGCCGCCCCCAGCGCCGGGTCGCGGGACGCGCGCATCATCGGCACGGGCAGGTAGCCGACGAGAAGGAAGTTGATCATCGGCACGGTGAGCATCTCGCCCGGCGAGCCCATGACTTGGCGCGGCACGCCGCTGACCAGGGCCGCCCCGCTGGTGCGGGCCTGCGCCGCCAGCGCGGCGGCTGCCACAGGTTCGAGGTGGACGTCGGCGTCGATGAACAGCAGGTGCGCCCCCCGCGCCTGCTCCGCCAGATGGGCGCAGGCGTGGTTCTTGCCGGTCCAGCCCTCGGGCAGGGCCGGCACCGGGACGAGGCGCAGGCGCGGATCCGCGATCCCGCGGACGATCTCGGGCGTCGCGTCGGTGGAATGGTCGTCCCCGACCAGCACCTCGACGGGCACGCCCGTGCTCGCGAGCGCCGCACGGACGGTGCGGGCGATGTTGGCCGCCTCGTTGCGGGCCGGGATCAGGATCGAGACGAGGCCGCCCGCGCCCGCGTCCGGCACCGGGGTGCGCAGCAGGGGCAGGTTCATGCCGGCAAACAGCACGGGCTGGAGGGCCACGACGAGGCAGAGCAGCGCGAGGACCACCAGCGCGAGATCGAGCATCACTTCACGAGCCTGCGGGGGTCGGCGCGATGGGCCGGGTCGAAGGAACGCCCGGAGACGAGGGCCGCGAGCCGGCGCCAGCCGTCGTAGAGCCCGCCGATCCCCTTGGCGCCCGACACCAGGTCCCGGAAGCGCTCGGGCTCGCGGGAGACCACGTCGGCGGCGAGGCGATCGAGGGTCGCGGTGAGGGCGGCCTCCAGATGGGCGAGGCGCTCGGGCCGCGGCAGGGCCAGCAGCTCGGAGGCTGGGATGGCCGCCCCGAAGGCGGCGAAGACCTCCGCGCCGCGCTCGTCCCAGAAGGCGTATTCGAGGGCGAGCGGCACGAACAGGGCATCGGGGGCGATCTCGGCCAGCCGCGCCACGCCGGGGCGCAGGTCGAGGGGCCGGGCGCGCACGTCCACGAAGCGCCCCTGCGCCGTGATCCAGATCACCTGGGCCGGCCGGGTCAGGATCGCCCGCACGGCGGCCAGGAACTGGGCGGCGCCGCGGGGGCTGTCGAGGTCGACGGGGAAGGCGCCGAGGCGCCGGAAGATGCCGTAGCGCTCGAGCATCCGCGCGTCGAAGGGGGCGCGGTTCTCGCGCCCGGGAAACAGCAGGCCGCCCAGGAGGATGATCACGCACGCGTCCCACCAGGACGGGTGGTTGGAATAGATCACCAACGGCCCGGCATGGGACGCGTCGGGCGGCGTGCCCCAGCGAGGCAGGCGCAGGGCGTTCATGTGCCGGCGCAGGAAGCGCCCGAACCACGCCACCATGAAGCGCCAGATCACGGGCGAGATCGGCTCCGGCCCGGCCTCGCCCTGCCTGCGCCCCGCGGACGTGCTCACGCGGATTTGCGCAGGTCGCCGCGGGCGTCCTGGTCGTGCGCGTCGGCGGCGATCCAGCCCGACATCATCACCATCGGCATGCCCGGCCCCGGATGGGCGGCGCCGCCCGCGAGGTAGAGGCCGCGCACCTGCCGCGAGCGGTTGCCGGGCTTGAAGGCACCCATGACCTTGCCGTGGGAGGCCAGCCCGTAGATCGCCCCGTTCAGGACCTTGTAGCGCTCGTGGATGTCCTGCGGCGTCAGGTGGCGCTCGACCACGATGCGCTCTTCCAGGTCCGGCATCCCGGCCGTGCGCTTGAGCTTGTCCAGGATCACCTGCCGGTAGGCCGGGAACATCGTCTTCCAGTCGTGGTGCGGCCGCAGGTAGGGCGTGTGCACCAGGACGTAGAGGGCCTCGCCGCCGTCGGGCGCCACGGACGGGTCGGTGGAGGAGGGGGCGGCGAGGTAGGCGGTCGGGTCGGGGGCCGGCTCGCCCTTGCGGTAGATCCAGTCGAACTCCTCTTCCGGGTCGCGGGAGAAGACGAAGTCGTGGTGGTTCAGGTGCTCGTAGCGCCGGTTCAGGCCCAGATAGAGCACCACGCCGGAGCAGGCCGGCTCGGGGTTCTTCTTCGCGTAGGCCCGGCCCGCCTCGCCGCCGACGAGCTCGGTGTAGGTGCGCACCGAATCCATGTTCGAGATCACCGCGTCGAAGGGCGTCTCGCCTTCGCGGGTGCGCACGCCCGTGACGGTCCCCTTGTCGATGGTGAGGCCCGTCACCTCAAGGCCGGGCTTGAGGGTGGCGCCGAGTTCGCCCGCGAGCCTCGCCAGGGCCTCGGCCACGGCGCGGGTGCCGCCCATCGGATACCAGACGCCTTCGGCCGTCTGCATGTGGGCGATGGCGCAGAGCACGGCCGGCGCGCCGTAGGGGGAGGAGCCGACATATTGCACGAAATGGTCGAGCATCTGCGCCAGCCGCGCATCCTTGACCTTGCCGCGGATGGTGCTCGCCACCGAGGCGTGCATGCGCAGGGACAGCACGTCGCGGAGCGTCCCGGGGTTCATGTTGGCGCGGATGTTGATGGTGTCGAACAGGTCCTCCACCGGCTTCCAGAAGAAGAACTTTTCCGAAACTTGGTGCAGGTTCTCCGAGATGGAGAGGAATTTTTTGTAGCCGTCCCCGGTGCCGGGGGCGAAGCGCTCCATGTCGCCGGCCATGCGCTCGACGTCCTGCATCAGGTCGATGCGGGTGCCGTCGTCGAAGAAGCAGCGCCATTGCGGGTCGAGGCGGCGCAGGTCGAGGTAGTCGCGCAGGTCGCGCCCGGCTTCCGCGAAGATGCGCTCCAGCACGCGGGGCACGGTGAGGATGGTCGGCCCCATATCGAAGCGGAAACCGCCCTCGTGCAACACCGCGGCCTTGCCGCCGAGCCAGTCGTTCTTGTCGTAGAGGGTGACGCGGTGGCCGCGCGCGGCCGAGACGCAGGCGGCGGCCAAACCGCCCAGCCCGCTGCCGATGACGGCGACCGAGGAATCCTGGCTCATCTGGAACGTCACTCCCCGAGCGCCACGCAACGCCCCTCTCCGGCGTGAAGCTAGGCCACATGCGAGGCCGGTCAACGCGCTAACGCGTCGCGCTCGCGGTGCAGCTTGCCCGAAAAGTCACTCACAGGGCTTAGAATTCGGCGTCGGGCAACGGAAAGACCGTGACGGACCCATCCGCCTCGATCGCGAGAGCCTTGCTGACGAGGTCGGGCAGGATTTCGAGATGATCGTGAGCGCGGGCAAAGAAGGCGCATTGCGGGCCTCTCGACAGGTTGGGGACGATCACGACCGAGCCGTCATGGACAGGCTCGCGCGCGTGGACGCGGGGGAAGTCAGACTGGTTGTTCGGGTGTTGCGGTCGAAACGTGCCGGGTTGAGGAGAAGCGCGTCCCGCTCTCAGGCCACCCGCCGCCCCACCAGCCCGAGCGCCACCCCCAGCCCGGCGAGCGCCAGGGCCGCGAGCACGCCCCAGGCCGGGAGCGCGGCCCCAAGCCCCTCGCCCAGGGCCCCCTGATACGCCTCGATCGCCCAGGCGTTCGGAGTGAACCAGCCGGCCTGCTGGAGCCAGGGGGGCATCAGGAAGCGGGGGACCATGCTGCCGCCCACGGCCGAGAGCAGGAGCACGCCGAAGGTCGAGGCGAGATGCGCCTGCTGGCGGGTCGCGGAGGCCGCGCAGGCCGCGAGCGCCAGGCCGGCCGCCATGCCGGAGACAAGGAGGCAGGTGACGAGGAAGGCCGGCCAGTGCGGGCCGATCTCGACGCCGTAGAGGAGGGCGGCGGCTGAGAAGATCAGGCCGGCCTGGACCACGCCCTGGAGGGTCAGGAAGCCGAACTTGCCGAGCACGATCACGGCGAGCCCGCCGGGGCCGGCCATCAGGCGGTCGGCCAGGCCCGAGGACCGCTCCTCGACGAGGGACATCGCCCCCTGCATCGCGGCAAACAGCAGGAACACCGCCGTGATGGCGCCGGCATAGTAGCTCACCCGCGCGTTGGCCGCCGTCGCGGCCGTGCTGCGGCGCTCGACCAGGGCGGCGAAGGAGAAGGGCTCCTTCCGGGCGCGCTGCTCGGCGAAGGCCTCGTCGAGGAAGGCGCGCTCGTCCGGGCCGATCTTGCCGCTGCGCTCCACGTCGGCGACGATGCGGGAGAGCACCACGTCGGGCAGGGCCTCGTTCAGCACCCGCTGGAGCTGGCCGAGGGCGATCGGGCTCGCCAGGGCCCGGGCCGGGTTCTCGACCAGCACCACCGGCTGGTCGGCCGGCGCGGGGGCGGCGGCGGGGGCGGCGGCGGCGAGGTCGCCGCGCAGCACCAGCGCCACGTCGACCTCCCCGGACCGGACGGCGCGGGTCACGTCGTCCAGGCTCGCGCCGTGCAGGCGCGTGACGCGCAGGGACGGGTCGGCCTCCAACGCGCCCATCAGGCGCTGCGTCGTCGGGGTGCCGGCGAGGTCGGCCAATCCGAGATGGATGCGGATGCGGTCGCCGACAGCCCCGGAGAAGATCGCGGCGAAGATCGAGAAGATCACGGTGGGCAGGACGAAGGCCATCACCAGCGCGGCACGGTCGCGCAGCAGGCTGAGCAGCATGACGCGGAAGGCGGCGCCGATCATCGGGACGCCCCGGCCATCAGGGGGCGCGGCGCATCCGGGACGGGGCGTGGCGTCAGGGCATCGAGGTAGAGGGCCTCCAGCCCCGGCGTCCGCACGCGGATCTCGGCCGCGGGGACGCCCTGGGCGCGCAGCGCCCCGAGCAGGGCCGCCCCGTCGAGGCCCTGCTCAGGACGGCCGGCGGTGCGCCAGGTCAGGGACGGCCCGGCCGGCCCGGCCTCGGCCGGGGCGAAGCCGGCCCGCCGCAAAACCGCCTCCGCCGCAAGTTCGGCGGGGGCGCCCAGCAGAACCTCCCGCTCGGGCGCCCCGGTGCGGAGTTGCGCGAGCAGGCCGGCAAGGTCGCCCTCGCGGACGACCCGCCCCCGCGCCAGGACGGCGACGCGGTCGGCGAGGTGGCCGGCCTCGGCGAAATCGTGGGTGGCGAGCAGGATCGCGGTGCCCTCCGCCCGCAGCCGCCCGAGCACCGCGTGGATCGCGGCGCGGGCGGCCAGATCCACCCCTTGCGTCGGCTCGTCGAGGAGGACGAGGCGGGGGCCGCCCATCAGGCTCACCGCGATGTTGACCCGGCGCTGGTAGCCCCCGGAGAGCAGGCCGACCGGCCGGCCGGAGACGTCCGCGATCTCGGCCAGATCCAGGGCGGCCGCGACGGCCGCCCGGCGCCCGCGCCGCGTCACGCCGGCCAACTGGGCGAACACGCCGAGGTTCTCCGCCACGGTGAGGCGGGGATAGAGCGCGATCTCCTGGGGCACCCAGCCGATGGCCCGCCGGGCGGCGGGCTCCCGGAACGGGTCGGCATCCAGCACCCGCACGCTGCCGGAACGCGGGGCGAGGCGGCCGGCGACGAGGCGCATCAGCGAGGTCTTGCCGGCCCCGTTGGGGCCGAGCAGCGCCAGGACCCGCCCGGATACGAGGTCGAGGTCGACGCCGTCCAGCACGCGCCGCTCCCGATAGGCCAGCACCGCCTGCGAGACCCGGACCAGGGGTTCGGGCGTCGCCATCCGCCCCGTCAGCGCCGCGCGAGGGCGCGGACGAGCCGCACCCGGATCACGGTGCCGGGCTCGCGCAGGCCGAAGGCGGCGCGGGCGAAGTCGGGCCGGGCCCTGCGGCCGGCATCGCCGGAGAAGCCGTAGGGCTCCTGCGGCAGGCCGAGGCCGGTGCGGTCGAGGCGGCGGTTGCCGTTCATGTCCTGGAAGGCGGCGACCGCGTAGGTGCCTGCCTCCACGTCGCGGAAGACGAAACGCCGGCTCGCCCCGCCGGCCGACGCATCCTGCCCGTCCGTGCAGGACGCCTCCGTGAGACCGCCCTGGCAGAGGGCGACGTAGACGGGGCCGCCCGCCTCGATGCCATCGACCTCCACCTCCACCGTGGCGGCCAGGGCCGGCCAGGCGAGCATCAGCGCGCCCGCGACGATCGGGCCGAGGCCGCCCCGGGCGAGCGGAACGGCACTCACGACGCCTCGCCGCCGGTGGCGAGGGCGGCCGTCTCCGGAAGGCCGGAATCGGCGGCCACCCGCGCCCCGGCCAGTTCCTCGATCAGCAGGCGGGCCGAGATGCGGGCGCCCTCGTAGATCACCGGCAGGCCGGAGCCCGGATGGGTGCCGCCGCCGACGAGGTAGAGGCCCGGCCCGAAGCGGTTGTGGGGCCGGAAGTAGAGCATCTGCATCAGGTCGTGGGCGAGGTTGAAGGTGGCGCCTTCGTACACGGAGAAGCCGTCGCGCCACTCGGTCGGGTCGACGATGCGCTCGTAGCGGATGCGCCCTTCGATGTCGTCCAGCCCGAGGAGCTTCAGCCTCTCCAGCACCAGGGCGCGATACGAGGCGCGCGTCCGCGCCCAGTCGATCCCGGCCTTCAGGTTCGGCACGGGGACGAGGACGTACAGGGCGGTGTGGCCCGGCGGCGCCATGCCGCCGTCGGTGTAGCCGGCGTGCTGGACGTAGAGGGAGGGCTGCATCGGCAGCGTGCCCTCCGTGATCTCGGCGATGTTGCGCTCGTATGCCTCGGCCAGCAGGATGGTGTGGTGCCCGAGCCCGGCCGGCATCTTACCTTCGATGCCGAGATACATCATGAAGGTCGAGCAGGAGAGCCGGGCCTTCCCGATCTTGGCGTCGCGCCAGCGGGGGCGGTGCGTTTCCGGGACGAGGTCCTGGATGACCTTGGCGAAATCGCCGTTGATCACCACCGCGTCGGCGCGGACGTGCTGGCCGCCGACCATGACGCCGTCGGCGCGTTTGCCGGCGAAGGTCACGCGCTCCACGGCCTCGCCGAGGCGAAGGTCGACGCCCATGCGGCGGCACAGGCCCGCCATCGCCTCCGAGACCGCGCCGCAGCCACCTACGGGATGGTAGACCCCGTGCTCGTATTCGAGGAACGAGAGGATCGTGAACAGGCTCGGGCAGCGGAAGGGCGACATCCCGAGGTATTTGGTCTGGAAGGCGAAGGCGAGGCGCACCCGCGGGTCGGCGAAGTAGCGCCGCAGGTCCCGGTCGACGCTGCGGCCGGGATGCAGGTGGGGCAGCGCCCGCAGCATGCCGGGGCTCGCCATGCTGCGCAGCGTGTGGAACGCCTGCTCCAGCACCGGCTTGAAGAACTTCAGCTTCACCCGGTTGTCGGCGAAGAATTTCTTCACGTTCTTCGCGTCGTCGGGGGCGATGCGGGCGACCTCGGCCTCCAGGCGCTCCATGTCGCCGGTGGCGCGGATCTCGCCGCCCGCCTCGAACACGAGGTGGTATTGCGGATCGAGCCGCTCCAGCTTGACGTGACCCTCCAGGCGCTCGCCGCAGCTCTCGAAGATGTCGGCCAGGATCTGGGGATAGAGGAAGAAGGTCGGGCCGATGTCGAAGCGGTAGCCGCCCGGCGCGTCCACCGTCTTGGTCCGGCCGCCGACCTGCCCGTCCTTCTCGAACAGCGTGACGTGGATGCCGGCCCGCGCCAGCAGGAGTGCCGTGGCCAGCCCGCCGGGGCCCGCCCCGACGACGACGACCCGGCGCCCGGACAAGGTCCGCAAACCGTCCCCTGACTGAAGCAACGCCACCGACTCCCGAATTTCCGTGCGCACGCGACACCGCGCGGGACTATCCGTCTCCGCCGACGCATCCAGCCAAGCTAGCGTCCCCCCAGGGTACGGCAATTGCAGCCCTTTGTCGCGCGCCGGGAGGTTCATGACAGCCGGTCCCGCATCCGGGCGAGGTGATGCAGGGCGATGGCGCCCGCCGTGGCGACGTTCAGGGAATCGAAGCCCGGTGCCATCGGGATGCGCAGGCCGCGCGCCCGCGCCAGCAGGCTTCCCGGCAGCCCAGGCCCCTCCGTCCCGAGGAGGAGCAGGGCGCGGGGGAGGGCGGGCAGGTCCGCGAGGTCGGTGGCGCCCGCCGGGCTCAGGGCGAGGGGCACGAGGTCCCGTTCCCCGGCGAAGGAGAGCCAGTCCTGCCCGGCCGGCAGGCGCGCGAACGGGACGGTCAGCGCCGCGCCGGCCGAGACGCGGATCGCCTTGCGGTAGAGGGGATCGCAGGTGGCCGCGTCGCACAGGACGGCGTCGGCGCCGAAGGCGGCCGCGTTGCGGAACAGGGCGCCGACGTTGTCGTGGTTGGTCAGGCCGGCGAGGCCGACGACCAGTGCCGGGGCGGGGGCGTCCGGCACCAGGGCGGCAGGAGTGGGGTCCTCGCCGCGGATGCCGATCGCGAGCACGCCGCGATGGATCGGGAACCCGGTCACGGCGCTCATCGCCGCCTTGCCCGCGAGGTAGACCGGCGGCGGCTCTGGGCAGGCCTCGAGCGCCCCGGCGAGCCCGTCGAGGCGCTCCGGGGCGAGCAGGACCGATTCGGCCCGGAAGCGCGCACGGCCCGAGAGCAGCAGCCGCAGGGTCACCTCGCCCTCGACGACGAAGCGGCCTTCACGGCCGACGAGGTCGCGCTCGCGCATCCGCGCATAGGGGGCGAGCCGCGGGTCGGCCGGGTCCTCGATCGTGACGGGCGGGGGCATGGCTCAGGCTCCGGACCGTCCGCGGTAACCGTCCCGCCGGAGATACCGGGGCACGGGTTCGATCAAGGCTGGGGCGGCTGAGGCGGCCGCGATAGTCTTGACGCCGGGACGGGTGAGGTTCGGGAACGGGCGCGATGTCATCGGATGCGATCTGGCGACGCTACGGCGAGCACGATCCCTATTACGGCGTCCTCACCCTCGACAGCTATCGCAAGGACAGGATCGGGGCGAACCGGGAGGCGTTCTTCGCCTCCGGCGAGGCCGTCGTGGCGGAGGTGCTGGACCGGGTCGAGGGGGCCGTCGGCCCGGTGCGGCGCGGGCACGCCCTGGATTTCGGTGCCGGGGTCGGGCGCCTGAGCCTGCCGCTGGCCCACCGCTTCGCCCGCGTCTCGTCCGTCGACCTCGCCCCCGGCATGCTGCGGGAACTGGCGCGCAACGCCGCCGAGCGGGGGCTCACGAACCTCACCCTCCGGGACAGCGTCGCGAGCGCCCCCGGCGAGATCGACTTCGCCCTCAGCCTGATCGTGCTCCAGCACATCGCCACCGATCGGGGGCTCGCGGTCGTCCTGGCGATCTGGGACCGGCTCGCACCGGGCGGCGTGCTGGCCCTCGACGTGCCGGTGGCGAGCCGCCGCTCGCGGGCCTGGCACCTCGCCCGCCGCCTGCGGGACCGTGTCCCCGTGGCGCAGACCCTGTGGAACGGCCTGCGCGGCCGGCCCCTGCACGACGGCGGCATGCAGATGAACCTCTACCCGCTGCCCGAGGTCACGGGCGCGCTGTTCGCCCGCGGCGCCGCGGCGGTGACCCTGCTGCCGACGCAGCCCGACCCGTTCTTCTCGGGCGCGCTGATCGTCTGCCGGAAGGGGTAGGGCGTCGGCGCGCAGTCGCGCCTGCCGACGGCAGACGAGGCGACGTCGACGGCCGTTGGTGTTACGCGCCGCGTCCGCCGCCCATCCGCACGGCCAGGGGATCGGCTTCGGCCTTGGTCGGCACCTTCACCAGGGCCTCGCCGTCGAGCACAACCTCGCCGGCCACCGAGCAGGTGCATTTGAGCCGGGCGCGCCGGCGCTCGGGCACGAGTTCGGCCACCTCCACCGTCACGTCGACGGTGTCGCCGATGCGCACCGGCGCGCGGAAGTTCAGGGTCTGGCTGATGTAGACGGCGCCCGGGCCGGGCAGCCGCGTGCCGAGCACCGCCGAGATCAGCCCCGCCGTGTAGAGGCCGTGGGCGATGCGGGTGCCGAAGGGCGTGCGCGCCGCGAAGTGCTCGGACAGGTGGATCGGGTTGCGGTCGCCTGTGATCTCGGCAAATCCCACCACGTCCGAGGAGGCGATGACCTTGGACAGGGTCTCCGACAGCCCGACTTCGAGGTCTTCGAAGTACAGGATCCGCAATTCGGGCAGCATGTCCGAGACTCCTCGTTCCGGCCGAATGGATTTCGGTCCGATTGTGAAACCGCCTCGCACAGTCGCGCCGCCAAATCCAGCCGGACCAACAGCCAATGCGGAGCCCTCGACAGGGCACGCCCCATGGGCGATGAGGCGCGCGAGCCTTAAGGACCACCGCCCATCTCCGTGCCGGACGAACCCGCCTCCCCACCCTTGCGCCCGGTCGTCGCCCGCGTGGCGGGGCTGAACCTCGCCTATTTCGCCGTCGAGATCGCGGTGGCGCTGGCCATCGGCTCGGTGGCGCTGATCGCCGACAGCCTGGACTTCCTGGAGGATGCGGCGATCAACCTGCTGATCTTCGCAGGCCTCGGCTGGAGCCTGAGGAACCGCGCCCGCCTCGGCACCGCCATGGCCGGCATCCTCATGGTGCCGGCGCTCGCCACGGCCTACGCAGCCTACGAGAAGGTCTCGGACATGAGCCCGCCGGCCCCGCTCCCCCTGACGCTCACGGGCCTCGGGGCGCTGGCCGTCAACCTTACCTGCGCGGCCATGCTCGCCCGCCACCGCACGGGCGCCGGCAGCCTGACGCGGGCGGCCTACCTCTCCGCCCGCAACGACGCCTACGCCAACCTCGCCATCATCGCCGCCGGCCTCGTCACCGCGCTCCAGCCCTCGCCCTGGCCGGACCTGGCCGCGGCGGCCGGCATCGCGATCCTCAACGCGGATTCGGCCGGCGACATCTTTCGCGCAGCCGCGGCCGAGCGGCGGGCCGCCCGCGACGCGGAATCGTAGCCGATGCGCCTGTTCCCGATCTCCGACCTCCACCTGGAGCGCCGCCGCCTCGACCTGATCCCGCCCCCGAGCGGGTCCTTCGATGTGATGGTCTGCGCGGGCGACCTCTGGGAGGGCCACCCGGAGCGGGGCCTGGCGGCCCTGCTGCATCTCTCCGGCGGCAGGCCGATCGTGCTGGTGCCGGGCAACCACGAGCATTACGCCCCGACCGGCGACGACCGCACCGCGCCCGACCTCCTCGCCGCCCTGGAGGCCGAGGTCGCGCTCATCAATGCCGGCGGCCCGCGCATCCACCTCCTGCAACGGGGGACGTCCTGCATCCTCGACGGGGTGCGCTTCGTCGGCACCACCCTGTGGAGCGACTGGTCGCTGGCCGGCCGCTGGCTCGGCCCCGACATCCCCGACCGGCCGGCCGACCCGGTCGCCTACGCGGCCGCCCGCATGACCGACCCGGTCACCGGCTCGCGGGAATATCGCGGCGCGATCCGCAAGGCGGACGGCAGCCCCTGGCAGCCCGCCGACGCGATGGCGGCGCATGCGTCCGAGCGCGCGGCCCTGCTGGCGGCCCTCGCGGCACCGTTCGATGGCCCGAGCGTGGTGGTGACGCACCATCCCGCGAGCCCGCTTGCGGCCGACGCCTTCCGCGGCGCGCCGGGCGTGCCCTGGTGGGTGCCGGCCTTCTACGCCACCACCGTGCTCGACGACCTGCCCGACGCGATGCGCCCGCGGGCCTGGGTCTCGGGCCATTTCCATGCCGGCCACGACCTGCGGATCGGGCGCTGCCGCTGGGTGGCCAACCCCGTGGAGGGGACGACGTTTCGGGTCGATGCCCGCATCGACCTGTAGAGCGATCCGGCATTCGCAGGGCACCGGAAACCGCAGCCGGGTTCCGCGCGTAGGAGAGCGGCCGTCATCGCCAGGGAACCCGCGCCCATGAACGCCTTCATCGCCGTCGTCCTCGTCTGCGCCAACACCGTCGCGCAGGAAGCCTGCACCGACGACAGGGCCCTGGAGGTCCGCAAGGTCCGGGTGGCGAACGAGCTGGGCTGCACCAACGGCTGGCAGGAGATCATCGCCCGCACGGACCTGCGCGAGGAGGTCGGCAAGACCACCTACCTCAAGACCGAGTGCCGCCGGGTGAAGCAGGCCGAGTGAGGCCGCGACCGGCCGGCGCACTCGGCCGGGCGGTCAGTTCCGCTTGTCGAGGGGGCGTCCCAGCAACCGGGCGAACTCGGCCTCGATCTCCTCCACCGAGAACGGATTCGGCGCGGCCTCGGGTTTCGGGCGGGGAGCGGCCGGCGGGGGTGGCACGGGGGGCGCCGGCCTGACCTCGGCCGCGGGTGGCGCAGGCGGGGCCTCCACGACCGGAGGAGGGGGAGGGGGAGGGGGCAGGAACGACTCGGGGCTCGGTTCGCGGGCGGGCGCCTCGGCGGCCACGGCCGGAGGCTGGACGGGCGGCTCCACAGGAGGCGCCGCTGCGACCGGTGGCGCAGCCGCCATCGCCGCCGCCATCGGGTCGATGACGGGCGCCGGAGCCGGCTGCGCGACCTGAGGCGGCGCGGGCGCGGCGGGAGGCGTCTGCGCGACGGCGGGCGGGGGCGTCACCGCCGTCGCGGTCCGGCCCAGGGCCGCCTTCAGCTGGCGGGCCATGTCCGACAGGATCGCCGGATCGACCGCGCGGCGCTCGGGCGGGGCGGCCACCGGCGGCACGGGGGCCGGGGCGGCCTCGGGCGGCGCCTCCTCGGCCCGGCCGCGCTCGGAGGCCACGTCCGGGCGCGGGTTGACCAGGGGTGGCGCCGTGCGCAGCAAGGTGCGCTTGGCCGGGGCCTCAGGGCGCGGGCCGGCGACCACGGGGTCCGGCGTGCGGCCGGCCGGCGGCCCCTCGTCGGGGCCGAGGGCGGCCGCGTCGAGGGGGTGCGTCACGGGGGGGACGGCCCGCGATCCCGGCACAGCGGCGGGCACCACCACCGGCATCTCGAAGCGGGGTTCGAAGACCGGTTCCGGGCGGCGCGCCTCGCGGGCGGCGCCCATGTCGGGGACCGGCTCGGGCAGGGGCTCGGAGACGAGTTCGGGCAGCGGCTCGGCCATGGCCTCCGGCCGCAGGGCGGGCTCGGCCGGCGCGCGCTGGCCGCGCTGGATGTGGCGCTCGATCACCACGTCGTTGGGGCCGCCGACGAGGAGCAGGTGCTCGACGTTGTCCCGCCGCAGCAGGATGAGCTGGCGCTGGCGGTCGAGCTCGTAGATGTCGACGATGCCGAGTCGGGGCTGGCGCCCGCGCTGCCCGGAGCGGCCGGGCATGGAAAGGCCGCGGCCGGTGAGCCGGCGCACCAGCAGGACGATGACCGTCAGCACCGCGAAGATGACCGCGAAGATGCTGACGTACTGAATGATCGGAGAGCCGTCTGAGCCGAACACGGATTGCAACCCCAGCAAGGCCGAAACTCTCGTTTCCCGGACCCGAAGGGGTCCCGCACAAGTGCAGCCTCGATATCACGCCCGGCCGGGGGGCGGGCAATCGCCGTTAAAACTTCGTTAACAGCTTCCCGACGCCGGCAATCTTTACCGGCTGTTAACCATGCAGGCGGCAGATTTTGCCGACCGGGCGGATCGCGGCCGGTCCATCCCGGAGCGCAGCCCGTGGCCGTCACCGACATGCCGCTCCTGTCCATGCTGCGCACGCGCATGCAGTGGCACCAGACCCGGCAGAAGCTCATCGCCGAGAACGTGGCCAACGCCGACATGCCGGGCTTCCGCCCCCGCGACCTCGCGCCCCTGAGCTTCGACCGGGCGAGCGGGCAGCCGTCCGCCACCGGCCCCGGCCTGACGCTCACCAGCGCCGGCCACATCGCGCCGACGGGGGAGGCGGGGGCCGGGATCGAGGCGCGGCGGAGCAAGGGCTTCGAGGTCCGCCCCAGCGGCAATGGGGTGAACCTGGAGGAGGAGATGATGAAGTCCGGCGACAACCAGACGGACTACCAGCTCGCCGCCTCCCTCTACCAGAAGAGCCTGGACGCCCTGAAGATCGCCGTCGGCAAGCGCTGACATCCGGGACTGAGGAGGGGCCGCCATGGATTTCACCAAGTCGCTGTCGATCGCCGCCGCCGGGCTCAAGGCCCAGTCCGGGCGCATGCGCATCATCGCGGAGAACATCGCCAACGCCGATTCCGCGCCCTCGACCCCGGCCGGCGAGCCCTACCGGCGCAAGATCCCGACCTTCACCAGCCACATGGACCGGGAGACCGGCGCCTCCCTGGTCGAGACCGGGCGGGTGCGCCGCGACCAGACGGCCTTCCGCACCAAGCACGATCCCGGCAACCCGGCGGCCAACGACAAGGGCGAGGTGCGCATGCCCAACGTCAACAGCCTGATCGAGAACATGGACATGCGCGAGGCCCAGCGCTCCTACGAGGCCAACCTGAACATGGTCACCGCCACCCGGCGGATGATCTCCAAGACCCTCGAGATCCTGAAGTAGCGCCATGGCCAGCAGCAATTTCGCGGCCGGCGCCTACGCCGCCGTCCAGAACGTCGGCGGCCTCAAGGGCGCGCCGAGGATCCAGCCCGCCCAAGGGGCCGGCACCGACTTCACCAAGCTTCTGGGCCAGGCCCTAGACAACGTCGGCGAGGCCGGCCGCAAGGCCGACGCGCAGGCGCTGTCGGTGGCCGCCGGCAAGGCCAACGTCGTCGACGTGGTCACCGCCGTGGCCGAGAGCGAGACCGCCCTCCAGACCATGGTGGCGGTGCGCGACCGCATGATCTCCGCCTACGAGGAGATCATGCGCATGCAGATCTAGCGCGCGTCCCCTCCCCCTTGCGGGGAGGGGCCGGGGGTGGGGGTGGCCGAGGATCGAGCGATCCGGTGCCTTCTGCACCACCCCCACCTCCGGCTCCTCCCCGCAAGGGGGAGGAGAGGCCCCGCACAGGCACCCGAAAAACACATGACCGGCCTCGCCATCCTCGACGTCGCCCGCGACGGCATCTTCGTGTTCCTCAAGGTCGCCGGGCCCCTGATGCTCGTGGCGCTGGCCGTGGGGCTCGCGGTCTCCCTCGTGCAGGCGCTGACGCAGATCCAGGAGCAGACCCTGATCTACGTGCCCAAGATCGTGGCGGTGTTCGCAGCCCTCCTCCTGATGCTGCCCTTCATGGGCGACGCCATGGCCGGCTACATGATCCGCATCGCCGCCCGCATCGCGGCGGGCCAGTGACCGTGCGGGCCTCGGGCGGGACAGCCGGCGGGCCGGCGTGCCATAGCGCAGGGCATGAACCTGCTCCTGCCCGGGATCGCTGCGGCCTACCTGCTCACCTTCGCCCGCGTCGGCACGCTGATCATGCTGATGCCGGGGCTGGGGGAGCAGTCGGTCTCGCCGCGCCTGCGGCTCGCCTTCGCCCTGCTGGTCTCCCTGGTCCTGTTCCCGACCGTGCGGCCGCTTCTGGCGCTCGGCGACGGGGCCCTGGCCGGTCCGCGGGTGATCGGGCTGCTGTTCGGCGAGACCCTGGTCGGGCTCATCCTGGGGCTGACGGTGCGGATGATCCTGGCAGCGCTGCAGACGGCGGGCGTGATCGTCTCGCAGCAGCTCGGCCTGTCCTACGCCATGACCGTGGACCCGACCATGGGCGGGCAGCAGGCGGCGCTCGGCAACTTCCTGTCGCTGCTCGGCATCACGCTGATCTTCGCCTCCGACCTGCATCACCTGGCCCTGGAGGCGATCGGGCGCAGCTACGTGGTGCTGCCGCCGGACGGGGTGCCGGGCTTCTCGGACGCGGCCATGCTGGCCCTCAAGGCGGTCGGGCGGGGCTTCACCCTGGCGGTGCAGATCTCGTCCCCCTTCATCGCCTTCGGCATCCTGTTCAACCTCGGGCTCGGCGTGCTCTCGCGGCTGATGCCCCAGCTCCAGGTGTTCTTCGTGGCGGTGCCGGCCTCGATCCTGATCGGCATGCTGATCCTGTTCGGCTCCCTCGGCGTGATGATGGGCGTCTTCCTGGACGACCTCGGCCGCTACCTCGGGGACTATGTCGGGCGCTGAGCCCGCGGCCCGCCTGCACGGGGCGCTGAGATGTCCGAGGGCACCGAGCAGGAAGACAAGACCGAAGAGCCGACCCAGCGGCGCCTCGACCAGGCGATCGAGCGGGGCGAGGTCGCCAACAGCACCGAGATCAACACCTTCGCCATCCTGGGCGCCTTCACCCTCGCCCTGGTGATCGCGGGCCCGTCCGTCGCCGACGGGCTGATGCGCGAGATGCGCGGCTTCCTGATGAACGCCCACGCGGTGCCCGACGACGCCCACGCCATGTCCGGCATCGCCGGCCGCAGCCTGTGGATCTGGGCCTCGGCGGTCGCCGTCCCGGTGGGCATGGCGGCCGCCGCCGGCCTCGCGGCGGGCCTGCTCCAGCACCCCCTGGTCTTCACCACCGAGACCCTGGGCCCGAAGTTCGAGCGGCTCTCGCCGATGGCCGGCGTCAAGCGCATCTTCGGGATGGAGGCCCTGTTCCAGTTCGGCAAGGGGCTGGCCAAGATGTCCGTCGTCGGGGTCGTGGTCGCCACGGTGCTGTGGAACGACCGGGACCGGCTCGAGGTCTTCGCCCGGCTCGACCCCGCCGCCTGCCTGCCCGCGATCCTGGCCATCAGCCTCAAGCTGCTGGCCGGGGTGCTCTGCATCCACCTGGCCATCACCCTGGGAGACGCCCTCTACCAGCGGCACAGCTGGCGCAAGCGCCTGCGCATGTCCAAGGAGGAGATGAAGCAGGAGATGAAGGAGAGCGACGGCAACCCCGAGGTCAAGGGCCGCATGAAGCAGCTCCGGATGCAGCGGGTGAAGAAGCGGATGATGGCCGCGGTGCCCACCGCCACCGTGATCGTCACCAACCCGACCCACTACGCCGTGGCGCTGCGCTACGAGGCCGGCATGGCCGCGCCGATCTGCGTGGCCAAGGGCGTCGACGCCCTCGCCCTGCGCATCCGCGCGGTGGCGGCCGAGCACGGCGTGCCGGTGCTGGAGAACCCGCCGCTGGCGCGCGCCCTCCACGCCACCGTCGAGATCGACGAAGAGATCCCGGCCGACCATTACCGGGCGGTGGCCGAGGTGATCGGCTTCGTGATGCGCCTGCGCCGGCGCGCGGCCTGATCCGTGCCCGGCGGCCTTCGCCCCGCGACCACGGTTCGTCCACCTTTTTTCGGTAGGCTTCCCCGTCGCTTGCCCCGCGAGCCCGGGACCGGCGACAACACCCTTGCCGTCTCATGTCCGGCGGGCTTAGTGCACCTCACGGGACGCCCGATCCTCGGGAGGCCTCCCCCTGGCCGCCACGGTGCGGCGGGCGTTCCGTGAGAGGCACGTGACCGGTCCCGGACACCTGGATTGATGCCCCGATGGCCGAGCTGACTGGACACACGGCGCCCGTCTCGGGCTCGATCGACCGCTCCGAGCGTCCGGGCCGCGTCGGGCTGCTGCTCGTCCTGGCCGGGCTCCTGGTCGGCGCCGCGATCGGCCTGTCGTTCGTGGCCAACGAGCAGGCGCAGTCGCTCATCATCTGGCTGCTGGCGCTGCTGGCCATGGCCGGCGTGTTCTTCCTGTTCGCGCTGGCCATCGGCGCGCTCCAGCTGAGCGGGCAGGGCGCGCGCGACGACATCACCAAGGCGATCGTGGACGCCTCCCCCGAGGCCGCCCTGGTGGTGGAGGACGGCGGCCGGCTGATCTACGCCAACGAGGCCTATCTCACCGTCGCGGGCGGCGACAGCTTCTCCAACCTGCGCGCGGTGGAGCGCATCTTCGTCGGCTCGCCGGAGGTGTCGGAGGCGATCTACCGGCTCTCGCAGGCCGCCCGCGACGGGCGCAGCCACACGGAGGAGGTGCGGATGTCGCCCCCGCCCTCCGGAAGCGGGCGCGACTTCGGCTGGTACCGCATCTCAGTGCGCCCCCTGCCGCGGCCCCGGCGCGCGGCAGCGTTCTGGAAGGTGAGCGACATCACCAGCGAGCGCGAGCGCCAGGAGAACGTCTTCCAGGAACTCCAGCACGCCATCGACTACCTCGACCACGCGCCTGCCGGCTTCCTCTCGATCGATCCGGCCGGCACCATCGTCTACATGAACGCGACGCTGGCGGCCTGGCTCGGCTACGACCTCGCCACCGTCGGCCCCGGCGGCCCGCACCTGTCCGAGATCGCCTCGGGGGCCGACGTGCTGACCCGCAGCGCGGGACTGCCCGGCGAGGTCCGCACCGACCGGTTCGACCTGGACCTGCGCCGGCGCAACGGCCACCCCCTGCCGGCCCGCCTCTACCACCGGGTCGCCTTCGGCAAGGACGGCAAGCCCGGCGCCTCGCGCACCTTCGTGATCAACCGCTCGGCCGGCGCCGAGTCCGACGAACCCCAGCGGGCGGCCGAGGTGCGGCTCGCCCGCTTCCTCAACAGCTCGCCCATCGCCATCGCGACGCTGGACCGGGCCGGCCGGATCGCGCGGGCCAACGCCTCCTTCGCGCGCCTGTTCGGCACCACCCCGCGCCACGCCGTCGAGGACGGCACGCCCGAGGCCGGAGCCGAGCCGACGGTGGGGGATTCCGTGGCCGAGCGGGAACGCGCCGGCCTCGACGCGGCGCTGGCCAAGGCGGCCAGCGGGCTCTCCACCGTCGAGCCGATCGAGGTGAACCTGAAAGGACCGGGCGGCCGCTCGGCGCGGGTCTGGCTCAGCACGGCGGGCGGGGGCGAGGGAGCCGGCGGGGGCCTGGACGAGGCCGACCGCGAGAGCGTGATCCTCTACGCCCTGGACGTGACGGCCCAGCGCCAGCTCGAGCAGCAGATCGCCCAGACCCAGAAGATGGACACGGTGGGCCAGCTCGCCGGCGGCATCGCCCACGACTTCAACAACGTCCTCCAGGCGATCATCGGCTATTCCGACCTGCTGCTGGCCAGCCACAAGCCGACCGATCCGGCCTTCCAAGACATCATGCAGATCAAGCAGAACGCCAACCGGGCGGCGGGCCTCGTGCGCCAGCTCCTGGCGTTCTCGCGGCGCCAGACCCTGCGCCCGGAGGTGATGGACGTCGGCGAATCCCTGTCCGAGCTGACGCTGCTGCTCAAGCGGCTGCTCGGCGAGCGCGTCAGCCTGGAGCTGAAGCACGGGCGCGACATCTGGCCGGTGAAGGCGGACGTGAACCAGTTCGAGCAGGTGATCGTGAACCTGGCGGTCAACGCCCGCGACGCCATGCCGAACGGCGGCCGCCTGCTGATCCGCACCCAGAACGTGCTCGATCCGGGCCCGGCCGCGAGCCGGGACGGGCATGGCGGGCCGCCGGCGGGCGACCACGTGCTGATCGAGGTGCTCGACACCGGCGAGGGCATCCCCCCCGAGCTGATGGAGAAGATCTTCGAGCCGTTCTTCACCACCAAGGACATCGGCAAGGGCACCGGCCTCGGCCTCTCCACCGTGTTCGGCATCGTCAAGCAGTCGGGCGGCACCATCGACGTGCAGTCGACGGTGGGCGAGGGCACCTCCTTCCGCATCTACCTGCCGCGCCACGTGCCGACCGAGGCCGAGGAGCCGGCCCCCGCCGCGCTGCCCGCCGCCCCGCGCAAGGCGGAGGCTCCGGCAGCCCTCGACGGGGCCGTCGCGGCCGTGCCGGCCAAGAAGCCCGAGCCGCGCAAGCCCTCGGCCGACCATACCGGGCAGGGGATCATCCTGCTGGTGGAGGACGAGGACCCGGTGCGCGCGGTCAACAGCCGGGCGCTCACGGCCCGCGGCTACACGGTGCTGGAGGCGGCCTCCGGCCTCGAGGCCCTGGCCATCGTGCGCGGGGGGGAACACGTCATCGACCTCGTCGTCTCCGACGTGGTGATGCCGGAGATGGACGGCCCGACCCTGCTGCGCGAGATCCGCAAGCACCTGCCGGACCTGAAGGTGATCTTCGTCTCCGGCTACGCCGAGGACGCCTTCCGCAAGAACCTGCCCGAGGGGGAGGCCTTCAACTTCCTGCCCAAGCCCTTCAGCCTGAAGCAGCTCGTCGAGACCGTGAAGAAGACCATGGCCGACTGACGGGCCCTCCCCCGCCCACGCGGGCGGGGAGGGCGGCGCGGAACCCGTATCCGTGGCGCGAATCCGCCCTTGCCGGACCGGAACAAAAAGGGTACAAAATCGCCCTCAAGGGGCGCATTGAGAACGGCGCCCATCCCCTGCATAAGGATGCCGCGAGAATGGCCCAGCCCGCGTTAAAAGTGGTGGATACGCCCAGCATGGACAAGGACAAGTCGAAGGCGATCGACGCCGCTTTGTCCCAGATCGAGCGCGCCTTCGGCAAGGGCTCGATCATGCGGCTCGGCAAGAACGACAAGATCGCGGAGGTCGATACGGTCTCGACCGGTTCGCTCGGCCTCGACATCGCGCTCGGCGTCGGCGGCCTGCCGCGGGGCCGGGTCATCGAGATCTACGGGCCGGAATCCTCCGGCAAGACCACGCTGGCGCTCCACACCATCGCCGAGGCCCAGAAGAAGGGCGGCGTCTGCGCCTTCGTCGACGCCGAGCACGCCCTCGATCCGATCTACGCGCGCAAGCTCGGCGTGAACCTCGACGACCTGCTGATCTCCCAGCCCGATACCGGCGAGCAGGCGCTGGAGATCACCGACACACTGGTGCGCTCCGGCGCCATCGACGTGCTGGTGGTCGATTCGGTGGCCGCGCTGACGCCGCGGGCCGAGATCGAGGGCGAGATGGGCGATTCGCAGCCCGGCCTCCAGGCCCGGCTGATGAGCCAGGCCCTGCGCAAGCTCACCGGCTCGATCTCGCGCTCGAAGTGCATGGTGATCTTCATCAACCAGATCCGGATGAAGATCGGCGTGATGTACGGCAGCCCCGAGACCACGACGGGCGGCAACGCCCTGAAGTTCTACGCCTCGGTGCGCCTCGACATCCGCCGCATCGCGACCCTGAAGGACCGGGACGAGGCCATCGGAAACAACGTCCGGGTCAAGGTGGTCAAGAACAAGGTCGCGCCGCCCTTCAAGCAGGTCGAGTTCGACATCATGTTCGGCGAGGGCATCTCGAAGGTCGGCGAACTGATCGACCTCGGGGTCAAGGCCGGCATCGTCGAGAAGTCGGGGGCCTGGTTCTCGTACAACAGCCAGCGCCTCGGCCAGGGCCGCGAGAACTCCAAGGGGTTTCTGCGGGACAACCCGGACATCGCGGCCAAGATCGAGTCATCGATCCGCCAGAACTCGGGACTCGTGGCCGAGCGCATCCTGGAGAACGCCAAGCCGACCGAGGACGACCTCGACGAAGGCGAGGCCTGATCGCAGGCCTCACGACCGGGCCGTCCCGGACTTCCGGGGCGGCCTTATACCAATCTGCGCTGATCCCGACCGATGGTCGGGATCAGCGCGTCCGGCGGAGGCCCGCCGCCCCGCTTTCGCGGGGACGAACCGCGATGTGTCGCGCTCACCGCCGTTCGGTATTACGTGAAGAAAATCACCTGGAGCGGCAGCGGCCGGTGTTGGTCCGCTCCTTGTCGCCGTCGTCGTAGTCGATCCCGATGCTTCCGCCGGCGAGCGACGCGATGGTGCCGGGATACCACCGGCCCGCGCCCTTGAAGTTGCACTCCACCTTCCGGCCGATCGCCCAGTCGTAGGGCCGCAGGGCGGCCAGGCTCAGGGTCTCCCGGTCGCCGTCGTCGTAGGCGACGGTCACGCGGTCCCCGGACAGGCCCTGGATGATGCCGGGGTACCAGTAGGCGCCGCCCTTGTAGCGGGCCAGGACCCAGTCGCCCGTCGTCTGGGCGGCGGCCCCCGTCGCGACGGCCGCCATCATGCCTGCGGCGCAGGCCAGTCTCGACACGCCACGCATGCGTTCCCCTTCCGATGCCCGTAGTAATTCGTCAGCACGCTCGCAACGCGATCCGGGCCCGCTCCATCGAGGGCGGGCCCGGATCGCGTTG
>NZ_BPRB01000148.1 GCF_022179685.1 Methylobacterium trifolii
ACGCCGGCCAGCCGCTCGCCGGTCGCCGCGTCGAAGGCGCCGACGTTGCGGGCCACGAGGTCGCCCGCCCGCGGCAGGGCCAGCCCCGATGCCGCGGTCCGCCGGCCCCGGCTCTCCAGGTTGGCGACGCTGCGCGCCAGTTCCCGGAAGACCGGGCGGATGGTGGCGTGCACGCTCCACAGGCGCAGGGAGATCGCGATCAGCACGGCGGCGATGGCGAAGGCGCCCCCCGCCGGGGCGAGCGCTGCCGGATCGACGGCCTTGGCCGGCACCGCCCCGGCACCGCCCCCGCGCCAGAGGGCGGTGCCGGCGGCGATGGCCGGCAGGATCACGGCGAGTGCCAGGGCCGGCGCCCGCGCATAGGCGAGGCGGGCCTCGGCGCGGGCGATGCGGGCGCGGCCGATGCCGGCCTTGGCGGCGATGCGGGCGCGCTCCAGAGCCCGCGCCCCGTGGGCGCGCACCGCCGGCATCCGGCGCACGAGGTCGGTCAGGGTGCGCTCGGCCGTGGCGCCCGCGCCGCGCCGCAGGTCCTCGCGGGTGCGGGTGCGCTGCAGGATGAGGGCGCGGGCGAGCGCCACGGCGAGCAGCCCCACCGCCGCCGCCGGGACCAGGCGGGGGGCGGCCAGCGCCGCGAAGGCCAGGGTCTGGAGGATCGCGGCCAGCGCCATCGCGGGCACGAGCAGCCCGACCCCGAGCAGCCCGTCGATGCCGGCCAGCGCCTGCCCGACGAGGCCGGCGAGGCTGCGCGCCTCGTCGCGGGCGCCGGCCGGCGCGTCGAGGATGGCACTGGTCGCGGCCTCGCGCAGGGCCCCGACCGCGCGGTTCTGGGCGGTGAAGCACGCGCGTGCGACGACCCAGCCCAAAGCCGCCAGGGCCACGGCGGCGAAGGCGAGGCCGAGGAAGGCGGCGCGTTCGAGGTCGAGCGGTGCCAGGGTCCAGCCCGATGCGAGGACGAACTCGCCCTTCGGGGCAGGCAGCGGCACGGCGAGGCGCAGGAAGGGCAGGCTGGCGGCCTCGTCCCGCGTCAGCGTGCCGACGAGGTCGCGCAGGCACAGGAGCGCCAGGGCGCAGAGCGGGCCGCCGAGCCCGATCGCCGAGGCCATCGCAGCCATGTGCCGGCCGCGCGCGGCCCGCCAGGTCAGGCGGAGGGGATCAGATTCCATGGCCGCTCAGATCGTCCCGGCCGTGGGCGTGCGTCCACGGCATGGAATCCCGCCGATACGGGGATGGGGCGTCGTGCATGCCCCGCGCATAGAGCCTCGGGCGTCCGGCGCAAAGGGTGGCAGCGCACGCCGCCGACAGGGCGGGCCCGGCATCCGCCTCACCGCGGCGTCCGGAATCCAGCGCAAGGCGGCGCCGAACGACGGCGTCCGCCAGGTGAGGTCCGGTGCCGGATGCATGAGGGGGCTGCGCCCACACGCGATTGTGAGGGGGCCGCCGATCCCCTTAATTCGCGCCTTCCACGGCGCGCGGCGCCCGTCTCTCGGACATCGGAATGGACCAGCCGGTCGGGTCTCCCAAGCGTTCCTCCGCCGCCGGCGGCTGGGGTGCCCTGAAGAGTTGCGGCAAGCACCTGCTGGGCAGCCGCGCCCCGCTCTCGGGGGCGCGCGCGCTGATGAAGGCGAACCAGCCGGACGGGTTCGACTGCCCCGGCTGCGCCTGGGGCGACCCGGAGCACGGCTCCTCCTTCGAGTTCTGCGAGAACGGCGTGAAGGCGGTCTCCTGGGAGGCCACCGACAAGCGCACCCCGCCGGCCTTCTTCGCCCGCCACACCGTGGCCGAACTGCGCGGCTGGAGCGACTACGCCCTGGAGGGCGAGGGCCGCCTCACCCACCCGATGCGCTACGATGCGGAGAGCGACCGCTACCTCCCCGTCACCTGGGAGGCGGCGTTCTCCGAGATCGGCGCGAGCCTGCGGGCCCTCGACCACCCGGACCAGGCCGAGTTCTACACCTCCGGCCGCGCCTCGAACGAGGCCGCCTACCTCTACCAGCTCTTCGCCCGGGCCTACGGCACCAACAACTTCCCCGACTGCTCGAACATGTGCCACGAGGCCAGCGGCATCGCCCTGACCCAGGCCATCGGCATCGGCAAGGGCACCGTGCTGCTGGAGGATTTCGAGAAGGCGGACGCGATCTTCGTCGTCGGCCAGAACCCCGGCACCAACCATCCGCGCATGCTGGGCGACCTGCGCCGGGCCGCGGAGCACGGCGCCAAGGTCGTGGTGTTCAACCCCGTGCGCGAGCGCGGCCTGGAGCGCTTCGCCGACCCGCAGAACACCGTCGAGATGCTGCGCGGCACCAGCCGCCCGATCGCGAGCCACTACTTCCAGCCGCGGCTCGGCGGCGACATGGCGGCCTTCCGCGGCATCGCCAAGGCGGTCTTCGCCGCCGACGACGCGGCTCTGGCCGCGGGCCGCCCCTCGGTGCTGGACCACGCCTTCCTCGACCGCCACACCGCGGGCGTGGCCGCCTACCGCGCCGCCGTCGCGGCGACGGCCTGGGAGGCGATCACGGACCAGTCCGGCCTGACGCGGGCCGAGATCGAGACGGCCGCGCAGGTCTATCTCGAGGCGGACAAGGTGATCTGCACCTGGGCGATGGGCGTGACCCAGCACCGGCACTCGGTCGCCACCATCCGCGAGATGACCAACCTGATGCTCCTGCGCGGGCATATCGGCCGGCCGGGCGCGGGCCTGTGCCCGGTGCGGGGCCACTCGAACGTGCAGGGCGACCGCACGGTCGGCATCAACGAGAAGCCGCCTTCCGCCTTCCTCGACGCCCTGGAGCGCACGTTCGGATTCGCGGCCCCGCGCCGGCACGGCCACAACGTGCTGGGGGCGATCGGAGCGATGCTCGACGGCTCGGCCAAGGCCTTCATCGGGCTCGGCGGCAACTTCGCCCGCGCGACGCCGGACACCGCGCTGGTCGCAAAAGCCCTGGCGGGCTGCCGGCTCACCGTGCACGTCGCGACCAAGCTCAACCACTCGCACCTGGTGCCGGGGCAGGTCGCCTACCTCCTGCCCTGCCTCGGGCGCACCGAGATCGACCGGAACGGTGCCGGCAAGACGCAGATCGTGACCGTCGAGGATTCGATGAGCATGGTCCACGGCTCGGGCGGCATCAACAAGCCGGCCTCGAAGGAGCTGCGCTCCGAGATCGCCATCATCGCGGGCATGGCGGCGGCGACCGTCGGCTCCGGGCGGATCGACTGGGCCGCGCTCAGCGACGATTACGACCGCATCCGCGACCTGATCGAGCGCACCATCCCGGGCTTTGCCGGCTACAACGTCCGGGTGCGCAGGCCCCGCGGCTTCATGCTGCGCAATCTCGCCGCCGAGCGGGTGTTCGAGACCGACACGGGGCTGGCCAACTTCTCCGCCGACGCCCTGCCGGAAGCCACCGAACACCAGATCGCCAAGTCCCAAACAAACACCTTCGTGCTGCAGACCTTCCGCAGCCACGACCAGTACAACACCACGATCTACGGCCTCGACGACCGCTACCGCGGCGTCTACGGCGAGCGCCGCGTGCTGTTCGCCCATCCCGACGACCTCGCCGTGCTGCGGGCGCGCTGCGGCGAGCGGGTCGACATCCACGGGCTGCATGACGACGGCACGGTGCGCGTGGCGGAGGACTTCCGGCTGGTCCCCTTCGACATGCCCCGCGGGTCGCTGGCCGGCTACTATCCCGAGCTGAACGTGCTGGTGCCCCTGTCGAGCTTCGGGGCGCAGAGCGACACGCCGACCTCGAAGTCGGTCCTGGTGGCGATCCGTCCGCGGGCCGTGGCCGCGGCGGCGTGAGCGAGGCGGCCTTCCTCGGCCTCGTCGCGGAGATCGTCCGGCGCCGCTCCGGCCTGACGAGCCTGGAGGCCGGCATCCTGGCCGCCCTCCATCTCGGGCTTCCGGCCGACAGCCGGAGCTTCGCCAAGGCCGTGGCCGTCGAGCACGCCCTGGTCCTGCGGGCGCTGGCGGGGCTGGACGAGGCCGGCCTCGTCACGCTGACGGGGCGCGACCCGCGCACGCAGCGCACCCGCTACCGGGCGAGCCCGGACGGCCTCGCCCTCACGATGCCCCCCGGTGGCTGAGCCCCCGCCTCGATATCCGGGGCCGAGCCCCTTCAGTATCCCTTGGCCGCGATCGCGTCCGACCACGTCACCGCGCGCTTGGCCATGCCGATGTGCTGGCGCTCGTACATGCGGCCCTCGATCTTGATGGCGCCGCGCTTGGCGTATTCCGGCTTGTCGAAGGCCTCGATCACCAGGCGGGCGCGGCGCACCTCCTCCTCGGTGGGGGCGAAGGAGGTGTTGGCGGGCTCCAGCTGGTTGGGGTGGATCAGGGTCTTGCCGTCGAAGCCGAGGTCGCGGGCCTGGCGGCACTCCGTGCGGCAGCCGTCCACGTCGCCGATGTCGTTCCAGACGCCGTCCAGCACGGTCAGGCCCTCGGCGCGGGCGGCGGCCAGGGTGAACATCATCCAGGGCAGCATCGGCACCCGGCCGGGCACAAGCTGCGCCCAGGTGTCCTTGGCGAGGTCGTTGGTGCCGAGCACGAGGCAGGTCAGCCGGGTGCGCCGGTCGCGCCGGGCCCGCGCGATCTCCTGGATGTTGAGGATCGCCGCCGGGGTCTCGATCATCGCCCAGATCGCGATGTCCTCGGGGGCGTCCAGAGCCTCCAGGTGGTTGGCGATGCTCTCCAGCACGGCCGGCGAGGACACCTTCGGCATCAGGATGGCGTCGGGCCGCGCCTCGATCGCCGCCCGCAGGTCCGCCTCGCCCCAGGGGGTCTGCGGGGCGTTGACGCGGATCACCAGTTCCCGGTCGCCGTAGCCGCCGCCCTTCACCGCGGCGCAGACCTGTGTGCGGGCAAGCTCCTTCTCCTCGGGGCCGACCGCATCTTCGAGGTCCAGGATCAGGCTGTCGGCCGGCAGGGTCTTGGCCTTGTCCAGGGCCCGCTGGTTGGAGGCCGGCATGTAGAGGACGCTGCGGCGGAGGCGGAGATCGGACATGGACAGACCTTCTTGATCATCGCGCGCCGGGCCCGGTCGCGCTCCCCTGCGCCCTCGGCCACGCGCCGGCATGAAACGCGGGGAACCCTAGAGCAAACCTCCGGCCACGCTACCACCGGCGCGGCAGGACGCGCGAGAACGCGCCGCGTTTGACACCTGCGCGCGCGAAGGCGCCGGCCCCGCTTTCGTCACCTTCGCCGGCCAGACGCGCCCCGAAGGTCCCGTCCGGGATCGCAGGATGGGGACGCATGACGACGATGGCGCGACTGAGGACGACGGTCCGGCTCGGCCTGCTGCTGGCCGGCGGCCTGATCCTGCCGCAGGCGGCGCAGGCTGCGAGCAACACCACCCTCGGCGTCGGCTCCGGCGCGGTGGCGGGCGCCCTCGTGGCCGGGCCGATCGGGGCCGTGGCGGGCGCGATCGTCGGCGGCGTCGTGGGCGCATCGAGCGAGCGGGCGGCCCCGCGCCGCTATCGCCGCGCCCGCAGCACGCGCCGCAGCGCCCTGCCCCCGCGCCGGACGGTCCAGCGCAGCGTCGCGGCCGAGCCGCGTTCGCTCACGCCGACGATGCCCGCCACCACCGGCGCGACGGGCGGCTCGACCTGGAAGGACCCGCGCTAGCGGTGGAAAGTTGAGGGCCGTCGGCGCATTGGGATCACGCGGTCGGCCAAAACGCGCCGCGAGCGCCATGTCGGACGGAACCGCGCCGGCAATCATGCCGCGCGCGCGATCCCGCACGATGGTCATCGCCGAATCGGTCCGGCCGAAGGTGAGCGCGCTGGTGGGCCCGTCGAGGAGCCGCACATTCGGTGCCCGAGTGACGGCCTAGGCGATCAGATTCGAACCCAAATCCCGTCAGTTGCGCTATCCTGCCGCTCACGCACCGGGCGGAACGGCCTGCCTGGCATGAACTGAGCGAGCCCACGCATGTTCGACGAACACGGCTTTCCACGCGGCGCCGAGTTGAACGAAGCCGCGCTGCCCGCGCTTTATCATTTCGTCTATTGCAGCCGTGCCGCCGACGGCGTCGACGACGCCGAGGTCGGCCGCATCGTCGAGGCGGCCCAGCGCCACAATCACGCGCGCGGCATCACCGGGGTGCTGGTTTTCGGCAGCGGCGTCTTCTTCCAGTGGATCGAAGGGCCGGCCGCGCAGATCCAGACGCTGATCGCGAGCCTGTATGGCGATGCGCGCCATTACGACATCGTCTCTCTGGGCCAGAGCGAGGAAGAGCGGGAGCGTCTCTATCCGAACTGGGACATGGAGAGGGTCGAGGCCGAGGACATCCGCCTGGTCCTGCAGGACGCGCTCGAAAGCACCGAGGACAACAACAACGTCGCGGCACTGACGCGGATTCTCGAGCAGATCGATTCAGGGCCGCTGGATTCGCTCGGGCGAAGGTGAGCGGGCCGGCAACCGTTAGCCTCGAGCCCATCGGCCACGGGCGTCGTGGCGAAACGATCGATCCGCATGCACGTCGCCCGAACGCGTTTGCGCGATGCGAGGGGCGAAAGGCTTCGGGTGCGCAGCAAGCGCGTGATGTCGTCCACGCGAACCCTCAGGCCCGCGAAAACCCCGAGAACGTCCGCCGCTCCAGGCCCGGAAAGGCGATCGCCTGGCCGATGCCGCGGGCGGCCAGGAAGCCCAGGAAGGCGAGCCACAGGCCGGTGTTGCCGAGCGCGAGGCCCTGCACCGCGGCGAGCGCCAGGCAATAGGCCAGCAGGGCGGCGAGCATCAGGTTGCGCATCGCCCGCGTCCAGGTCGCGCCGATATAGATGCCGTCGTAGGCGAACGGCGCCGCGGCGACGAGGGGCGCGAGTGCGGCAAGCGGCAGGTAGTGCCGCGCGGCCGCGCGCACCGGCTCGTTCGTGGTGACGAAGTCGATGAAGGCGCCGCCGCCGAGGAAGGCGAGCAGGCTGACGCCGATCCCGAAGCCGAGGCACCAGACCAGGCTCAGGCGCGAGGCCGTGCGGAAGCCGGGCCGGTCGCGCCCGCCGATCGCCTGCCCGCACAGGGCCTCGGCCGCGGTGGCGAAGCCGTCGAGGAAGAAGCCGCCGATCAGGAAGAGATTCCACAGGACGGCGTTGGCGGCCAGCGTCACGTCGCCCTGGCGCGCGCCGAGCGCCGAGAACAGGACGATGCCGCAGACCAGCGCCAGGGTGCGGACGATGACGTCGACGTTGACGGCCAGCGTCCGCTTCAGGGCGGCGGCGTCGCGGATCTCGGCGAGGGGCACCCGGAAGGGCCGCGAGCCGAGCCTCGCCAGCACGACGAGCCCGAGGACGAGGCCGGCGCCCTCGGCGCAGAGGGTGGCGAGCGCCGCGCCGGCGATGCCGAGGTCCAGTTCGAGGACGAGGAGGAGCGTGAGGGCGATGTTGACGAGGTTGATCGCGACCTGGAGCAACAGGCCGAGATCGGTGCGGCCGCGCCCGAGCACCGAGCCGAGCACGGCGTAGTTGCCCAGCACGAAGGGCGCCGACAGGATGCGGATGTGGAAGTAGGTCGCGAGGCCCGCCACCACCGCCGGGCTCGCCCCGCTGATCGCGAAGGCGGCGGATGCGATCGGGACCTGGAGCAGCAGCAGCGCGAGGCCGGCGAGCATGCCGGCGCAGAGGGCGCGGGCAAGCGTCCGGTCGACCTCGGCGGTGTCGCGCGCGCCCACCGCCTGCGCCGTGAGCCCGGCGGTGGCCATGCGCAGCGACCCGAAGGACCAGAAGATCGCGTCGAAGATCACGGCGCCGAGAGCGATCGCCCCGAGGAGCGCCGCATCGCCGAGCCGCCCGATCACGGCGGCGCCGACGAAGCCGAGCATCGGCGTCGTGACGTTGGCGAGGGTCATCGGCAGCGCCAGCGCGAGGACGCGCCGGCCGGTCACGGGACTGGTCATGGACATCGCGGGGCCGATCAGGCGAGAGGACCGCCCCGGTTCTAGGAGATCGCGCGCCCCGCTCAACCCGAGCCGGCGCAGGGGCCGACCCGCGCCGGCCGCAAGGCCCCTACTTCGAGACCGCGAACAGGCGCGCGACCAGCCAGAGGGGCACCACCACCACGGCGCCGGCCAGGATCCAGCCGCCGAAATCCTGGACCGTGGCCAGCCCCAGGTCGACCAGGGCGCGGACGGAATCGTAGACGTGCCAGAACAGGCGGGCCGGGGTGAGGCCGAGCATCGCCATGAAGGCGCCGGCCAGGATCGACAGGAACAGCAGCCGCAGGAACACGCCCGCGGGTGAGCCCCCGAGGAAGCGGCGCATCGCCGAGCCGCGTCCGGGATAGGCCTGGCGGTCGTACGAGCCGGGATGGGGGGCGCCCTGGCGGCGCGGGTCGTGCTCGACGATCATGCGGGTCCTCGCGAAAGGCCCCCTTTCACCCGCCGAACCCGGCGGAAGCGTGACGGATGCGACACAGTCCCGGGAAACCGAATGCGCCCTCTCGCGTTAGGCCGTCTCGCGCCAGGCTCGGAGGTGGAAATGCGGTCGCCCTCGGCCAAGATGCACTACCATTGTGCACAACTCGACGCAGGTCGCGGACGCGCCCGGGGCAGGCCTTGCGTGGCGCGCCAGCCGGCCCGATACGAGACCGCGACACGGACGGGACCATGATCGACCACGCCCTGTTCGACCCGGCCGCGATCGACCCGGAGACGAAGCGGCTCAACGCCGAGATCGTCGCGGCCCATGCCGCGCAGGACGACCCCTGGTCGCTGCCGATCGCGGAGGTGCGCGCCCGCCGCCGCGCCGGCACCCAGGCCTCCCCGGCGATGCCCCGCAGCGCGCGGGCCGAGACCGTGACGATCGAGGGGCCCGGCGGCCCCCTCGCCCTGCGCATGATCCGGCCGAAGCCCGGCGTGAGGCTGCGCGGCGCCTACCTGCACATCCACCGGGGCGGCTGGGTCTGGGGCTCGGCCGACGAGCAGGACCCCTGGCTGGAGCGCATCGCCGATACCTGCGGCTTCATCGCCCTGTCGGTGGATTACCGGCTCGCGCCCGAGCATCCCTACCCGGCGGCGCTCCTGGATTGCGAGGCCGCGGCGCTCTGGCTCGCCGGCCCGGGCAAGGCCGAGTTCGGCGTGTCGGCGCTCACCATCGGCGGCGAGTCGGTCGGCGCCCACCTCGCGGTGATGGTGCTGCTGCGCCTGCGCGACAGACACGGCCTGCCCCGCGCCTTCCGCGGCGCCAACCTCAATGCCGGGTTCTTCGACCTCGGCCTGACGCCCTCCGTGCGGAACTGGGGGGACGAGCGCCTCGTCGTCAACACCCGCGACCTCACCACCTTCGCCGACGGCTACGTCCGCGACGGCATCGACCGCCGGCGCCCCGACGTGTCGCCGATCTACGCCGACCTGAAGGGCCTGCCGCCGGCCCTGTTCACCGTCGGCACCTGCGATCCGCTGCTCGACGACACCCTCTACATGGCGGGCCGCTGGGCGGCGGCGGGCAACGGCGGCCACACCGCGGTCTATCCGGGCGGCTGCCACGTCTTCGTGCGCTACCCCGGCGCGATGTCCGAGCGGGCGCTGGAACTGATCGACCGCTTCCTGATGGCCCTGGCCTGAGCGGGGACGCGCGCGGACCCGGCCCGCTCCCCCCCGCCTTCGCGGACTGGTTCGCCGGGCGGGGCTGGGCGCCGCGCCGGCACCAGCTCGACCTGCTCGAGATCGCAGGCCGGGGCCGCTCGGCGCTCCTCGTGGCGCCGACCGGGGCCGGCAAGACGCTGGCCGGCTTCCTGCCGAGCCTCGTCGCCCTTTCCGGCGCGCCCCGCGGCAAGGGCGCCCGGCGCGGCCCCCACACCCTCTACGTCTCGCCCCTGAAGGCCCTGGCCGTCGACATCGCCCGCAACCTCGACGCGCCCATCGCCGGGATGGGCCTGGGCGTCCGGGTCGAGACCCGCACCGGCGATACGCCGGCCCACAAGCGCACCCGCCAGATCGCCCGCCCGCCCGACATCCTGCTCACCACGCCCGAGCAGCTCGCCCTGCTCATCGCCCACCGCGAGGCCGCCGACTTCTTCTCGGAGCTGCGCTGCGTGATCCTCGACGAGCTGCACGCGCTGGTCACGTCCAAGCGCGGCGACCTGCTCTCCCTGGCGCTCGCCCGCCTGCACCGGCTCAGCCCGGGGCTCACCGCCATCGGCCTGTCGGCGACCGTGCGCGAGCCGGACGAGCTGCGGAAGTATCTGGTTCCGCAGACGCCGCCGCCCGTCCCGGCCCCCATGGCCGACCTCGTCGTCGTCCGGGGCGGGGCGAAGGCCGACCTGCGCCTGCTCGACACCGGCCGGACCCTGCCGCTGGCCGGCCACACCGCCCAGCACGCCATGCCGGCGATCTACGACCTGATCCGGGCCCACCGCACGGTGCTGGTCTTCGTCAACACGCGGCTCCAGGCGGAATACACCTTCCAGGAGCTCTGGCGCCTCAACGACGACGTCCTGCCCATCGCCCTCCACCACGGCTCGCTGGATGCGAGCCAGCGCCGCCGGGTCGAGGCCGCCATGGCCGAGGGCCGGCTGCGGGCCATCGTCTGCACCGCGACGCTGGACCTCGGCATCGACTGGGGCGACGTCGACCTCGTGGTCAACGTCGGCGCGCCCAAGGGGGCGAGCCGGATCATGCAGCGGATCGGCCGGGCCAACCACCGCATGGACGAGCCCTCCAAGGCCTACCTCGTGCCCGGCAACCGCTTCGAGATCCTCGAATGCCAGGCGGCCCTCGACGCCGTGGAAGAGGCGGCCCAGGACACCCCCGACGCGCGCCTGGGCGCCCCCGACGTGCTGGCCCAGCACGTCCTCGGCATGGCCTGCGCCGACGCCTTCGATCCGGTCGCGCTCTACGACGAGATCGTCTCGGCCGCCCCCTACGCCACCCTCGCCTGGGAGGAATTCGAGGCGGTGGTCGATTACGTCGCCACCGGCGGCTACGCGCTTCGCGCCTACGAGCGCTTCGCCAAGATCCTGCGGGGCGCAGACGGCCTGTGGCGGGTGCGGGACGCCCGCGTGGCGCAGGCCTACCGCATGAACGTCGGCACCATCGTGGAATCGGCCAAGGTGAAGGTGCGCCTCGCCCGGTCGATCCGCGGCAAGCCCGGCACGGTCTTGCCCAAGACCGGCCGGGTGCTGGGGGAGGTCGAGGAGGATTTCTGCGAGACCCTGACGCCGGGCGACACCTTTCTGTTTGCCGGCGAGGTCCTGCGCTTCGAGGGGCTCTCCGAGGACGAGGCCCTGGTGACGCGGGCCGGCCCCGGCACCGACCCGGCCATCCCGTCCTATGCCGGCTCGAAGTTCCCCCTCTCGACGTACCTGGCCGCCCGCGTGCGGGCGATCATCGCCGACCCCTTCGCCTGGGACCGCCTGCCCAGACAGGTCGCCGACTACCTGCTGCTGCAACGAAGCCGCTCGGTCCTGCCGGGGGAACGCGACCTCCTGGTCGAGACCTTCCCGCGGGCCGGGCGCCACTACCTCACCGCCTTCCCCTTCGAGGGCCGGCTCGCGCACCAGACCCTGGGGATGCTGCTGGCCCGGCGCCTGGAGCGGGCGCGGCTGCGGCCCTTGGGGTTTGCCGCCAACGATTACGGCATCGCGATCTGGATGAACCGGGACCTCTCGGAGCGCATCGCCGCGGAGCCGGGCTTCCTGGGCGAGCTGTTCGCCCAGGACATGCTCGGCGACGACCTGGAGGCGTGGCTCGACGAATCGGCGATGATGAAGCGCACCTTCCGCCAATGCGCCGTGATCGCCGGGCTGATCGAGCGGCGCCATCCCGGCCTGAAGAAGACCGGGCGGCAGGTCACGATCTCGACGGACCTGATCTACGACGTGCTGCGCAAGCACCAGCCCGACCACCTGCTGCTTCGGGCCGCGCGGCAGGATGCGGCAACCGGACTCCTCGACGTGAGGCGGCTCGGCATGATGCTAGAGCGTATCCAAGGGCGAATCACTCACAGGGCCCTCGACCGGGTCTCGCCCCTCTCCGTGTCCGTCATGCTCGAGATCGGGCGCGAGCGGGTCTACGGCGAGGGGGCCGACGAGATCCTGGCCGAGGCCGAGGCGCAGCTTCTCGAAGAAGCGCTGTCGTGAGCGGTGGCGGCCCCCCTCCCCGCATCGAGGACGGAACCGTGGCGCTCGGCCTGAGACTCGAGAAGACGCATAAAGCCCCCACCCTGACCCTGGCGGGCGAGGCCTTGACCCTCGACCTCTGCGGCGGCCTGTGGCTTTCGGCGCACCGCACCCTCGTCGTCTCCGACCTCCACCTGGAGAAGGGCTCGGCCTTTGCCGCCCGCTCCGGCCAGTTCCTGCCGCCCTACGATACCCGCGAGACCCTGGCCTGCCTGCACGAGGCGGTCGTGCGCCTCGACCCCGCCCGCGTCGTGGCCTTGGGCGATTCCTTCCACGATGCCCGCGGGCCCGAGCGGATGGAGCCCGGCGACCGGGCCATGGTCGCAGCCCTCCAGGAGGGGCGCGACTGGGTCTGGATCGCCGGCAACCACGATGCGGCGGTCCACGAGGGCGTCGGCGGGCGCTACGCCGACAGCCTGACGCTCGGCGGCCTGAGGCTGCGCCACGAGCCGGCGGCGGGCGCCGCACCCGGCGAGATCGCCGGGCACCTCCACCCCTGCGGCAAGGTGGCGATGCGCGGGCGCACCGTGCGCCGCCGCTGCTTCGTCTCGGACGGCAGCCGCCTGGTGATGCCGGCCTTCGGCGCCTATGCCGGCGGCCTCAACGTGCGCGACCGGGCCTTCGAGCCCCTGTTCCCGGCCGGCTTCACCGCGCATCTCCTCGGGGACGGACGCGTCTTCGCCATCGGCCGCGCCATGCTGGCGCGGGACTGAGGCGCGCCATCCTTTCGCCTTGCGGGCATGGCGGTAAGGGTCCACTGTCCCGCCGATTTTGCGCCGGCTCGTCTCGCGGATCGGCGTGCGCAGGAGCCGCGACTGGTGTTCAACAACGACAAACGCGCCCGCCGCACCGTGTCGGTGCTCGCACTCTGCCTCGCGGCCGGCCTCGCCCCGGCGGCCCAGGCCGCGCAGCCGCGGGAGTCGCTCCCCGTCACCGAGTACGAGCCCGCGGAATCCCTGGAGGGCAACTTCCTCTCGGCCTACATCGCCGGCGCCTCCCGCGACACGGCGGCGGCGGCCAACTTCTACCGCGAGGCGGTGAAGGCCGACCCGCGCAACGCCGAACTCTTGGAGCGGGCCTTCGTCTCGCTGCTCGCCGACGGCGCCCTGCCCGACGCCTTCCGCGCGGCCGAGCGCCTCGTCACCCGCGACACCACCAACGGGCTCGCCAACCTCGCGCTGGGCGTGCGCCAGATCAAGGCCGGCCAGTGGGGCCCCGCCCGCCAGAACTTCTCCCGCAGCGGGCGCGGGGCGGCGGCCGACCTGACCGCGACCCTCCTCACAGCCTGGTCGTTCGCGGGTGCCGGCGACGGCAAGCGCGCCCTGGAGACCGTGGGCAAGCTCAAGGGCGAGCGCTACTACAACACCTTTCGCGATTACCACGCCGGCCTGATCGCCTCCGTGGTCGGCGACCAGGCCGAGGCCGAGCGGCGCCTCAAGGCCGCCTACGACGCCGACCGCAACACCCTGCGGGTCGTCGACGCCTATGCCCGCTTCGAGGCCAATGCCGGCCGCACCGACCTCGCGATCCAGGCCTATACCGACTTCGACACCCTGATGCCGCGCCACCCGATCGTGCGCGACGCCCTCGACAAGCTCAAGGCCGGCAAGCCGCTGGCCCGCATCGTCGCCACCGCGCAGGAGGGCGCCGCCGAGGTGCTCTACGGCCTGGGCTCGGCCGGCTCGACCCAAGGGGACGAGCTGCCCGCCGTGATCTACCTGCGGCTCGCCCTCTACCTCGCTCCCGAGCACGCCCTGGCGCGCCTGACGCTCGCCGACACCCTCGACCGGATGAAGCAGCCGGAGCGGGCCAACGAAGCCTATTCCCAGATCCCGGCCGCCTCACCCCTCAAGCTCAACGCCGACGTGCAGGTGGGCCTGAACTTGGAGCAGATGGGCAAGGGCGACGAGGCGCTGGCCCATCTCGACGCCGCCATGAAGGCCCACCCGGACGACATCGACGTGGTGACGGCGCTCGGCAACGTGCAGCGCTCGCGCAAGAAGTACGACGAGGCCACGGCCACCTACACCCGCGCCATCGGCCTGATCGGCGACCGGCCGGTGCAGAACTTCTGGACGCTGTTCTACTTCCGCGGCACCGCCTACGAGCGGGCCAAGCAATGGCCCAAGGCCGAGGCCGACCTGAAGAAGGCCCTGGAGCTCGTGCCCGCGACCCAGCCCGCCGCCCGCGCGCAGGTGCTGAACTACCTCGGCTATTCCTGGGTGGACCAGAAGCTCAACATCGACGACGCCTTCAAGCTCCTGAAGCAGGCCGCCGACGCCTCCCCCCGCGACGGCATGATCGTCGACAGCCTGGGCTGGGCCTATTACCGCCTCGGCCGCTGGGACGACGCCGTGCGCGAACTGGAGAAGGCGGTCGAGCTGAAGCCCGGCGACCCGACCATCAACGACCACCTCGGCGACGCCTACTGGCGCGCCGGCCGGCGGCTGGAAGGCAAGTTCCAGTGGCAGCACGCCAAGGACCTGAACCCGGAGCCGGACGACCTCGAATCGATCAACGCCAAGCTGAAGGACGGCCTGCCGGAGATCGAGAAGCCCACCGCCACCGCCGAGAACCCGCCGGCCCCGGTCGCCGCCCCGCACAACCCGGAGAACCCGGAACTGCCCAAGGGCGCCCCCCAGCCGAGCGAGCCGCCCGGCGCCGCCGACAAGAAGACCGGGGGCTAGGCATCGGCTCGACCGCTGGGCTCTTCCCTCCCCCCTCTGCGGGGGAGGGTGGGCCTCGCGTCAGCGAGGGTCGGGAGAGGGGAGCGACGGCCACCCTCCCCCGCAGAGGGGAGCGGGACGGAAGCTACGCGGCGAGCGCGACGGTGTACTCGGCCTCGGTCTTGGCGCGGACCTCGTCCTCGCCGACACCCTCGGCGAGTTCGATCAGCCGCATGCCGCCATCGCCCTTCTTGTCGATGGCGAACACGCCCAGATCCG
>NZ_BPRB01000149.1 GCF_022179685.1 Methylobacterium trifolii
GTGGGACTACGACGGGACGCTCGATCGGATCCATCACACGCTCTACGTGGCCTGCCGGGAACAGGCCGGGCGGGAGGCCAACCCGACGGCGGGGATCATCGATAGCCAGAGCGTCAAGGGCGCGGAAAAAGGGGGGCCTCGATCGACCCGCCGGGCTACGATGCGGGCAAGAAGATCCGCGGCAAGAAGCGGCACGTCCTCGTCGACACGCAGGGTCTCCTGATGCACGCCCTGGTACACCCGGCCGACATCCAGGACCGCGATGGCGGTGTGCTGGTGATGGCCACGCTGTTCGGCCTCTACCCGTTCCTGATCAAGCTCTACGCCGACGGCGGCTACCAGGGACCGGTCTTTCAAACCGGCCTGCGCCGGGTCTGCCGCCAGATCTCAGTCGAGATCGTCAAGCGTTCCGATCAGGCCAAGGGCTTTGCCGTGCTGCCCAAGCGCTGGATCGTGGAGCGCACCATCGGATGGCTCAACCGCTGCTGGCGACTGGCCAAGGATTGGGAATGCAGAACCCGCAAGGCGCGCGCATTCCTCCTCTTGGCCTCAATCCGCCTCATGACGCGAAAACTCTGCCAGAAAACGATATGATGTCGGACTGACTCTCAGCCCGATGCTCAAGCCGAGACCGGTGCGCGGAGCGGGGAGTACGTCGCGCGGTAGCTGCGCGGCCCAATCATGGGAAGCAGGAGGTTTCTGGCCCAGCCCGGCATCCGTGCAGTCCGCGATAGGCGATCGGTCATCGCTTGGACATGGGCCACGCGGGGCCGGCGTAGCGCCTCGTACTCTAGACCGACCATGTCCCAGTCCATCCGCTCGGCAAGTAGCGTGGCCAGCACCAGCGCATCTTCCAGGGCGAGGGCGGCCCCCTGAGCCCAAACCGGTGCAGTCGCGTGCGCGGCGTCTCCCACGAGCGCCACCCGGTTCCGGGTCCAACTCGGAATGTGGACCTCTTCGAGCGGGGAATGATAAAGCGCTTCGGGTTGGGCCAGAACCGCATCGAGGGTGTTGCGGACGAGCCGTGGGAACGATGCAAAGGCAGTCTGGAAGGCAGCCAAGTCCCGCTCCCGTCCGGCGGATCCGCCGACTGAGACCCAGCCGTAGACCTCGCCACGGTCGACGGGGATGAGCAGGAACAATCCGTTCGATCCGGCCCACAGCGTCCAAGCGTCAAGACCCGGGTTCGGTGCCATGAACCGCCAGCTCGCCGAGGCCAGCATCGCCGCTCCGAGCGCGGAAGCGCCGAACGTGTCGCGTCGAACCCGCGAGTGGACACCGTCGGCGCCGACGAGGAATTCGCCGGTTTCGGCCGTGCCATCCTGGATCTCGACCGCGACGCCCCTCGGCATCTGCCGGACGGCGCTGATCTCAGATCCCGGCCGGAGATCGGTCGGGGGAAGGTCGAGCGTCAGGAGGCGCAGCAGGTCGGCGCGACGCACACAACGCGGGCACGCTTCTTCTCCCCAGAACGCCGCCTCGTCGATTTCGAAGAGGAGGCGCCCGCTCTCGGTGCGGTACTCGCGCCGACGGACGGGTGAGCCGACGGTGCACAGGGCTTCGCTCAAGCCGAGCTGGCCAAGGGCTTGGACTGCGTTCCCCGGCAGGTTGATGGCGAGGCCCGCATCGGCCGGCGTCGGACGCCGCTCCAGGGTGAGCGAGGGAATGCCGCGTCGCTGCAGCGCTCGCCGCATGGCAAGTCCGGCGATACCGCCCCCGGCGATGAGCACCCGGCCTGCTGCGCTGTCGTCCATGCTGTCTCGCCTCGTTGCCTGGCCCGTCGTCATCGTGACCGCGGCGTCGTCAAGCGCAGGGCCATGCTGGAGAAGACACCATCCTTGCGGATCAGCCCGTGCATCAGCGCGGCACCGAGATGGGCGAGGATGAGACCGAACAGGGCGTAGGCCAGCATCGTGTGAAGTGGACGCAGCCAGGCGTAGATCGTGGGATCGCGCGGCAGGATCGGCGGCAGCACCACCGCGCCGCCGAGCCCGATGGGGTAGCCGGCCGCCGACAGCATCGCCCAGCCGATCAGCGGCAACCCGAGCATCAAGCCGTAGAGCAGGATGTGCGAGGCGTGCGCCGCCTGTCGCTGCCAGCCCGGAAGGTCCGCCGGCAGTTCGGGCGGCGGATGGCGCCAGCGGTTGACGAGGCGGAGCGCCGCGAGGATCAGGATGCCGATGCCGAGGGGGCGGTGCAGCGCCACGAGGGCGTCATAGTGCGCCAGGGAGGTCACCATCGCAACGCCGATGAACAGCATCGCCAGGATCATGCCGGCCATGGTCCAGTGCAGCAGCCGGGCCGGTCGGTTGAAGTTCATGTTGGTGCTCACAATCCGGCTCCTGCAGCGGGGACATCGTGGACGGCGCTCGGGGCCTTCGGCTCGCCCGCGCGTCGCGCGAAGGATTGCGCGTAGGCTGCCGAGCGCGCGCTGAGCAGCGGATCGTCCGATCCCGCGATGCCGGCGGGCAGGACCAGGGGGTCGAAGTTCACGTCGCGGCAATTGCCGTCGGCCTCCGCCTCCGTCGCGGTCACGATCACCGTCCCGAGGTCGACGCTCGTCCGCTCGGCCGGCCAGGGACGCGTCGCGTCCGCCGTGGGATCGCCTGCTTCGCCGAGGGAGGCGACGAGGTGCCACCGCACGGGCGCCCGACGGACCGCAGTCTCGAACTCGTCGAACAGGTAATTCTTGTCCGCGCGTGCGGTCTGAGCCGCACTCTCCGCTGTCTCGGCCTGCCCCGGCACGAACGCCCAGCGAACGGGCGTTTCCGTGCCGTCTCCGGCCACGAACTGGAAGGCGTTCAAGCCCCGGAAGGTGTCGTCGGCGAACCCGGAGGTGATCCTGCGTTCCTTGATCAGGGCCGCCGCCGTTGCGCTCTCCGGGTTCGCGGCGAAGAAGGCTTTGAGCGCCTCCGGATCGGGCTTGCCCGTGGCCGGATCGGGCTTGGCGGCGAGAAGCTGGGCGTAGAACGCCTCCGGGGTCCGCACCGGGAAGACCGGGATATCGTTGTTTCCGGTGCGCCATTCCTCGCCATCGGGAAGTTGGAACCGCAGAGCGAGGCTGCGTACCGTCGTGGCGGCATCCGCCGCGTAGGGCTGGCCGCCCGCGAGGGCGATGCGTCCGGTGACCGGGGTGATCTGGCCTGCCGCGAACAGCGACGCCTTCGACAGGCGCTCGCCCCGGCTGGTGCTCTCGAAGCGGCCGACTAGGCAGAGCCCCTTGGCGTGGTTGCGCCGGAACCCCGGATGCGGTCCGTTGACCCTCTCGAAGCGGTCGACGATCCGCGCCTGGGTCAGGGTGCCCGGCGAGAACCAGCCGCCGACATAGGCGAAGGCCCCGGCGGCGCCGACGACAAGCCCTCCGATGGCACCGAGCCGCAGGAGAACGGCGCGCGGGTTCAGAGCCGGACTAGCGCCGGTCAGGTCGTTGAGGAGGGACATAGCTGGCCTTCAGATCTTCTTCGCGGTGGCGCGACGGAACTCATTGGCGAGCGGGTGCAGGACCGCCGGGTCGGCCGCTCCCACGAGGCTGTAGCCAAGCCCGTCCTGGGCCCAGGCGTAGCCGTTCGACGTCTCCGAGGTGTGCGGCTGCATCGGCGCGTCGCTGGGCACGGACATCGGCCGCATCAACATCACGAAGCGCGCGCCGTGCCCGTCATCGTACATCAGCAGGCCGGCTGGCCCCTGGGCCGTTGCGACGAGGCGTCCGCCCATAAGGTGATAGCCGGAGCCGCTGAGGTCAGGCACGCCCACCGGCCGCTTCAGCCGGGCCGAGAACCAGCCGGCAAGCTCGTCCCGGTCGGCTGCGGCGAGCTCGACCGGCCGGGTGTGGTCGGGGGCATAGACCGCGTAGTTCATGCTCGCAGCCTGGGCCAACGCCTCGATCCCAGTCGGCACCGGTGAGACCACATCGCGCAGGCCCCAGCCTCCGGCGCCGCCGAGGAGAAGAAGCAGACCGGCTGCCATTGCCTGCCAGACGGGACGTTGCGGGCGACGGCGTGCCTCGACGATCCGCGTCAGGTTCAGCTGGGCAGGAACCGGCTCGGCGGCGATGGGCGCGAAAGCGGCCCGCATCTCCTCGCCGAAAGCGACGAGGCGGTCGACGCGCGCCCGCGCCTCGGGATGATCGTTGAGATAGGTTTCGACCTCGCGCCTGCGGGAGGCATCCAGCCGCTCGTCCACGAGGCCCTGGAGATCGTCGTCGCTGATGGGACGCATGGTCATTTCACCCTCCGCAGGAGCGGGCGCTTGGCCGGAGCGGCGGCGTCGGTGCCGTCCATGAGCTGGAGCAACCGGTCTCGGGCGCGGGACAGGCGGGACATCACGGTGCCGGTCGGGATGGCGAGGATGTCGGCGGTTTCGGCGTAGGACAGCCCCTCCACTGTCACCAGCAGGAGGACGCTGCGTTGCTCCTCCGGCAGGGCATCGAGCGCGCTCATCAAGTCGCGGTGGCGCAGGCCGCTCTCTTGTGTGGGTGCCACAGCGAGGTTGGCTTCCGCCGTATCTTCGATCGGCATGTGAGCGCCGCGCCGCGCACGCTGGCGCATCTGCGTCACGGCGAGGTTGTGGAGGATGGCGAAAAGCCAGGTCCGCGTGTCGCCATCGACTTGGCGCTGGTGCCACCGACCGACGGCCCGTTCTAGAGCGTGTTATG
>NZ_BPRB01000150.1 GCF_022179685.1 Methylobacterium trifolii
CCGGCCTCGATGCGGGCGAGACCGTTACGATTCCCTCGCTCCCCGATCTCGGTGATTGGCAAGCTCTCGAAGCCGCCCGGTTCCGACTTGGTCCCAACCTCTCCCGCAGCATGCCGGCCTCCCGCTATGGTCTCGGCTAACGCGCGAAAGATTCGATGCCTCGTTGAGTAGGAGTTCGTCCATGCTGCAGGTCGTCGAAGGCGAGCCGAGCGAAGCCGCGCTGACCGCCCATCGTGACCCGGACCAGCCCCCTCTGCCGGGAGGCTGGCGGCAGATCGAGGCATTGCCGATAGGCCTGTTCGCGGCGGTGATGGGCCTGACGGGACTGAGCGTCGCGTGGCGGCTCGCCCATGCGCGATATGGCTTGCCGTTCTGGGTCGGGGAGGCCATCGCCCTTATAGCCTCAACGGCCTTCCTTGCTATTACGGCGGGCTATGCCGCCAAGGCCGTCATCGCCCGTGAGGCCGTGCGGGCGGAGTTCCGCCACCCCATCGCCGGCAACCTGTTCGGCACGCCGCTCATCAGCCTGCTCCTGCTGCCGATCCCCCTGTCGCCCTTCAGCCTCACGCTAGCGCGCGCGCTGTGGATCGCCGGCGCTATCGGCATGACGCTGTTCGCGTGGCTGATCGTGACGCGCTGGCTGAGCGATCGGCAGCAGGCGGCGCATGCGACGCCGGCCTGGATCGTACCGGTAGTCGGCCTGCTCGATGTACCCCTGGCCCTTCCGGGGCTCGGTCTGCCGCCGATGCAGGGAGTGATGATCTTCGGGCTGGCGGTGGGGCTGTTCTTCGCCGTGCCTCTGTTCACGCTGATCCTGTCCCGCCTCCTGTTCGAGGCACCGCTGCCCGCAGCCTTGCAGCCGTCGCTCCTGATCCTCGTGGCACCCTTCGCGGTCGGCTTCTCGGCTTATGTCGCCACGACGGGCGCAATCGATCTCTTCGCTAAGTCGCTTTTCGCGATCGCACTGTTCCTGCTCGCCGTGCTGCTGCCGAAGCTCGCCCGGTTCGGTCGCGCCTGCCCTTTCCGCGTCTCTTGGTGGGGCGTGAGCTTCCCGCTCGCCGCAACAGCGGTCGCGGCTCTGCGCGTCGCGACGGCGGAACCGGCTCCGGCGACCGACGGCCTTGCCCTGGCCCTGCTCGGGCTAGCCACGCTGGTCATCGGATGGCTGCTCGTCCGAACCTTGATCGGCTTAGCTCGTGGAGAGCTGCGGACACTGACGCTATGATGGCCAATCGCCGAACTCCGGTTGCTCATCCGATTTCGGCTCTCACCACTTCTCATCAAAAAGCGGACTGACAGAAATCCAACCAACGAAGCCATTCAGCATCGCCGCCTTGCGCCATGAGCGGACATCAGTCTACCGCCCGGCAGCGGACATAAAGTTTCGGGTGATCGACCGTCCGGTATCGACCAATTTCGGGCCCTCGGAAGGTCTGCTTTCGGGCTGATAATGAGGTAGGGACCTACGAATGGAACGGGTAGGAAGCAGCGGGCTGCCCGGCTCACCGTGGTCCGCCTGCTGGCCAGCGATGGTGTAAGTCGTCGATGAATAGGCGTGGGCGTGCGGATGGACTTGGGACCAAAATCATCGATCTCGCCAAGCCCGATCTATGGCACTAAAGCGTTCCCATTTTGCGCCTTCATCGTGCTCCTTACAAACTCCAGGCGCCCTATCTGATTCCGCTCTCTGACCTGGAGTTCAGCCCAATACAACGTCCAAATCTCTTTCCACCCACGGGCTAGCAAATATAGCCAGACTCGATTATTATGAATAAAATTTAATTTGGACCGGGAAAGTTTGCAGTGGAATATGACATAACGTCGTCGTCTATGACATTCGCACGCATGCAGACAAGGATCTTAGACCTTTTTCAACGCCGCGCGTCCCCGGCCTACGTGGTGCTCTTGGCGACATCTATCTTCCTGTTCGACACATGGAGTCCGTTGCATTTCGCCGTTGCTGTCCTCTACATCGTCGTCATTGTCCTCGCGACCCTATGGTTCAAGCGCGTCGGCATCCTCAGGACCGCGACGCTTTGTGCCTCGCTGACATGCCTGAGCTTCATTATCACGCATGGCCCGGATCCGGACGGCAGCGCCGCAGCCCGCACGTTGATCAGCCTCGCCGCCATCGCGATCACCACCATGCTCGCATTGTTGAACATCGCGACCCGTGAACGGTTGATCGCGGTCGAAAAGGAAAAGAACAATCTGGCTCGATTCTTCCCGCCGACCATCGTCGAGCAAATCGCGACGAACGACATCGCACTATCCACGACGCGATATGAACCTGCCGCGGTCCTGTTCGTCGACATGATCGGATTCACGAAGTTCTGCAGCGTTATGCAGCCGCAAGACGTGATCGCAATGCTTCGCGAATCGCTGTGTACCCTGAGCGCCAGTGTTTTCGAGCACCACGGCACCGTCGACAAGTTCACGGGCGACGGTTTGATCGCGGTGTTCGGCCTACCTGTTTCGAACGATTTGAGCGCAACGAATTCCGTATTGTGTGCACTGACGATGCAGGCGAGGCTTCAAACGTGGAACGATGCACGTGCCGCAACGGGACAGGAAGCAGTCGCCATTGCTATCGGCATCCATTACGGCGATGTCGTGCTCGGCGATGTTGGATGCGAGAGCCGGCTCGAGCTGACGGTCCTCGGAGATACCGTGAACGTCGCGAGCCGCGTCGAGAACCACTGTCGTGAAGCGAAGGCCTCGATCTTGATCACTGACGCCGTCGTCAGGCGCATGCAAAGCGAGGGAAGCGAGGGGACGGTTAGAAGGTTCACCGACTGGGGTCTTCACACGATCCGCGGGCATTCGGATGCAATACGTCTCTTTGCAATTCCAAGAAATGCGGTATCGAGCATCGATTAGCTAAAAGGCGGTGCAATGATCGCCGGGTTTGCCGTTCGGCTTGTCGCCGATGAAGCACATCTGTGGATGTCCGAAATCTGATCTCTCACATGGAAGAGCAGCCGGACCGCCCTCCACTCAACCACGCCATTCAGCATCGCCGTTTTGCGCCATCAGCGGAAGTTGGCCGCCTGCTCGGAAGCAGACGTTCCGCATCCGACCTTACTCGGACGCGCCGCGAGCATATGAGTGTTCTCAGAAGTAGACGTTGATCTCGCTCCTTTTGCTTTAGAGCCGCTCTCGATCCACGCGCAGGAGCGCATGTGCCACAGGGTTCCTGGAGCGAACATGACCTTCCGGTCGGCTATGGCATCAGGGACCGACCCGAGACGTGTCGATGAAGTCGACGAAGGCGCGCAGCGGCGCAGGCAGGTAGCGGCGGCCGGGGTAATATAGGAAAGGCCCCGAAAAGGTCTGCCACCAGGATTCAAGGACGGGCTCCAGCGTCCCGCCATCGATGTGCGGGCGCAACCAATCCTCGAACAACGTGATGATGCCCGTACCCGCGATCGCCGCGCCCACGGCAAGGTCGGTGGCGGCACCGGCCCGAACGATGAGGGGGCCACTGGGGTCGACGCGCACGATCTCCCCATTGCGCTCGAACTCCCATGCGGTCATCGCTCCGCTCGCAAAGCGACCGCGGAGGCAGGCATGGTTCAGCAGGTCGCGTGGGTGTTCGGGGCGACCACGGCGATCGAGGTAGGCTGGAGAGGCCGCCGTCGCGAAGCGCTGCTCGCGCGGACCGATCGGCACCGCGATCATGTCCTGTTCGAGCCGGTCGTCGTAGCGGATGCCGGCATCGCAGCCCGCCGCGAGCACGTCGACGAACCCGTCCTCGCCCACCACTTCGAGGCGGATGTCCGGGTAGGCCGCCAGGAAGGGCGGCACGATCCGGGGCAGCACGAGGCGCGCCGCGCTGACCGGCACGTTGAGCCTGAGCGTGCCGGCCGGGCGATCGCGAAAACCGTTCACGACATCCAGCGCCGCCTCGACCTCTTCCAGCGCTGGCGTCAGCCGTTCGAGGAGCTGCATGCCGGCCTCGGTCGCCGCGACGCTGCGGGTGGTGCGATTGAGGAGCCGGACACCGAGCCGCATCTCCAAGCGACGAACGGCTTCGCTTAAGCCGGACGCGCTCGAACCGCTCGCCCGTGCGCCATCGCGAAACCCGCCGGCGCGCGCGACGGCGACGAACGCCGAAAGGTCCCCAAGATCGGCCGTCATTGTTCGCCCTCGCGCACAGCCTGTGCGCACTCGCCAGGATTATCACGCAATCAGGTCGGGACTACATCCCCGTCACCACGACGGAGCAACATCATGACCGACATCAAACAGGCCGGGACCTACGTCCTCGGCGACCGGACCGTTCAACGCCTGGGTTATGGCGCCATGCAGTTGGCCGGGCCGGGGGTGTTCGGCCCACCGAAGGACCGGCCCGGAGCCATCGCGGTCCTGCGTGAGGCGGTAGCCAATGGGGTGAACCATATCGACACCAGCGACTTCTACGGCCCGCACGTCACCAATCAGCTGATCCGAGAAGCGCTTCATCCCTACCCGGACGATCTCGTCATCGTCACCAAGATCGGCGCCAAGCGCGGCGGAGATGCTTCGTGGAACCCGGCCTTCTCGCCAGAGGAACTGACCCGCGCAGTCCACGACAACCTGCGCAACCTCGGCATCGATGCCCTCGACGTGGTCAACCTGCGCATCATGTTCGACGCGCACGGACCGGCCGAGGGCTCCATTGCCGCGCCGCTCGCCACCCTTGTCGAGCTTCAGCGCCAGGGGCTCGTCCGTCGGATCGGTCTCAGCAACGTGACGGCCCGGCAGGTGGCCGAGGGACGGCGCATCGCCGACATCGTCTGCGTCCAGAACGCGTACAACCTCGCGCACCGGGCCGATGACGCCCTCGTCGACGAACTCGCGGCGACCGGCATCGCCTACGTGCCGTTCTTCCCGCTGGGCGGCTTCAGCCCGCTCCAGTCAGGGACCCTCAGTACCGTCGCCGGGAGCCTCGGCGTGACGCCGATGCAAGTTGCACTCGCGTGGCTGCTTGCCCGCTCGCCCAACATCCTTCTGATCCCCGGAACATCCTCGCTCCTCCACTTACAGGACAACCTCGGTTCGGCGGACCTCACGCTCTCGGAGGACACGATGACGAAGCTCGATCAGATCGCCGCCCGGTCGTAGAGAGGACCGGCAGGTCTCGACCCAACCCGGTCACACAGGCGGGAGCAAATGCGGCCTAATAGCGGACGTAAGCCCGCGTTAGACATCCTTGGGCGATATGACTGAGTTTGTATCAAGGAGTCTTGGATGCTGTCAGACGAAGGGCCATGCTGCCCAGAACGCCATCCCTGCGGATCAGTCCATGCATCAGGGCGGCACCGAGATGGGCGAGGATGATGCCGAACAGCGTGTAGGCCAAGACCGTGTGTAGCGGACGGAGCCATGTGTAGAGGGCGGGATCGCGTGGCAGGATCGGCGGCAGCACGACGGAGCCGGCAATGCCAATGGGGTAGCCGGCCGCCGATAGCATCGCCCAGCCGACCAGCGGCAGCGCTAGCATCAACCCGTAGAGCAGAATGTGCGAGGCGTGCGCTGCCTGCCGTTGCCAGCCTGGAAGGTCCGACGGCAATTCAGGCGGTAGACTGCGCCAGCGGTTGATCATACGCAGCACCGCGAGGATCAGGATGCCGATGCCAAGGGGCCGGTGCAGCGCGACGAGGGCGTGATAGTGGGCCACCGAGGTCACCATCGCTACGCCGATGAACAGCATGGCCAGGACCATCGCCGCCATGGTCCAGTGCAACGCTCGGGCTGGCAGGTTGAAGTGCGCTGGGTCACTCACAATCCGGCTCCCGAGGTAGGGGTGTCGTGGACGGCGCTCGGCACCTTCGGTTCGCCAACGCGGCGGGTGAAGGATTGCGAATAGGCCGCCGAGCGGGCGCTGAGCAGCGGGTCGTCCGATCCCTTGATGCCGGCGGGCAGGACGAGGGGGTCGAAGTTCACGTCGCGACAATTGCCGTTCGCTTCCGCCTCCGTCGCGGTGACAACCACGCTGCCGACGTCGACGCTCGCTCGTTCGGACGGCCAGGGAAGGGTCGCGTCCGCGCTAGCGTCGCCGAGCGATCCGAGGGTGACGACGAGGTGCCAGCGCACGGGACCCTGGCGGATTGCGGCCGCGAAGTCCTCGAACAGGAAGTTCTTGTCTGTGCGCGCTGCCTGAGTGGGGCTCTCCGCTGTGGCTGCCTGCTCTGGCACGAAGGCCCAGCGCACGAGCGTTTCGGTACCGTTCGCGGCGACGAAGCGGAAGGCGTTCAGGCTCCGGAAGGTGTCATCGGCGAACCCGGACGTGATCGTCCGCGCCTTGATCAGGGCCGCCGCCTTCGCGCTTTCGGGGTGCCCGGAGAAGAACGCTTTCAGCGCTTCGGGATCGGGCTTGCCCGTGGCCGGATCGAGCTTGGCGGCGAGGAGCTGCGCGTAGAACGCCTCCGGTGTCCGCACCGGGAAGACCGGGATGTCGTTGTTGCCGGTGCGCCATTCCTCACCGTCGGGAAGATGAAAGCGAAGCGCGAGGCTGCGCACCGTCGCCGCCGCATCCGCCGCGTAGGGCTGTCCGCCTGCGAGTGCGATGCGCCCGGTGACGGGGGTGACCTGTCCCGCAGCGAACAGCGAAGCCTTCGACAGGCGCGCCCCCCCGCCGCTGCTTTCGAAGCGCCCGGCGAGGCAGAGCCCCTTGGCGTGGTTGCGCCGGAACCCCGGATGCACGCCGTTGACCCGCTCGAAGCGGTCGACGATCCGCGCCTGGGTGAGGTCCCCCGGCGACAGCCAGCCGCCGGCATACGCGAAGCCTCCCGCGGTGCCAGCGACCAGAGCTCCGATTGCGCCGAACCGCAGCATGATGGCGCGCGGGCTCAAGCCAGGACTGGCGCCGGTAAGATCGTTCAGAAGGGACATGGCGAACCTTCAGATGGCTTTCGCGGTGGCGCGACGGATCTCGTTTGCCAGCGGGTGAAGGACGGTCGGGTCGACGGCACCCACGAGGCTGTAGCCCAGCCCGTTCTGGGCCCAGGTGTAGCCGTTCGAAGCCTCAGAGGTATGCGCACGCATCGGCGCGTCACCGGGCTGGGCCATCGGCCGCATCAGCATGACGAAGCGGGTGGCGTGTCCGTCGTCGTACATCAGCATGCCGGCGGGCCCCTGCGGCGTGGCGACGAGGCGCCCGCCCATGAGGCGGTAGCCGGAACCACTCAGGTCCGGCACGCCCACGGGTCGCTTCAGCCTGTTGGAGAACCAGCCGGCGAGCTCAGCGCGGTTTGCGGCGACGAGCTCGACGGGGCGGGTATGGTCGGGAGCATAGACCGCGTAGTTCGTGCTCGCCTCCTGGGCCAGCGCCTCGATGCCGGTCGGTACGGGCGAGACCACCTCGCGCAGGCCCCACCCACCAGCGCCTCCGACGAGAAGCAGCAGCCCGGCCGCCATCGCCTGCCAGGCGGGACGAGCTGGGCGACGGCGCGACTCGACGATCCGCGACAGGTTGAGCTGGGCCGGTACCGGCTCGGCCGCGATGGGCGCAAAGGCGGCGCGCATGTCCTCGCGCAGGGCGACCATGCGCGCGATCCGCGCCCGGGCATCCGGGTGGTCGCCTAGATATGTCTCGACCTCGCTGCGCCGCGCGGTATCTAGGCGCTCGTCCGCGAGGCCCTGGAGATCGTCTTCGCCGATTGGACGCGTGGTCATTTTACCCTCCGCAGGAGCGGGCGCTTGGCGGGAACGGCCGTCTCGGCGCCGTCCATCAACTGGATCATCCGGTCCCGCGCCCGGGACAGGCGGGACATCACCGTTCCGGTCGGGATGGCGAGGACCTGAGCGGTTTCGGCGTAGGACAGGCCTTCCACGGTCACGAGCAGGAGGACACTGCGCTGCTCCTCCGGCAACGCCTCCAGGGCGGTCATCAGGTCCCGGTAGCGCAGGCCGCTTTCCTGGGTGGGCGCCACGGCGAGGTTGACCTCCGCGGTGTCTTCGATCGGCATGTGAG
>NZ_BPRB01000151.1 GCF_022179685.1 Methylobacterium trifolii
GATCAGGAGCAGGGGCCCGATGCCCGCCTTGCGGCAGCGGGCCCCTGCTCCTGATCGAGAAAGGCGACGGCATCGGCGGCACCTGGCACGAGAACACCTATCCGGGGGCCGCCTGCGACATCCCCTCCCACCTCTACTCCCTCTCCTTCGTGCCCAAGCACGACTGGACGCGGATGTACGCGCAGCAGCCCGAGATCGCCGCGTATCTCCGCGAGACGGCCGAGGGCCAGGGCCTGATGCCCCTGATCCGCCTCGGTACCCGTTTCGACGGGGCGACCTGGGACGAGGGCGAGGCCTTCTGGCGCGTGGAGACCAGCCGCGGGCCGGTGCGGGCGCGCGCCATCGTCTCCGGCATGGGCGGGCTGCATCACCCGGCCTACCCGTCGATCCACGGCCGCGAGAGCTTTGCCGGCACGAGCTTCCACACCGCGACCTGGGACCATGCCTGCGACCCGGCGGGCAAACGGGTCGGCGTGATCGGCACGGGGGCGAGCGCCATCCAGATCGTGCCGGAGATCGCCCCCACGGCCGGGCGGCTCACCCTGTTCCAGCGCACGCCGCCCTGGATCATGCCCAAGCACGACCACGCCATCGACGACCGCGCCAGGGCCCGCTACCGCAGCCTGCCGCTCGCCCGGCGCCTGGAGCGGGCAAGGCTGTTCTGGCTGCACGAGGTGCGGGCGCTGTTCGGCTTCACCAAGGTCTCGAAGCTGACGGGGCAGGCCGAGGGCCTCGCCCGCCGCCACCTCGCCAAGGCGGTGCCGGACAAGGCCCTGCGGGACCGGCTCACGCCGGACTACCGGCTCGGCTGCAAGCGGGTGCTGATCTCCGACGACTACTACCCGGCGCTCCAACGCGAGAACGTCCACCTGGAAACCGGGGCCATCGCGCGGATCACGCCCACGGGCGTCGCCATGGCGGACGGGACCGAGCATCCCCTGGACGTGCTCGTCTACGCCACCGGCTTCGACGCCACCGGCGGCTTCGCCCGCGCCCCCCTCGTCGGCCGCGGGGGCGTCAGCCTGTCCGAAGCCTGGGCCGGCGGCATGGGTGCCTACCAGGGCATCACGGTCTCCGGCTTCCCGAACTTCTTCTTCCTGCTCGGGCCCAATACCGGCCTCGGCCACAACTCGATCATCGCGATGATCGAGATCCAGGTGCAGCACGTCCTCGACTGCCTGAACGCCCTCCAGAGGGGCGCGAAGACGATCGAGGTGACGCCGCAGGCGCAGGCGCGCTTCCTCGACCGCATCGCCGAGCGGATGCGGGACAGCATCTGGACGGCCGGCGGCTGCCGGAGCTGGTATCTCGACGCGCAGGGCCGCAACACCACCCTGTGGCCGGATTCCGTGATCGCCTACCGCCGCAGCGCGCGCCGCGCCCGGCTCTCCGACTACAGGATGGGCTGAGGGCGGGACGCGACGGCCGGCCCAGCCGGGGCGCCCGCGCGCTTGGCGGCCCGCACCTCGGCGATGAGGCCGAGATAGATCTGCGCCACCCGGTCCCAGCCGAACCGGCTCGCGGTCTCGCGGGCGCCCGCGCCGAGCCGCTCCATCAGGGCGGGGTCGGCGAAGGCGTGGGCGAGCTTGTCGGCGATGTCGGCGGATTCCGGCAGGATGCCGAAGCCGCTCTGCCCGTCCACGAGGTAGTCCTCGATGCCGCCCACGCGCGTGGCGAAGACCGGCAGGCCGCAGGCCATCGCCTCCATGCAGACGAGGGAGAAGGTCTCGTAGGCCGTGGGCAGGACGAAGGCGTCGGCGGCCGCGTAGATCGCGGGCATGTCGGTGCGGTGGCCGGCGAAGACCAGCCGGTCGGCGGCGCTCTGCGCGAGCCTGCGGTAGGGCGCCGGGTTGTCGGAGCCGACGACGAGCAGCCAGGTGTCGGCGGGCATGCGCTCCAGGGCGCCGATGACGTGGGAAAGCCCCTTGCGGGCGAATTCGTGGCCCGCGAAGACCAGCAGCCGCGCCTCCGGCGGGATGCCGAACTCACGCCGGATCGCGCGGCCGGCCTCCGGCTCGCGCCGGAAGCGGGCGAGGTCGATGCCGTTGGGGATGACGCGGATGCGGTCCTCGGGCACGCGATAATGCTGCTGCAGCTCGGTGGAGACCCGGTCCGAGACCGCGACGTAGGTGCGGTAGCGCAGACCGCCGATCATCAGGTGGTCGCGCAGGCCCACCCAGGCGTGCATCGGGTTGAGCCGCCAGCGCCAGTCGCCCCCGCGGCGCTTCTCCGCGAGGCTCGCCGCGTTGACCGCGTGCACGACCAGGATGTCGCCCTTCAGGCTGTCGCCGTGGCTGACGACGACCGCGTCCCGGTGGCGCCGCAGGGCCACGGTGGCGGCGACGGTGAAGAGCGGCATCACGCCGGTGCGGGCGAGGTAGCGCAGGCGTCCGCGCAGCGGGATGCGCCCGAGCCAGCCGGCCACGATCTGCACCGTGGTGGCGGACTCGACCCGGCCCCGCGCCACGCCGGCCAGGACGCAGTTGGGCACCCCCACCTTGGCGAAGGCGCGGGCCAGCTCGTAGGCCACGGTCTCGGCACCGCCGGCGGTGCTGAACTCCTGGACGACCTGGACGATCTCGGGGGTCATGGACGGCGGCGCCTCATCGCTGTGTCCGCGGCAGGTCGGGATGGCGGAACGCGGCCTTCGTGTTCGCCGCCGGGTCCCCGCGCCGGGCGGCGGCGGCCTCGGTCCAGGCCCGGACGAGGCTCTGGGCCACCGCATCGTAGGTGAAGCGCTGGGCGACGTTGCGCCGCCCGGCGGCCGCCCTGGCCGCGCGGTCCTCGGGGGCTGCGGCGATCGCGTCGAGAAGGCGGGCCAGGGCCTCGGGGTCGCGCTCCGGCACGATCCAGCCGCCGGGGCCGACCACGCTCGGGATCGCGCCGCATTCCGAGCCGATCACCGGCACGCCGCAGGCCTGGGCCTCGGTGATGACCCGGCCGAACTGCTCGCGCACGGCCTGCGTGGTGCGGGTGAGCAGGACCAGGGCGTCGAGCCCGTGGATGAAGGGGGCGACTTCCGCCGGGATGCCCCAGCCCCGGATCGTCACCCGGTCGGCGAGGCCGAGTTCGGCGGCCCGGCGCCGGAGCTGCGCCTCGTAGGGCCCCTCCCCCATGATCGCGAGGCTGACGGGCGCCGTGGCGCGGGCCATGGCGTCGAGGGCCTCGTCCAGCCCCTTCTCTTCGATGATGCGCCCGACATAGCCGATCCGCAGGCCGGCATGGGCGGGAGGCGGCGTCTGCGCCAGCCGGAAGCGCGTCTCGTCCACGCCGTAGCCGATCATGGTGACGGGCCCGGCATAGCCGCCCGCGCGCACCACGGCGGTGGCATCGGGGCTGCGGGAGAGGATGTGGTCGGTGCGCGCGAGGACGAAGCGGCGCATCGCCTCGAAGGGCGGCGGCAGCGTCTTGAGGATGTTCTGGTCGACCTCCAGCACCAGGGCGGCGCGCCCCTTCAGCAGGCAGGCCTGGAGGGCGACGACGCTCCAGGGCTCCTCCCAGAGGTGGACCACGTCGGCCCGCGTCCGGCGCAGCAGCCGGCGCAGGCCCGGATAGAAGTGCAGGTACCAGCCCATCGGCCCGGCCCGGGCTAAGCGGATCGGCTCGACGTGGACGCGCACGGGGTCGTCGGCCGGGTCGGCAGCGATCACGCGGCCGAACTGGTGCCAGCGGGCCGGCACCACGAGGTCGAGCTCGAGGTCGCCGCGCTCCGCCAGGGGATAGTAGCGCAGCCGCCCGGCCTCGCGGCTGACCGCGGCATGGGCGATGGAGAGGACGCGCAGGGGATCAGACACGGCCGAGCACCCGCGCTGCCGCCCCCGTGAGGCCGGTAAGGTGGGCCTCGATCAGGCTGAGATGGCGCTGTCCCCCGTTGAGGGTCACGCGCGGCAGGCCGAACGGGTCCTGTCCGCGCCGGACGAGACCCTTGCGGGTGGTCGCGGCGCTGGCAAACCCCGCCGCCCGCGCGATCTCGTAGTCGCGCCGGCCGCAATCGGCGGCGCGCCCGTAGGGAAAGGCGAAGTGGCGCACGGGCAGGCCGAGGCGCTCGACCAGCCGCTCCCGGCAGCCGGCGAGTTCGGCGCGCGCCTCCTCCGGCGACAGGGCCGAGATGCGGGGGTGGGCGACGGTGTGGCCGCCGATCTCCACCAGGGGATCGTCCCGCAAGGCCTCCAGCATCGCCCAGGAGATCGCGTGCTTCTCGTGCATGGCCGCCGCATCGACGCCGTTGAGGGCGCAGAAGGCGGCATAGCGCGCCCCGGCCTGGGGGCCGTCCCATTCGGCGCTGATCCGGGCATAGGCCACCCGCTTCTCCTCCGGCGTGCGGGACGCCACCGGGCCGTCCTCCAGCAGCACGCTCTCGCGTTCCGCCAGCACGTCCTCCAGCCCCGCCCCCCACAGCGGCAGCGTGCCGTCCGGGATGCCGGTGGTGACGAACAGCGTCACCGGCACGCCGTGGCGCCGGAACAGGGGCACCACGTCCTCGAAGGTGTCGCGGTAGCAATCGTCGATCGAGAAATTGACGTAGCGGTCCCCCGCCCTGCCCCGGCCCGCGCGGGCCACCGCCTCCTCCATCGTGACCACGGACCAGCCGGTCCGGCGCAGATACGCGAGCAGCCGGTCGAGGAAGCCGAGATCGAGGTGGAAGCCCCGGTTCGGCAGGCCCTCCCAGCGCTCGCTCGGCACGGCGCGGTGGAAGGTGAACAGGCAGCCGCGGGAGCCGAGCACCGCGTCGGCCAGCACGCCGACCGATCGCACGATCCGCTCCGGTCCGATCCCGGACCGCGCCATCACGGCACTCGTCATGACCTCACCTCGCCTGGGACAGGATGGATAGGAGCCGGGCCCGGCCGCGCGCCAGGAGCGTCCGGCAGGTCTCGGGCAGAAGCAGGGCGGCGCCCAGCGCGACGCAGGCCGCGCAGGCCGCGGAACCCGCGGCCAGGCGCTCCAGCGTCCCGGCGAGTCCGACGTGGATCTGCCAGCCGGCCAGCGCCATCAGTCCGGCGGGGATGGCGGCGATGGCCGTCAGCCGCAGCATCCGGCCGGCGCATCCGAGCATCAGCACCGTGCCGGCCAGGAGCACGAGGCCGCGCAGGGCCTCGCCGAAGCCGAACAGCAGCGGCCCGGCGCCCGAGGTCTCCTGCAGGTGCCAGGTCAGCAGGTTGAAGCCCGCGTTGGCGCCGAAAGAGAGCGACAGGATCAGCGCGGCGGCGGCGTTGCGCCCGGAGCTGTTGAGCATCCGCAACAGAATCCAGCCCAGCGTCGCGGCCCAGAGGCCGGCCGCGATCCCGCGCAGGGCCTGGCTCGACAGCAGCACGGCGTGCTCGTTGAAGGCGCCGCGGGAGAAGACGATGCGGGCCACCTCCGGCGCGAACAGCATCAGGAAAACCGAGACGGGCAGGGCCGCGGCCAGGATCGGCCGGGCGATGCGCGCGACCTCGCCCGGAACGTCCTTGCTCGGCTCGCGCGACATCACGGCCAGCCCCAGGGGCTGGCTGATGAGGAGGATGGCGCTGTCGGTGATCGTGCGCGCGTAGTCCATCGAGGCCACCGTGCCGGTGACGAGGCGCGAGGCCATCACCCGCTCGATCCAGACGTTGCCCTGCTCGGCCACCGGCAGGGCCAGGAGCGGGCGCAGGCGGCGCAGGAACTCGGCACCGGCCGCGAGGATCGCGCGGGGCCGCAGGCCGGCCGGGTCGAACTGGCCCTCGCGCCAGAGGCGCCAGAGCCCCCAGGCGCCCAGCGTGTTGAAGGCCACGGTGAAGGCCCAGGCCAGCCCGTCGAAGCGGCCGGTCCAGGCCAGCACGCCGAGGCCGGCCAGCACCGCAACGTTCAGGTTGCTCGCCCGCAGGGTGGTCAGCCGCGAGCGCCCCATGGCGATCTCGGCGGCGGCCAGGCAGTTGACCATCACCGAGGCCGGCATGCCGAGCGCCATGATCCGCACGAATTCGAGGGTGAGCGCCTGGCCCGCGGAATCGAAGCCGCCGACGATGGCCTCGACCCAGTACAGGCCCAGCGCCTGCACCATGCCCATCAGGGCGAGGGCGATCAGGGTGAGGGCCGCGGTCAGGGCGGCCAGCCGCCGGGGGGCATCGCCGGATTTCTGCCAGTCCCGGTGCATCGGGATCAGGATCGCGGGCACGCTCTCGTTCTGGAGGAGCGACAGGGGCAGCAGGATCGCCGTCATCGCCCCGCGGAAGCCGTCCGCCACCAGCGAGGCACCAAGCACCTGCGCCATCAGGATCTCGCGCACGAAGCCCAGGAGCTTGCTGACCAGGGCGCCCGCGACGAGGAGCGCCGCGAGGCGCCGGCTCGACGGCCGATCCGGAGCCTCGGCACGGACCGCCTGCGCCTCGGCGACGGCGAGCGACGCCTCGTCCTCGGCCGTCGGCAGGGACACGGGCCGGAAACCGGCTCGGGTGCGACGCAGGGCGTGGCGCACGCGGCCGTCCGGCAGGCGGTGGCGGCGCAGGACCATGGGCCGGCTCATCGGGACGGCCTGCCGGCGAACGGGACGGCGCCGGTCCCGCGCTCGGGCGGCAGCAGGACGGCGAAGGTCCAGAACAGGACGCCGAGCTCGCCCGAGGAGATGCCGGCCAGCGGCATCTGCACCAGGCCGCCGCAGGCCAGGGCGCCGACGACGATGGCCTCGCGGCTCCCGTGCCGGAACGCCGCCAGGATCGCGTTGGCCGCCGCCCAGACGAGGCCGAACAGGCAGAGCAGGCCGACCACGATGCCGAAGGTCAGCCAGCAGGCGATGACCGTGCCGTCGATCGCCATCGCCCCGGCACTGCCCACGTCGGTGATGGTGAAGCCGGAGCCGAACAGGCCGCTGTCGGGCCGGTTCCACAGGGTCACGAACTGCTCCAGACGCTCCTGAGCGCTGTCGTCCTTGGCGCCGTCGCCGAAGGTGGCGAAGCGGTCCCCGATCACCTCGCCGAAGGGCGTCAGGGTGCCGGCCAGGACCAGCGCCACCAGGATGGCGCCGATGGTGGTCACGGCCCGCCCGCGGGTGACGGAGAACAGGCAGCAGAACAGCACGCCCACGCTGAGCGAGAGCCAGCCGGTGCGGTACATCGAGAGCATCAGCGCGAGGGCCGCGGGGGCCGAGACCAGCAGCGACTGCCAGCTCGCGCGCAGGAAGAACACCAGGACGAGGCCCGCGGCCGTGAAGGTGGCGAAGCTCGCCGGCCCGTTCATGGTGCTGTAGGTCCGCACGCCGTAGGGCACCGGCTGGCCCGCCGAGAGGATGGAAGCGTAGTTCATCCAGTAGCGGTCCCAGGCCGGCGGGTCGACGTACTGGTAGATGCCGTAGAGGCCGGTCACGGGCAGGATGAAGAGGAAGGCCGACGTCGCCCCGCGGAGCAGGCCGGCGGACTCCTCCGGCCGGCGCACCAGCACGGCGGCGTAGATCAGCGGCGCGAACCACTTGAGCGAGCCGGAGGCCGCGTTCATCCAGTCGCCCTGGAACACGGAGAGCGCGGTGCCGTAGCCGACACAGGCCCCCACCAGCAGGATCGGGGTCGCGGCGGGCGGCGCCTCCTCCCCGTCGAGGTAGTGGCGCAGGTCGGTGGCCGGCACCAGGATCGCGAGCAGCGGACCGACCAGCATCAGGCCGGTGGTGTCGAAGCCCGCCGCGAGGTCGACCAGCCGGCGCAGGAACGGGGCGAAGGCGAAGAGCAGCAGGACGCAGCGCAGGTGCTCGGCGGGACTCTTGCGCCAGGCGTACCACGCGGCCCCGGCACAGCCGAGGATGAACAGGGGGCGCGCGGCCGACCCCAGGGCCGGGCCTGCGACGGCAAAGCCCAGGAGCAGCGCCGCGGTCGGCAGCCAGCCGGGGATCGCCCAGCCGTCGAGGGCGGCGGGCAGCAGGCTCTGGCCCAGGCTGCGGCTCATGGGGCCGGAACCACGGCCGGGGCCGCGCCCGCGGCGGCGCGGCCGATCCGTTCGGCGAGACGCGTGCGCATGGCTGCGACCCCGTAATGGGTCCTGGCCCGCTCCGCGGCACCCGCGAGCCGGGGTTCGAGGTCGCGGCGGTGGGCGAGGATGTCGGCGACGGCGTCGGCCAGCGCGTCGGGCCGGTCCGGCGGTACCAGGGTGCCGAACCGGCCCCCGTCCAGGATCTCGGCCGCGGCCCCCGTGTCGGTGGCGACCACCGGCACGCCCGCGAGCATGGCCTCGACCAGGGTGCGGCCGAACGGCTCCGGGTGGACGGAGGGGTGGATCACCACGTCCATGGCCTGCATCAGGCGCGGCACGTCGCTGCGCTGCCCGAGGAAGTGGACGCGTCCGCTCACGCCCAGCTCGGCGGCGAGCGCCCGGAGGCCGTCGGCATAGGCCCCCTCCCCGAACAGGGCGTCGCCCGCCACGACCGCGTGGATGCCGGGCAGGTCGGCCAACGCCCGAAGCACGACGTGCTGGCCCTTCCAGGCCGCGAGCCGGCTGAACACGCCGACCATGGGCACGTCCGGCAGGCCGAGGTCGCGGCGGATGGCGGCGCGGGGGCGCAGATCGAGGTCGATCGACAGGCCGTTGGGCACCACCTCCACGAGGCCCGCCCGGCCGCCGGCCGCGACGAAGGCGTCGGCGGCCGCGCGCGAGGGCACGATCACGAGGCGGGCGCAGGCGTTGGCGAGCCGGACCTGCAAGGCCCGCTGCGCGGCCCCGAAATGGGCGGAATCGAGGATGTCGTGCAGGTGCCAGACCAGGGGCCGGCGGGCCAGGGTCGTCGCCAGCGCCGAGAGGACGAAGGCCTTCTGCGAGTTGGCGTAGACCACGTCATGAACGCGCGCCGCGCGGGCGATCTGCGCCACCAGGGCGACGAGGCGGCCGGCCACCGGCAGCGCGCCCAACGGGGAACTGTCGCGGCGCAGGCCGGAGAGGCCGCCGCCGCCGCGCGCCGTCGTCACCGACAGGCCGCGGCTCGCCATGGCCGCGTTGAGGGGGCCGCCCTCGAACAGGAAGGCGGTGGCGCCGGGCCAGGGCTCGACGGCGTCGGCCAGCACCAGTTCGGCCCCCGACATGGTGCTGGTGTGGTTGACGAACATCACGCGCGGCGCGGGCATCAGGCCGCCCCGACGCCGATATAGGTGGCGGCCGGCACGGCGCGGCTCTCGTAGAGGGGATAGGTGTCGGGCTCCACCATCGTCACCGCCATGCCGAGGATCTGGCCGCCGGATTCCTGGAGCGCGGCCAGCGTCGCCTCGGTGGCGGCCACCTGCGAGCGGCCCCAGCGGGCGCAGCAGAGGACGCCGTCGGCCAGCTTGGCCAGGACGCAGGCGTCCATCAGCAGCCCCGCCGGCGGGCTGTCGATCAGGACGAGGTCGTACTTGCCCGCCCAGCGAAGCAGGTCGGCCATGTGGTCGCCCATCAGCAGTTCCGTCGAATCCGCGATGGCCGGCCCGGCGGGGATCGCGTCGAGGTTGGGCGTGCCCGTCGGCACCACGGCCTCCCGCGGCAGGATGCTGCCGCGCAGCACGGCGCCCAATCCCCCGCCGTCCGCAAATTGCGGGCCGAGGTCGAGCACCTCGTGGAAGGACGGGCAGCGCATGTCGCACTCGATGGCGAGCACCCGGCGGCCGCTGGCCGCGACCAGGGAGGCGAGCGCCAGCGTGGTGAAGGTCTTGCCCTCGCGGGGACCGGTGGAGGTGACGAGGATCTTCTGCCCGCCCTCGCGGCCGCCGGCCAGGGACAGCCGGGCGAACAGGGTGCGCAGGCCGTCCTGCAGGCCGGGGTCGCTCGCCCCCTGGCGCAGGGCGAGCCGCAGGGGCAGGTCCGTGCCGTGCCCCCGGAACAGGGCCGAGACGGGGTTGGAACTGCCCTGGCGGACCTGCGGAAGCTGCGCCAGGATCGGGATGCCGGTCTGGCGCGCGAGGTTCGACCCGGCCCGCACGCTGCCGTCGGCCCGGTCGCGCAGGAGGGCGGCGGCGGTGGCCAGCAGGCTCGCGAGCGTCAGGCCTGCGGCCAGGAACGGCAGGGGCTTGGGGAAGAACGGCTTGGCGGGAAGCTCGGCGAGGCTGACGAGGCGGGTGCTGCCGATCAGGACGCGCCGCTCCGTCTCGAGTTCGCTCGCCCGCTTGTAGAGATCGACGTACTGGGCGCGCTTGATCTCGACGTTGCGCAGCATGTTGGCGACCTGGGCCTCGGCGTCGGTCGCCGAGCCGACGTCGGCCTTCTGCGTCTCCATCTGGCGCTTGAGGGAGACCACCAGCGCGCTGGCGCCGTCGTAGATCTTGCGCGAGCTCGCCACGATGCTGTCGACCTCGCGCGACAGGCGCAGCTGGAGGCTCTCGCGCTCGCGCTGCAGGGCCTGGATGCTCGGGTGGTTGGGGCCGAGCACGGTGGAGGCGTTGGCGAGCTGGGCCGTGATCGTCGTCATCTGCTGCTTGAGGTCGCCGATCGCGCGGCTGGCCATCACCGCGGGGGCGTTGATCGAGCCGCGGGCCTTGTCGGACAGGATCTCCTGGAGGCGCGCGCCGGCCTCGGCCTGGGCGGCCTCGGCGGAGCTGAGCTGCTGGCTGATGCTGGTGAGACGCTCCGAGGTGATCGGCGCGGTGGAGCCGCGCATCAGGCCCTTGGCCCGGCGGAAGCTCTGGATCTTGGCGTCCTCCTCCCGCAGCGACGTGTCGAGTTGCTTGACCTCGCGCCAGAGCCAGGTCGCGGCGACCTCGCGGCTCTTGGCCATGTTCTCGCGCTGGTCGTCGAGGAAGACGGTGACGAGGGCGTTGGCCATGGTCTGGGCCACGTCGGGCAGGGGCGACTGGTAGGAGATGTTGATGACGCGCGAGCGGCCCACCGTGCCCACGGTGTAGCGGGGCTCGATGTGCTCCAGCAGGGCGGTGCTGTCGGGCTGGAGCTTGTCGCAGGCCTCCCCGCCCTTGCGCAGGATGGTGTTCATCAGGCCGCCGGCGCTGGCCTGGCACTCCTTGCGCGCCGCCTCGAGGACGCCGGGATAGGCCATGGCCAGCCGCAGGGTCCGGGTCGAGCGCACGAGGAGGAGCTGGCTCTCGAGGTCGGCCGGATCGCCGATCTTCTGCGCCCAGGCGGCCGAGGTCCGGTCGGTGCCGGGCTCCTGCTCGGCCACGATCACGGCACCCGCCGCGACGTAGCGGGTGGGCAGGATCGCGAGCGCCAGCACCGCCGTGCCGAACACCGCGGCGAACACGGACGAAAACAGCACCTTGCGGCGCCAGATCCTGACCAGAACCCCCGACCTCGATGCCAAGACGGCCATGATGTGCCACGCCTCATCAATGTTCGACAGTCCGTCGGGCCGTGGACCGGCCGGCGGACTGCCCGTATCAGTCCATGCCCTCACGCAACGGGCGATCGACGCGGCGGCAGGAGGCCGGATACCGATCCTGTCGCCGCCTCATTCGCGCCCGGTCCGTCGTTTCCTCGTCCGGCGAGCGGGGCTGGCCCGCCGCGTCACGGGCGTGGCTTCGTCCGCCCCTATCGCCCCCGAGGTGCCGGAGGCCGAGACCGGTCAAGCGCGTTTCTGGACCGGATAGATGTAGGGTTCGTTGTCCGGGGCGGGCTGGCCGTGGGCGGCCACGCGGCCTTCCACGAACGTGGTAAACTCCCTGCGGAAGCGCTCGGCCGAGAAGCGCTCGGCCTGGCGCCGGCAGGCCTCGCGGGAGAACGTCCCCTCCTGGGCGATGAAGCTGCGGATGCAGGCCGCGATCTCGTCGGGCTTCGGGTTGGCGAAGAACAATCCCGTGCGCCCCGGCCCGGACGTGACCACGGTCTCGCGGGCGCCCCCGCGGCCGAGCGCCAGGACGGGGGTGCCCTCGGCCTGGGCCTCCAGGGGGATGATGCCGAAATCCTCCTCCGCCGCGAAGACGAAGGCGCGGGCCGTCGTCATCAGGTGGCGCAGGGCCTCGTCGCTGACGTAGCCGGCGAAGCTGACGTTGGGGACGCCGAGGGCGCGCAGTCGCCCGGCCTCCGGGCCGTCGCCGGCCACCACGAGCTTGAGATGGGGCAGGGCGCGGAACGCCTCGACCACCGCATCGATGTTCTTGTAGGCGACGAGCCGGCTCGCCACCAGGAAGTGGTCGTCCCGCGGCAGGTCGTCGTCGCGCCGGGCCAGCGTCACGGGCGGGTGGATGACGCGGGCGTCGCGCCCGTAGACCTTGCGGATGCGGCGCGCCACGAAGGCGGAGTTGGCGATCATCGCGTCCGGCCCGTTGGCGGTGCGCGCGTCCCAGATGCGCAGGCCGTGCAGCATCAGGCGGACGAAGGGCCCGAGCAGGCCGCGGCCGTACCCGCTCTCCCGCAGGTAGGCGTGCTGGAGGTCCCAGGCGTAGCGCATCGGCGAATGCACGTAGGCGACGTGGACCTGGTCGGGCCCGGTGATCACGCCCTTGGCCACCGCGTAGCTCGACGAGATCACGAGGTCGTACTCGGAGAGATCGAGCTGCTCGATCGCGATCGGCATCAGCGGCAGGTAGAAGCGGTGCCGCTTGGCGATGAAGGGCATGCGCTGGAGGAAGCTCGTCCGCGTCCGGCCGAGCCCGATGCGGGCGCGATCCTCCGGGCTCAAGGCGTCGAACAGGGCGAACACGTCGGCCTGCGGATAGCAGGCGAGCATCTCGCGCAGCACGCGCTCCGCTCCACCGACGACGTACAACCAATCATGAACAATCGCGACACGCACGGCAGACCTCCAACCGAGGCCCAATCATACACCGCACAGCGTAGAGTCAATCCGAAGATCAGTCCTTGCATTCGGTAAAAACTACTTAAAGCGGTAAATTTACTTTAATTTCCGATGGTTTCCATAGATCGGAGATGAAACGCTGTCAGCTTAACCTTAGTATGAATTGTTCGTTGCCGACATAGCAGGTCGGTCCATGCTTACCCTGTCGCCTCCGGGATTTAGCCTCTCCCGCGAGGCCGTTGCCGGGCGGCGGGGGCCTCCGCGCCGGATGCGGCGTCAGCCAGGGACTTCTCGTAGCGCCAGGCCTCCATCCCGTCCTCGTAGTAGTCCTCCCGCACCATGAAGCGGGTGTAGCCGCGGCGCTCGTAGAGGCGGATGCCGGCGCCGTTGTCGGCGCGGACCTCCAGGCGCAGGCGGGTGCAGCCATGCCGGGCGGCCTCCGCCTCCACCGCATCGAGCAGGTGCCCGCCGAGCCCCAGGCCCCCGCGGCCCGGCGCCACCGCGATCGAGGACAGCCGCGCGGTGCGGCTGCCCTTGCGCCGCTCGATCACCGCGGCCCCCACCAGCACGTCCCCGCGCGCATCCGGCTCGTCCTCGACCAGGGCCACCAGGACCGTCATGCTGGGGGAGGCGATGGCGTGGCGGATAGCCCGGCGCTCGGCCCGGTCCGAGGCGAAGGCCGCGTGCTCCAGGGCCAGCAGGGCGTCGAGATCGGCAGCCCGCGCCTCGCGCAGGGTCAGGACCGCGGGCTCGGCTGCGCGCGCGGCGTTCCGCGGCCTCTGTCTCGTCTCGGTCATCGTGCGGTCGCTGGTCCCGGCGCCCTGCCCCGAGGCGGCGGGCGGCCTCCGGTCCGGCGGTGGAATGCCCGCTCCCCGGCCACTTGGGAAGCCCGGCGCAGCATTTGCGCAACATCGGCGGAAAACACCGGGGACCGGGCCGGCCGATCCACGCGATTTCCCTTGTGGCGGGGTCTCGCGATCCGTATATCGCCCCTGCCCAATTTCGCACGTGCCTGTGGCCGCGTGTCGGTTGGTGGGCATCCGGCCAACTGCCGGACAGCCGCCAGGGGTCTTAAAGGATCGATGGTCGACAGGGTGGATTCCCTCCGGCCGGCATCCAGGTGGCGACACCGGACCCCGACAACAACCGGCAGCCGGAGGCGAAACCGGCGAACCCCGCTCTCCACGGGGGACGCAGCTTAAAGCAACGACGAACGGGCTTTTTTGGTCTCGTCGGCCCTCCAAAGGCCGGCACCGAAGAGGCTTGTTTCTCCTTGCCCGGCGTGCGGATGGGATTCTCCCGTCCAATCCACGGCAGCTTCCGGGTGCTCGCGCGCCCGCTCGGACCGTCGCGTCTCCAAAGCGCGCGGGTTCGCGCGACGCATGGCCCCCAGACGCCGGCGGTCCACCAGGACCGTCACATCTTCGACGGCGCGCCCCCTTGAGGGGCGCCGCGAACCTGTGGGTTGGAAACGACATGACCGATCGCATCCGCGACTTCCTGCGCGTCCGGCGCGACCTCGGCCGGGACGAGGGCCCGGTGATGGTCCTCGACCTCGAGGTGGTGCGCGACAACTACACCGCGTTCAGCCGCGCCCTGCCGGACACGCGCGTGTTCTACGCGGTCAAGGCCAACCCGGCCCCCGAGGTGCTGCGGCTTCTTGCCGACATGGGCTCCTGCTTCGACACCGCCTCGGTCGCCGAGATCGAGATGGCCCTGTCGGCCGGCGCCACCGCCGGGCGCATCTCCTTCGGCAACACCATCAAGAAGGAGCGCTGCATCGGCCGCGCGCTTCGGCTCGGCATCCGCCTGTTCGCCGTCGACTGCGAGGCCGAGGTCGAGAAGATCGTTCGCGCCGCCGCGGCGTCGGGCGTGGATGCCGGGGACGTGCAGGTGTTCTGCCGCATCCTCTGCGACGGCGCGGGCGCCGACTGGCCGCTCTCGCGCAAGTTCGGCTGCGTGCCGGAGATGGCGGCCGACGTGCTGGAGCACGCCCACCGCCAGGGCCTGCACGCCTACGGGGTCTCGTTCCACGTCGGTTCGCAGCAGGGCAACACGGAGGCCTGGGACGGGGCGCTGGCCTCGGCCTCCGCGATCTTCCGCGAGTGCGCCTTGCGCGGCATCGGGCTCTCGATGGTCAACCTCGGCGGCGGCTTCCCGACCAAGTACCTTCGCGCGGTGCCGGGGGTCGAATCCTACGGCGACGCGATCTTCCGGGCGCTGACCAAGCACTTCGGCAACCAGATCCCCGAGACCATCATCGAGCCGGGCCGCGGCATGGTCGGCAATGCCGGCGTGATCGAGGCCGAGGTGGTGCTGGTCTCGAAGAAGTCGGCGGCCGAGGACGAGGTGCGCTGGGTCTACCTCGACATCGGCAAGTTCGGGGGGCTCGCCGAGACCATGGACGAGTCGATCCGCTACCCGATCCGCACCGAGCACGACGAGGACCGCATGAGCCCCTGCGTCATCGCCGGGCCGACCTGCGATTCCGTGGACGTGCTCTACGAGAAGCAGCACTATCCGCTGCCGGTCTCCCTCTCGATCGGCGACAAGGTGCTGATCGAGGGCGCGGGCGCCTACACCACCACCTACGCCGCGGTGGCCTTCAACGGCTTCCCGCCGCTCCAGCAGATCGTGATCTGATTTTTTTGCGATCTTGGCCGGGCGACCTTCATGCCCGGCCGGTCCGATCCTTCAACGAACCTTCATCCAGCCCCCGCTATGAACCGCCCCGATGGGGCGGATCGGGCGGGGCCGTCTCCGCGCCCGATCCGGGCGCCTCGGGGATTTTGCGGCCATGATCGAGATCCGCGCGGAACATGCCTTCGACGTCGGCGCGCGCGAGCGCCTGCTCGATGCCTGCTTCGGCGCGACCCGGGGCGCCAAGACCTCCGAGCGCCTGCGCGAGGGGCGCCTGCCCGCCCGCGGCCTCGCCTTCTCGGCGACCCGCGCTGGGCGCCTCGTCGGCACCCTGCGCCTCTGGCACGTGGAGGCCGGCACCGCGCGTCCCGCCCTGCTGCTCGGGCCGCTGGCCGTCGACCCGGCCCTCCAGGGCCAGGGCCTCGGCCGGGTGATGATGCAGGCGGCCCTCGGCCGGGCGGAATCCTTAGGGCACGGCGCCGTTCTGCTCGTGGGCGATGCGCCCTACTACGCCCGCTTCGGCTTCTCGCAAGCGACGGCCGCCGGCCTGAGCCTGCCCGGCCCGTTCGAGCGCGCGCGCTTCCTCGGGCTCGAACTGCGCGACGGCACCCTGGTCGGCGCCGAGGGCCTGGTCCGGGCCACCGGCGCCTTCGCTCCGGAAAACGCCGCGGCTGCCGGGGCAGGGGGCGAGCGACGACGCGCTGCGTAGCTCCTGACCGATCCCGAGATCGTCAGGCGTCGTTCTCGCGATAGGCGGCGGCCTCTTCGCCCGCGCGGCCCGGGCCCTTCCCCGGCAGGTGCGGATCGTGCCCGTCGGCCGCGGCCGCCTCCGCCGCCTCGGCTCCGGGGCGGTCGGCCGGCCCGTCCTGCGGCGTCACCTGTCCGGTGGCCGTCTCCTTGGGGAAGACGGCCGCGGTGCCGCTCTCCTGCTTGCTGCGATCGTCGGGCATCGTGTCGCCTCCAGAACCGGTCAACGCGGTGCCGCGGCCCCTGGTTCGGACCGGTCAGCGCGGAGCCGGCCCCGGCTCGATCGCCTGCAACTCGTTGGCCGGCAGGCCCGCGCCGGCCGCGGCCTGGGCCTGCGGGCCGTTGATGCCGCGGGCGCGGTTGGCGAGCGCGACGGTCAGCTTCTCGGCGGCCTCGGGCTGCATCACCGCCAGCACCTCGGCCATCTTGCGCGGGTTCATGGCGAGCACGATCGGCACCAGCACGTCGTGGCCGAGGCGATCGAAGACGCGGGCGGCGTCCTTGGGCTTCATCGTCTCGTACATGGTGACGATGTTCTTCATCCCGGCCTTCTCGGACTCCTCGCGGCCCTTGCCGGCGACGTCGACCTTGTCCTCGGCCTGCTTCAGGTCCCCGAGGCCGGATTCGAGCTTGCGCTCGGCCTCGTTCAGCATCTTCTCGCGCAGGTTCAGCTCGTCGGTCTTCTGCTTGAGGGCGTCCCGGCGGGCACCGAGCTTCTCCAGCAGGGCGCGCTCGGCCGGCGAGACCGGCTCGGGCATCGGCGGCTGGGCGCGCGGCGGCGGCTCGGGCGGCTTCTCGGCGGCCTTCTCCGCCTCCTTCGGGGTGACGGAGCCGGTGGTGGCCGGGTCGGCCAGCTCGTAGCCGGTGCGGGCCTTGGCGAGGACGCGGGCGAATTCCGGCAGGTCTCCTCCCGCCTGGGGGGCCCCGACGGACAGGGCGACGAGCTTCAGCACCAGCAGCCCGGCAGCCGCCAGCGTCACGGCATCGATCAGGCGCAGACGCAACGGGCGCGGCGCCCGAAGACCCGAACGGCGCAGGGCCGTGCCCGCCACCTTCGCGAGCGTGCCCTTCGCCACCACGCCTCCGGCGATCAGGCCCTCGGTGGCCGCCCGCTCGGTCATGCGGCCCGGCTCCGGACCCGGTTGAGGGCGCGCTCGGTCATGGCGAGCGCGGCGGCGGCGGCGGCACCCAGGCGCTCGCCGTTCGGGCTCTCGACGGGCGCAGGCGTACGGGGCGCGGGCGCCTCGGCCCGCGCGACAGCGACCGGCCGGGGATTGGAGCCCGCCGCCTGCATCTCGCCGACGATGGCGCCGATGCGGGCGATCACGCCCTTTCCGGCCTCGACCTGCGCGGCGATTTCGGCAGCGTGCTGGCCTGCGATCTCCAGGCGCTCGGTCAGGGTGCGGTCGCACTCGTCGAGCGCCGCGCGCAAGCCGGAGATCGCCCGCTCGGCGGTGTTGCTGGCCACCATCAGGTCGCCGATCGTCTGACGCAGGGCCGCCTCGTCGCCCTTAAGCTGGGCGATCCGCCGCGACAGCCGGACCGATGTGACGATGGTGGCGACCAGCAGGACCGCGACCAGGGCGTCGGCGAGCAGCGTGACCAGGAGGCTCATCGGGCGGATTCCGTCGGCCGCCGGAGCGCCGGGAGAGGAGTGGGGAGCGTCCCGCGGATCACTGAGCAGGCCCGCGTCGGCAGGCCGACGCTTCGCCCGCTCAGATCCCCGGTCTGTCGCAGGGTCCGGTCGCAAAACCGCGGGGCACTTTTGCGGGACATGCTCAGAGGTCGTTCCGGTTGTTCATCGAGGCCTCGTAGGCCTGCAGCGTCGTGCGGGAGCGGCGCAGGGGCCGCGTCACCTGCACGGCGATGTTGTCGTCGACCCGGCCGATCCGCCCCTGGGTCAGGGCCCAGTCGCCGCAGCGCACGGTGATGAGGTCGGAGGGCTTGGCGTCGAACATCAGGGTGTCGCCGACCTTGAGCGCCATGACGCGCTTCAACGGCAGCATCATCTCGTGGAGCACCGCCTCCATGGCCACGTCCGCCTGCCAGATCTCGGTGGCCAGGTGCCCTTCCCAGATCTGGTCGCGGCCGAGCTTCTCGCCCATGAAGCTCTGCATGAGCAGTTCACGGATCGGCTCGATGGTGGCGTAGGGGAACAGGATCTGGAGCAGGCCGCCGCGCCCGTCCATGTCGAGGCGCAGGCTGATCAGGATCGCGGCGTTGCCCGGCCGGGTGATGGTGGCGAAGCGCGGGTTGGTCTCGATCCGGTCGATGCCGAAGCGCACCGGCGAGAGCGGCTGGAACGAGAGTTCGAGGTCGCCCAGGATGATCTCCACCAGGCGGCGCACGAGCTGCATCTCGATGCCGGTGAAGGGCCGCCCGTCCAGCCGGCTCGACGAGCCGCCGCGCTTGCCCCCCAGCAGCAGGTCCAGGGTCGAGTAGGCGAGGTTCGACTCGACGGTGACGAGACCCGAATTCTCCCAGGCGTCGGCCTTGAACACGCCCAGCAGGGTCGGCAGCGGGATCGCGTTGAGGTAGTCGCCGAACCGGACCGAGGTGATGTTGTCCAGCGTCACTTCGACGTTGTCCTGGAAGAAGTTGCGCAAGCTCGTCGACAGCAACCGGATCATCCGGTCGAAGACGATCTCCAGCATCGGCAGGCGTTCGTACTGGACGACGCCCGAATCGACGATGGCGCGCACGCCGCCGGCCCCGGAGGCCGACAGTTCGCGCATGGAGAAGCCGAGGACGCCGTCGATCTCGTCCTGGTTGAGGATGCGGTCGTTGCCGGCCAGCTCGGGGAGGTTGTCGCTCTCCCCGTCCTCGATCATCGTCGCCCATTCGGCGGCGACGTCGCTGGCGTTGCGGGTGGTGCCCTGCTCGGCGAGCGCCGCGCCCCATTCCTCGGCCAGCGACGCGTCGCCGCCCTCGGCCCCCTGCTCCAGCAGGGCCGCCGACCAGTCGTCCTCCTCGATCGGATCGTCCGGTTCCATCGTCCCGCCTCGGTTACTGGACGATCACGTCCTTGAAGAGCACCGCCTCGACCTTGGCGGGATAGATCGCGACGTTGACCCGCCGCAGCAGTTCCTCGCGCAGGCGGTAGAGGCCGAGGGAGCTGGAGAGGTCGCTGGGGCGCAGTTCCCGCATGTAGACCTGCAGCGCATCCTCGACGCGGGGCATCAGGGGCTTCACCTCGCCCTCGACCTTGGCGTCCTTCAGCTCCAGGGCGATGCGCAGCTTGGCGAACTTGGCCCTGTCCTGGCCGGCATCGGGGGTGAGGTTGAGCATCATCTCGCGCACGTCGAGGAAGACGACCGCCTTCTTCTCCTCGACCGGCTGGGCGGAGGCCTCGGTCTCCGCGTGGGCGGCGGCGCGCTTCTTCATCACGAAGGCGCCCCCGCCGCCGGCCGCGAGCAGCACCACGGCGCCCATGACGATGACGATGAGCTTCTTCTTGCTCTTGGGGGCCGCCGCCTCGCCGCCTTCGCCCTCGGCTTCGGGCGCCTTCTTGGGCTTCTTGGCCATGGCGGGGTCCGGCGATCCTGGGGGACTCGCACGGCGCCCAGCGCCGCTTCGTCGAGCCTCGGCCTCCGGTATCGGACGGTTACGGTTAACGCGTCGTTAAGGGGGCAAAAGCTGCCGAGTCGGGATTGCCGCGCACAGTTTCCGCCGGGCCTCCGAACGGCGGCACGCTTCTCTCAAGCCACTGAGAAACAACCATAAAGCCAAAAACTCCGGCGTGGCACGGGGGATGCTCACCTGATCCCAGCCGCCGTCGCGGCGAGATCCGGTGTCCACGATGCAGAATGCCCTCTTCGTCGGCGTGTCGAGCCAGATGGCGATCCAGCGCGAGCTGGACGTGATCGCCAACAACATGGCCAACGTCTCCACCACCGGCTTCAAGGCCCGCAACAGCCGCTTCCAGGAATACCTGATGCCGGTGGCGAGCGCAGACAGCTTCGAGAGCCCGGACCGGCGTGTCTCCTACGTCATCGACCAGGGCACCACCCTCGACCTCGGCCAGGGGCCGATCGAGCAGACCGGCAACCCGCTGCACGTGGCGGTGCGGGGCGAGGCCTTCCTCACCGTGCAGACGCCGGCCGGGGTGCGCTACACCCGCAACGGCGCCCTGGAGGTGAACGTCCAGGGCCAGCTCGTCACCAGCGACGGCCACGCCGTGCAGGGCGAGGGCGGCCCGATCACCATCAACCCGCAGGAGACGGGCGCCGCGATCGGCCCGGACGGCACCGTCTCCACCAATCTCGGCGTGCGCGGCCGTATCCGGCTCGTCACCTTCGCCAAGCCCCAGCGCCTGACGAGCGAGGGGGGGAACCTCTACGCCTCCCCAGACCAGCCCCAGCCCGCCGGCCTCGCCGGCCGCCTCGAATCCGGGGCGCTGGAGCGCTCCAACGTCCGTCCGGTGGTGGAGATGACCCGGCTGATGGACGTGAACCGCACCTACGCGATGGTCTCCAGCGTGATCACGCGCCTCGACGACCTGCGGGGCACGGCGATCCGCCGCCTCGCCGAAGTGGCCTAGGGCCTAGGTAAGGAACCGACCGATGCGCGCCCTCTACGCTGCCGCTACGGGCATGGCGGCCCAGGAACTCAACGTCCAGGTCATCTCGAACAACATCGCGAACCTGCGCACCACCGGCTACAAGCGCCAGCAGCCGCATTTCCAGGACCTGCTCTACCAGAACCTGCGCCGGGCCGGCGCCTCGACCTCGGACCAGAACACCCAGCTCCCGGCGGGGCTGGCCATCGGCTCGGGCGTCAAGACCACCTCGACCGCCCGCATCATGTCCCAGGGCACCCTGACCTCGACGGAGAAGGACTACGACGTCGCCATCCGCGGCGAGGGCTTCTTCCGCGTGACCATGCCGGACGGGCGCACCGCCTACAGCCGCGACGGCTCCTTCGACCTCTCCGCGCAAGGCCAGCTCGTCACCCGCGACGGCTACCTGGTCGATCCCGGCGTGACGGTGCCGAACACCGCGACCGCCGTGACGATCAGCGCCACCGGCGCCGTGCAGGCGACGCTGCCGGGCCAGACGGCGCCCCAGGCGCTCGGCCAGTTCCAGCTCGCCCGCTTCGTCAACAAGACCGGCCTCGAATCGATCGGCGACAACCTGTTCATCGAGACCGCGGCCTCCGGCCCCGCCGTCAACGGCCTGCCCGGCGGCGAGGGCTTCGGCAACCTCCAGCAATCCTACCTGGAGGAGGCCAACGTCAACGCGGTGACCGAGATCTCGTCGCTGATCGCCGCCCAGCGCGCCTACGAGATGAACTCGAAGGTCGTGACGGCCGCCGACCAGATGCTCTCCACCACCTCCCAGATGTTCCGCAGCTAGCGCCGCTGATCCCCATGCCCGTATCTCACGACCTCCTGACCGGCCTCCGGCCCGTCGCGCGCCCCGGCCCCGCCCGCGTCGCGCCGATCGCGCCCGCGATCCTGCTGCGCGCCGCCCTCGCCTTCCTGGCGCTCGCGGCCATCGGCGCGCTGACCCTGGGCGCGCTGACCCTGCCGGCGCTCGCCGACGGGCCGATGCGCCTGCGCGGCGACGTCACTGCCCGCGGCGACGTGCTGACGCTCGGCGACCTCGTGGAGGGCGCGCCGGAGGCAGCAGTCAAGCGCCCGATGTTCCGCTCGCCCGCGCTGGGCGCCACCGGCACGATCCAGGCCCGGCGCATCGCCGAGGCGGTGGCGGCCCTGGACCTCGGGGCGGTGGAGACGGGCGGGCGGATGCAGGTCGCCGTGCAGCGCGCCGCCCGCCGGGTCGGCCCACCGGAGATCGAGGCCGCCCTCAAGCGCGCGCTCGAATCGGCCTACGCCCTCGACCCGAAATCCGTCTCCGTCCGCCTCGACGGCGACGCCCCCGTGCTGCTGGCCCCCGTGGACCTGAACGGCCAGGCTGTCGCCCTCGACCTCACCTACGATCCGCGCTCCCGCCGGGTCGGGGCCCTCCTCAGCCTCGGCGAGCGGCAGGCGAGCCTGCGGGTCGCAGGCGTCGTGATCGAGATGCGCGAGGTCGCGGTGCTGGCCCGTCCGATCAACCGGGGCGAGCCGGTGACGGAGGCCGACCTCACCCTGGAACGCCGCCCCCGCGAGGGCACGCCGCAGGACGCCCAGAACTCGGCCGCGGGCGCGGCCGGCGAGGTCGCCCAGCGCTCGCTGATGGCCGGCGCGGTCCTGCGCACCGGCGACACCGCCCCGCCGGAACTGGTCGGCCGGGGCGAGACCGTGACCATCGTCTACGAGACCCCCGGCATCAGCCTGTCGATGCGCGGCATCAGCAACGATGCCGGCCGGATGGGCGCCACCGTCAACGTCGTCAACGTCGCCTCGAAGAAGGTGTTGCCGGCCACCGTCATCGGGCAGGGCCGGGTCTCCGTCGGCCCCGCCGCCCCGCAGCGCCAGGCCAGCGCCGCGACCTCCACCGCCCTGCGCTGAAACCGACCCCACCGGACACGAAGATCAGCCCGATGCGCGCTCGCCTGCCGACCCTCGCCGCCGCCCTCCTCGCCTGCTCGGGGCTGGCCGCCTGCAACACCGCCGACCGGCTCTCGCAGATCGGCGCGACGCCCAACCTCTCGGCGATCGAGGACCCGACCGCCCAGGCCGGCTACAAGCCGGTGCGCCTGCCGATGCCGGACGTCCAGCCGGTCTCCTACGCCCCGAACTCCCTCTGGCGCACCGGGTCGCGGGCGTTCTTCAAGGACCAGCGCGCCGCCCGCGTGGGCGACCTCGTCACCGTGAAGGTGAACGTCACCGACAAGGCCAACCTCAACAACGAGACCAAGCGCTCGCGCTCGAACACCGAGGGCGTGGGTGTGCCCAACGCCGTGGGCCTGGAGAAGAACGCCGCGATCCTCGGCTTCGGGCTCTCGCCGGACAAGCTGTTTTCCGCCAACTCGAACTCGTCGAGCGACGGGGTCGGCTCGGTCCAGCGGGCCGAGACGGTCACGACCAACGTCGCGGCCATCGTCACGCAGATCCTGCCCAACGGGAACATGGTGGTCGAAGGCAAGCAGGAGATCCGGATCAACTTCGAGGTGCGCGAGCTGATCGTGGCCGGCGTGGTGCGGCCGGAGGACATCGAGTCCGACAACACCATCGATTCGGCCAAGATCGCCCAGGCCCGCATCGCCTATGGCGGCCGGGGCCAGATCACCGACGTGCAGCAGCCCCGCTACGGCCAGCAGCTCATCGACATCGTGCTGCCGTTCTGATTTTTCGGGTCTGGGCGGGGTGCCTGCCTCGATCGTTCGAGGCAGGGGGTGGCACATCGCGATCAGGTGTGGTCGGTGCCCGGCCGGTTCGGCCGCGGGGCCTCGCCGTGCGCCTTGGTGAAGGCCGATCGTTCCGGATCGTGTTTCTTCTGGGCGACGCGGGCCCGCATCCACATCGCCACGCCGATGGCGATGCTGATCGTCACGATGGCCAAGACGAGGACAAGATAATCGCTTTGCACGGCAGCGTCTCCGACTGTTTTGTCGGATCAAGCGGTGCCCGTGATCGAAGTTCCTACGCCCGCGCTTGCAATCGGCAGCGTCCGGTCTCGGTCACGGCGACAGTCTTTCGTCCCGGTCCGATCGGCCGGCGTCCACCGACGATCAATCGTCGCGATAGACCCGCTCGCGGCGCTCGTGGCGTTCCTGGGCTTCGAGGGACAGGGTGGCGATCGGGCGGGCGTCGAGGCGCTTCAGGGAGATCGGCTCGCCGGTCTCCTCGCAATAGCCGTAGGAGCGGTCCTCGATCCGGGCGAGGGCCGCGTCGATCTTGCCGGTGAGCTTGCGCTGGCGGTCGCGGGCGCGCAGCTCGATCGCCCGGTCGGTCTCCGAAGAGGCGCGGTCGGCGAGGTCGGGATGATTCTCGTTCTCGCTCTGGAGCGCCACCAGGGTGTCCTGCGCCTCGCGCAGGATGTCGCTCTTCCAGCTCAGGAGCTTGCGCCGGAAGTACTCACGCTGCCGATCGTTCATGAAGGGCTCGTCGTCGGACGGAGCGTAGCCGTCCTCCAGCGTCAC
>NZ_BPRB01000152.1 GCF_022179685.1 Methylobacterium trifolii
AGGCCGGCGAGCGCCGCGACCAGGCGGCCTGCATCGACCGGCTTGCGCTGGACCAGGGGCTGCGACCCGGACCGCCGCATCCGCGGCGGCAGGATTCCTGCCGTGCAGATCAGCACCGGCACCTGCGCCGCCGTCAGCGCCTCGAAGATCGGACTCGCGTCGCCGTCCGCGAGGTTGATGTCCAGCACCGCGAGATCGGGGATTTCACGACCGATCAGGCGGATCGCATCCCGGTTGCTGCGCACCGGGCCGATCACACGTGCGCCGGCCCCCTCGACGATGTCGGCCAGCTCCATCGCGATCAGCGTCTCGTCCTCGACGATCAGCACACGTTGATTAAACAGCATTCGCCGCTCCCGGACGCGCGATATTCCGCGTCGAGCCAAGTCTCGTGGATGTCAAGGGAACGCGCCGGACAAGATCGATACATCGGATCTACGTTCGCATCCCGTGGGAGCGAACAAGCCTGCTTCGCACAGGATGCGTCCGGTTTCGTACAGGGTCAATACGGGCGCAACGCATTGGACACTACGGCGCAAAAATATTTTTCTTGACCTTGGCATGAAGCCGGCCGGTCAAGTACGCGGGCTTCGCCGATCCCTTTAAGCCGGCCTTAACCATGATCGCGCAAGGTGCGGTGGACGACGGCGCGCCGCCTTCGAAGCGTGTCCGGTCGAATCGTTTGGAGACTCGAATGGCCGAGGCAGCGAGGCGGTTTCAACAGGCGGGCGGCTCCGACGTCGTGCGCCGGCTGCTGGCGCGGCCTATCCGCCTGGAGCAGCGGCAGCCGATCCCGGCGGCGCCCTCCCTCCCGCTCGATGCGAGCGTGGACGAGGATTGGGACGAGGCCGACGCGGACGAAGCGTCCGACGACGTCGCGCGTCTCGAGACTGAACTGACCCTGACGAAGGCGATCCTCCAGGCCGAACGCCGCGAACTGGCCGCCCTGCGCGCCCGGATCGAGCCGGCGCAGGAGGACGACCTTTCCGAGGAGGGCCGGGCCGTGCGCCAGCGCTGGGCGCTCCTCGTCGACAACCTGCTCCGGCCGGCGCGCTGACCGGCCTGCATCCTCACCGCAACCGAAGGGCGGCCATGAGCGCGCGCTGCTCACTCGTCGTCAACGGCAAGGCCGTGCGGGTCTCCACCGGCGATACGCCCCTGGAGGCCGCCCTTGCCGAAGGGATGATCGCCCCGACCCAGGGCTTGCACGGCACGCTGCTGCTGGGCCAGGCCATGGGCGCCGCGGCGCGCCGCGGGAAGGCGCGCCGGCTCCGCCCGGACGCCCTCAAGCTCTCCCAGGCCGGCGTTCCGATCGCGGGGCCCGCCGAGACGCCGCCGCTGCCGGTCTCCACGCGCAAGGGCACGCTCACCCAGGTGACGCCGCTCTCCGCCAACGTGGTCGAGATCGTGGTCACGCTCACCCGTCGGCTGATCCTGGAGCCCGGACACCAGGTCGAGGTCGGCTTCGAGGGTCTCGAATCCCTTACCTTGAGCCCGACGCTGCGGGTCGACGGTTCGGCGGAATTGAACGAACTCGTCTTCCACCTCCCCCGCGATTCCGAAGGGCGCTGCCTCACGGACGGCCTGTCACCGGACGCGGCGGTGAAGGTCAGGGGGCCTGTCGGACGAGGCCAGTACCGGCCGGGCGGCGGCCGCCTCGTGCTTGTGGCGGCCGGGACCGGCTTCGGCCCGGTCTGGTCCATCGCCCGCGCGGCCCGCTACATCGAGCCGGCCCGGGAGATGACCGTGATGGTCGGCGCCCGCGATGCCCTCGACCTCTACATGCGCGACAGCCTCGACTGGCTGCGACGCACCGGCGTCGGCCGGATCGTCCTCGTGGCCGACCGCGGACGCCAGCGTCCGCCGGACGTGCGGCCGGGGCCGCTCACCGCCCACCTGCCGCCCCTGAACGCCACCGACGTGGTCCACGTCGCCGGCGGCCCCTCGACGGTCGGCGCGGTCCAGGTGCTCGCGGCGTCCGTCGGCGCGCGCTGCTATCCGATCCTCACGGGCGACGCCTGAACCCCGCCGCCTGCCGGCTTTCCGGGTTCGCAGGGCCGATCAGAGGGCCGGCGGCCCTAAGGGGGCGAGGCGCGAGAGCCGGAGGGCGATCGCCAGCGCCAGGCCGTAGAGGCCGAACACGAAGACCACCACGCCGCCCCAGCCCGCATGGGCGAAGAACCAGCCGCCGGCCGTCCCGAGGACGGAGGAGCCGAGGTAGTACAGGCAGAGGTAGACCGCGGAGGCCTGCGCCCGGTCGCGCGAGGCCCGGCGCCCGACCCAGGAACTCGCGACGGAGTGGGCACCGAAGAAGCCGATCGTCACCACGACGATGCCGGCGACCACCAGCCAGAGGTTCTGCGACAGGGTCATCAGGATGCCGGCCAGCCCGAAGCCGATGGCGAGCCACAGCACACGGCGGCGTCCGAGGCGGCTGGCTACCTCGCCGGTCACGGCCGAACTCAGGGTGCCGAACAGGTAGACGACGAAGATCGCGCCGATGGCCGTCTGGCTCAGGGAGAAGGGCGGATCGAGCAGGCGGAAGCCGATGTAGTTGTAGAGGGTCACGAAGCCGCCCATCAGCAGGAAGGCCTCCGCGAACAGCCAGGGCAGGCCGGCATCGTGGAAGTGCCGTCCGAAACTGCCGGGCACTTCGCGCCAAGCCATCCGCGTAGGGCGAAAGCTGCGGGCGGGCGGGAGCGCCCACCAGAAGGCGAAGGCGGCGAGCAACGCCAGGACGCCGATGGTGCCGATCCCGAGCCGCCAGGAGGCATGGTCGGCGATCACGCCGGCGATCAGCCGCCCGCTCATGCCGCCGAGCGCGTTGCCGCCGACCAGGAGGCCCATGGACAGGCCGATGGCCCGCCCGTGCATCTCCTCGCCGAGATAGGCCATCGCGACCGCAGGCAGGCCGCTGGCGGCGAGGCCCGTCAGGGCGCGCAGGACCAGGAAGCCGTGCCAACTCGGTACCAGTGCGGCGACCAGCGTCAGGATCGCGGAGGCGAGCAGCGAGGCCAGCATCACCGGCTTGCGCCCCCAGACCTCGGAGAGCGGGCTGACCACGAGGAGCGCCACCGCGAGCACGGCGCAGGGCAGCGACAGGGCGAGGCTGCTCTCGGCCGGCGAAACATTGAACTCGTCGGCGTAGATCGGCAGCAGGGGCTGCACGCTGTAGAGCACCGCAAAGGTGGAGAAGCCCGCGGCGGCCAGCGCCACCGCGGTCCGGCGGAACACCGGCGTGCCGGGCATGATCAGCCGATCCTCGCCGTCCTCCATGCGTCCTATCCGATCCCTGCCGCCGTCGCGCCGTGTTGGGACGTGCAGGCCGGCATCGTCAACCGGCCGGGGCCCGGAGAGGCGGCAGGACGGCTGGGATCGTCATGCCGAGGCCGGCGTGCCGGATGGCCCGCACCCCGTGCGGATGCGGGCCGGTCCAGGCTCAGCGGGGCGGCGGGGTCGCCTCGGCCTGGCCCTGCTGGATCAGCGGCGTGATCCGGCGCACGGTCACGCGGCGGTTCTCGCGGGAGGCCGTCTGCGTGTTCACCTTGAGGTATTGCTCGCCGTAGCCTTGGGTCGTCAGGTTCTCGGGCGGCACCTGGAACTGCTGCGTCAGCACCGTGGCGACCGATTGGGCCCGGCGATCGGACAGCGACAGGTTGTCCACGTCGGCACCCACCGCGTCGGTGTAGCCCTCGATCAGGAAGACCTCCTGCGGGTTGGCCCGCACCGCCTGGTTGATCGCGGCGGCGATGGTCGAGAGGCGCCGGCCCTGGTCCAGTGTCACCGTGAACGAGCCCGAATCGAAGTTGATCGTGTCGATGTCCACGCTGCGCATCCGCGCCCGCAATTGCGGGCTGTAGCGGACCTGATCCAGGGTGTAGCGGCGGTCCACCGGGACCACGGGCGGGGCCGCCAGCGCCTCGTAGACGCTGCGCTCGTCGGCGCGGTCGTACTCCACCACGTAGCGCTCCCGCGGGATGCGGATGTCGGGCGGGGGCAGGTCGACCACGTCGTCGTAGATCGGGCGGCGGAGGCCGGCATAGCTGTTGTCGATCAGCACGACCTCACGGCCGTCACGGAAACGGCGGGAACGGCGCAGCAGGCGGCCGTCGTCGTCGACGATCGTCACGATCTGTTCGCCGTCCGGACGGTCGAGATAGGTGTAGGTGTCGGAGCCCCGCCGCTCGCTGCGGTAGGCCCGGCGGTCGAGATCGCGGAACCGCTCGTTCTCGTCGTGGCGGATGTAATAGTTGTCGCGGTCGCGCACGATGATGCGGCCGGGCTCGCGGATGTAGGTCCGCCCGTCCTCGTTGAACTCGCGCCGGTCGCGCTGGATGCGGCCGTAGTCGCGCACGTCCTCGTCGTCCTCGCGAAAACCGCCGGGGATGTAGCCGGGGCGGCCGGGCACGTTGAAGCCGCCGCGGCGCTCGCGGTCGTCAACCCGACCTGCGGGCAGGCCGGGTTGGACGCCCGGCTGGAGCCCCGGTTGCGCGCCGGGCGGCAGACCCGGCTGGGCCGCGCCCGGAGGCTGGAACCGGCCACCGGGATTCCCCGGAACGCCGTCGGGCGCCACGGCGCCGGGTGGGGTCGGTGATTTGCCGCCGTCCACCGGCTGGCCGGGAGTACCAAGACCCGGAGCACCAAGACCCGGAGCGCCGACACCCGGAGTGCCCACCCCTCCGTTCGGTCCGCCCTGGCGTCCGGGAGCGCCGTTCGGCGCCGGGACCGAGGCATCAGGCTGCGGCGTGCCGGGAGATTGCACGGGCCGGCCGGGTACGCCGGGGCGCGCGTTGGGCGGTGTCGTGCCGGCGCCTCCCTGGCCCGGAGGCGGGCCTCCGGCAGGCGTGTCCGCACCCGGCGTCGCACCGGGGGGCTGGACCGGGCGGCCCGGAACGCCGGGCCGCGCGTTCGGCGGCGTCGCACCGGGTCCACCCTGTCCCGGAGACTGTCCGGCGGCGGGGGGACGGGCGGGCGCATCCGGGCCGGGTGCCGTGCCGGGTGGCTGGACCGGACGGCCCGGAACGCCGGGGG
>NZ_BPRB01000153.1 GCF_022179685.1 Methylobacterium trifolii
GGCCTGGCGCGCCAGGCCCCGGTCGCCGGCCACCGCCACCATCCGGGCGAGCCGCGGCGGCAGGGGCAGCGCCCGCAGGCGCCGGCCGGTCGGGGTCAGGCGCCCGTCCGCATCCAGCGCGTCGAGGTCGCGCAGCATCCCCCGCGCCTCCCTGAGGGCCGGCGCCGGGGGCGAATCGAGGAAGGCGAGGCTTGCCGGATCGGTGACGCCCCAGGCGGCGCAGTCGAGGACGAGGCCGGCCAGATCGGCCGACACGATCTCGGGCCGGGTGAAGGGCTCCAGGGCCTGGGTCCCGGCCTCCGACCAGAGCCGCCAGCAGATGCCCGGCTCGGTGCGGCCCGCCCGCCCGCGGCGCTGGTCGACGGAGGCGCGGGAGGCGCGCGCGGTGACGAGGCGGGTCAGGCCGAGGCCGGGCTCGTAGACCGGCACCCGCGCCAGCCCCGAATCCACCACGATCCGCACGCCCTGGATCGTCAGGGAGGTCTCGGCGATGCTGGTGGCGAGCACCACCTTGCGCCGGCCGGGTGCCACCGGCGACACGGCGCGGTCCTGCTCGGCCGGGGGGAGGGCGCCGTAGAGCGGCGCGATCTCGGTCTCCGGCCCGACGCGGTCGCCCAGGGCCTCGGCGACGCGGCGGATCTCGGCCTGCCCCGGCAGGAAGGCCAGCACGGAGCCGGGATCGGCCCGCAGCGCCCGCAGGATCGCGTCCCCCATCGCCTCCTCGATCCGCCGGTTCGGATCGCGCTCGGCATAGCGGGTCTCGACGGGGAAGGCGCGGCCTTGCGATTCCACCACGGGGGCGTCGTGGAGGAGGCCGGCCACGCGCGCGCCGTCGAGCGTCGCCGACATCACCAGGATGCGCAGGTCCTCCCGCAGCGCCCCCTGCGCATCGAGGGCGAGGGCGAGGCCGAGGTCGGCGTCGAGGGAGCGCTCGTGGAACTCGTCGAACAGCACGGCGCCGATGCCGCCGAGTTCCGGGTCGTCGAGGATCATGCGGGTGAACACCCCCTCGGTGACGACCTCGATCCGGGTGCGCCCGGAGATCCTGGAGCCCAGCCGCACGCGCAGGCCCACGGTCTCGCCGACCCGCTCGCCCAGGGTCGCGGCCATGCGCTCGGCGGCGGCCCGCGCCGCCAGGCGCCGCGGCTCCAGCAGGACGATCTTGCCCCCGGCCAGCCAGGCTTCACCGAGGAGGGCGAGGGGTACGCGGGTGGTCTTGCCCGCGCCCGGCGGCGCGACGAGCACGGCCGCGTTGCGAGCGGCCAGGGCCGCGCGCAGGTCCGGCAGCGCCGCTTCGATCGGCAGGGGAGGGGCGTTTGGCGGCTGGGCCATCGCCGCCGCTGATGGCGCGATCGTGCGGCGGTGGCAACCGGCAGCGGAAAGCCGGCTCCCAGGCCCTATGTCGGCAATGCGTTTTAATCCGCGGTCGACTTTAGTTTTTTCCCGGGATGGTTGCGATTTTTTATGTGGAACCTCAAGAGCCGCAAGGACTTATCGGCTCGAAGCGCAGTCGCGCAGCTTCGGAGATCTTCATTGATGACTCGTCTTGCTCTGACACTTGCGGCCGGGATGATGCTCGGCGGGTTCGGCCTGGGAGCCACCGCCGCTTCCGCCGCCCCCGCGATGCCGCAGGCCGGCATCGTGGCCGGAAGCACCGTGGACACGGTCGCGATGCACCATCGCCGCCATTACCGCTCCCATCACTCCACCCGCGGGGAGCGCCGGATGCGCCGCATGAACACCATGCGCCACGGCGATCCGAACGCCCGCAACCCGGAGCGTCCCGGCTACAAGCAGCAGCTCGGCAACACCACGGGCGGCCCGCGCTACTGAGGTCGATTCCGGTCCCGTCTCGTTCGGGGCCGACCCGGGAAGCAGGGGGTGGCGTGCGAGCGCCGCCCCCGTTGCGTTCGCCTCTCGATTCGGACTTTCTGCCGGGCGGTCCGCAAAGGGTGGTCCCTGTACGAAGGACGTGCGGATGTCATGTCCGCGTCGCGTCATCGGCGAACGGCGCCGATCAGTCGCGACGGTCGCGCGGTTGGCCCGCGGCCTCCAGGATGAGGTTCGCGATCTCCCGTGGATGCGAGATCAGCGACAGGTGGCTGGACTTCACTTCTATGGTCTTCGCGTTCATCCGCTTGGCCATGAAGCGCTCGAGATCGGGGTCGATCGTCCGGTCCTCGGTGGACACGGCGTAGAAGCTCGGCTTCGACCGCCAGGCGGCCTGGGTCGTCTTGCCCGAGAGCAAGGCCTTGCGGAATGGCTGCTGGACCGCGAACAACGCCCTCGCTCTTTCCACCGGCAGGTCGCCCGCGAAGTCCCTCAGGAAGGCCGCTTCGCTCAAGCGCCCCTCATCGCCGTCGAACACGATCCCGGCCGAGGCAGGCGGCGTCGGATAGGTCTTGGCCAGGGAGGTGTAGTCCTCACCGGCATCCGGCGCCCGGGCCGCGACATACACCAGTGCCGATACCTTCGGGTCCGCCCCGGCTTCGCTCACGATCATCCCGGAGAACGAATGCCCGACCAGCACGGTCGGACCCTCTTGCCGGGCCAGCACGCGCTGCGTGGAGGCGACCGCATCCTCCAGGGTGGTCAGGGGATTCTGCACGGAGGTGACGTTGAGGCCCGCCGCCTGCAACGCCGGGATCACCTCCAACCAGCACGACCCGTCGGCGAAGAGCCCGTGCACGAGCACGACGTTGCGTGCCCGCGGCAGATCCTGGCTGGACGCACCTCCCGGCAGCAGCGCTCCCACGGCAGTCGCGACGAGCGCGTGGTTCAGGTCCCGGCGGGTCATCATGGACGTGTGTCTCCGTTCAAGCGGGGCACGAAGCGCGCCTCGCCATTCGAGCGACCGCGAGGAGCGATTGCAATCAGGACCAGACATTTCGGGCCGGGTCGAATTCCAGACCGGGACACCCCTCGCCTTCTCCCCAGGCATGAGGCGGCAGCCGCCTGATTCGGCTGGCCGCTTCTGCTAGGAGGGCGGCATGGCCCGCTCCGCCGTCCGACACCAGCCGCACCCCGCCGCCGAACCGGCCTCCGAGGGCTCCGCACCGGCGGGCGCCACGCCGATGATGGCGCAGTACATCGAGATCAAGGCGGCCAACCCGGACTGCCTGCTGTTCTACCGGATGGGCGACTTCTACGAGCTGTTCTTCGCGGACGCGGAGACCGCCTCGCGGGCGCTCGGCATCGTCCTGACCAAGCGCGGCAAGCACGCGGGCGCCGACATCCCCATGTGCGGCGTGCCGGTGGAGCGGGCCGACGACTACCTCAGCCGCCTGATCGCGCTCGGCCACCGGGTCGCGGTCTGCGAGCAGGTCGAGGACCCGGCCGAGGCCAAGCGCAGGGGCCCGAAATCCGTGGTCCACCGGGCGGTGGTCCGCCTCGTCACCCCCGGCACCATCACCGAGGACCGGCTGCTCGATCCGGCCCGCGCCAACCTCCTGCTGGCGGTCGGCCGCCGCAAGCTCTCGGACTCCGCCTTCGCCTACGGGCTCGCGGCCATCGACATCTCCACCGGGCGCTTCGCCCTGAGCGAGGTGCCGGGGGCGGACCTGCCCGGCGCGATCGCCCGCCACGACCCGCGCGAGATCGTCCTCTCCGAGGCGATCCTCTCGGACCCGGCCCTGGCCCGTCTCTGGCAGGAGACCAGGGCCGCGGTGGTTCCCCTGGCGCAGGCGGAACTGGAGCCGGCCGCCGCCGAGCGGCGCATCCGCGAGCAGTTCGGCGTCTCGACGCTCGATGGCTTCGGCCAGTTCAGCCGGGCCGAGATCGCGGCGGCGGGCGCGGCCCTGCTCTACATCGCCCGCACCCAGATCGCCGCGCGGCCGCCCCTCTCGGTGCCGAGCCGGGAGGCGGGCGGGGCCACCCTCTCGATCGACGCCGCGACCCGCGCCAACCTCGAACTCACCCGCACCCTGTCCGGCGAGCGCGCCGGAAGCCTGCTGGAGGCCATCGACCGCACGGTCACGGCCAACGGGGCCCGGCTCCTGGCCGAACACCTGTCCGGGCCGCTCACCGACCTCGCGGCGATCGCGAGGCGGCACGCGGCTGTCGCCCGCCTCGTCGAGGACCAGGGCCTGCGGGGCGAAATCCGCGAGGCGCTGGCCCGCGCCCCCGACCTCGCGCGCGCCCTGTCGCGCACCGGCCTCGGCCGCGCCGGCCCCCGCGACCTCGCCGCGATCCGCGACGGGCTCGACGTGGCCGTGGCCTTGCGGGACCGGCTCGCACAGGCCGGCGACCTGCCGGAGGACCTGGCGCGGCTCGGCGACCACCTCGGCCGGGCCGATCCGGAGCTGGCCGCGACCCTGCGGGCGGCGCTTTCCGACGACCTGCCCCTGGCCCGGCGCGACGGCGGCTTCGTGCGCGCCGGCTTTCACCCCGAGATCGACGAGTCGCGCCTGCTCGGCCAGGATTCCCGCAAGGTCGTGGCCGCCCTCCAGGCCCGCTACGCCGAGGCGACCGGCTGCCGGACCCTGCGGATCAAGCACAACAACGTGCTCGGCTACTACATCGAGGTGCCGCAATCGGTGGGCGAGGCCTGCCTCAAGGGCCTGATGCAGGAATTCGTGCATCGCCAGACCATGGTGGACGCGATGCGTTTCACCAGCGTCGAACTCGGGGGGCTGGAGACAAAGATCTCGGGCGCGTCAGACCAGGTGCTGGCGCTCGAATCGGCGGTGTTCGAGGATCTGGCGGCCCGCATCCTCGCCCAGGCCGAGGCCGTCGCCGGCATCGCGGAGGCGCTGGCCGGCCTCGACGTGGCGGGAAGCCACGCGAGCCTCGCGGTCGAGCTCGACTGGCGCCGCCCGGAGGTGGACGAGTCCCTGAGCTTCGCGATCGCGGGCGGCCGCCATCCCGTGGTCGAGGCGGCCCTGCGGCGGGCGGGCGAGCCCTTCATCGCCAACGATTGCGACCTCTCCGGCGAGGGCAGGGGCCGCATCCGGCTCATCACCGGCCCGAACATGGGCGGCAAGTCCACCTTCCTGCGCCAGAACGCCCTGATCGTGGTGCTGGCGCAGATGGGCGCCTTCGTCCCGGCCGCATCGGCCCGGATCGGGCGCGTCGACCGCCTGTTCTCCCGCGTCGGGGCTGCCGACGACCTCGCCCGCGGGCAGTCGACCTTCATGGTCGAGATGGTCGAGACCGCCGCGATCCTCAACCAGGCGACGCGCCGCTCCCTGGTGATCCTGGACGAGATCGGCCGCGGCACCGCGACCTTCGACGGCCTCTCGATCGCCTGGGCCTGCCTGGAGCACCTGCACGAGGCCAACGCCTGCCGGGCCCTGTTCGCGACCCATTTCCACGAGCTGACGGCGCTCGGCCAGCGCCTGCCCCGCCTCGACAACGCGACCCTGAAGGTGGCCGAGCACCGCAACCAGGTGATCTTCCTGCACGAGGTCGTGCCGGGGGTGGCCGAGCGCAGCTACGGCCTCCAGGTCGCCCGCCTCGCCGGGCTCCCGGCCGGCGTGGTGGCGCGGGCCGGCGCGATCCTGAAAGGACTGGAGAAGGCGGAACGCGAGCGCCCCGGCCGGCCGCGCATCGACGACCTGCCCCTGTTCGCGAGCCTCGCGCCGCCCCCGCCGCCCGAGCCGGAGCCCGCAGCCGACGACGGCCTCGCCCGGATGCTCGACGCGATCGAACCCGATGCGATGACGCCGCGCGAGGCCCTGGAGGCCCTCTACCGGCTCAAGCGCGAGCGTTCCGGCGCCGGCTGATGCCGGGGTTCAATGAACCGGGGCGAGGAGGAACCCGTCCGGGGTGTCCTGCAGCGGCCTGCGGCCGGAGCGGCAGCCGGCCACGTAGTCCAGGGTGCTGGCCACGACCCGCTCGGAATAGGGCTTGGCGATCACCCCGAACGCCCCGGCGAAGTCCTCCGGGATGCGCTTGGCGTTGGCGGTCATGAACACCACGGTGGTGCGCGGGTCCGCGCTCAGCGCGCGGGCCACCTCGACGCCGGTCGGCCCGTCCACGAGGTGGATGTCCACCAGCGCCACGTCCGGCGCGGTGGAGAGCCCCATGGCGATGGCCTCGGCCGAGGTGCAGGCCACGCCGACGGTGACGTAGCCGAGGTCGTCCAGGAGGCATTCGAGTTCGAGGGCGATCAGCGCCTCGTCCTCGACCACGAGGATGCGCATGCCCGATCCCGCCGAGACCGCCTCGATCGTCATGTCGCCTCCCGGAGCGGCCGCGGCCGGGCCGACCTTTCGGTCGGCCCGCCTGCCTGCCGGGACAGGGTGCGTGATCCGGCCGGGATTCTCAATGCGTGGCCGAGAAGGGAATGTGAATCTCGACGCGGGTGCCCGGCGTCCCCTCGTGCCAGGCGATGGTGCCGCGCAGCTGGCGCACCACCATCTCCACGAGGTTGCGCCCGAAGCCGGCCGGGTTGGCGGGGCCGGCCGCGATGCCCACCCCGTCGTCGGCGATGCTCAGGTGCATCCCCGTCCCGTTGCGCCGGGCGGTGATCGAGACCCGGCCCACGCGCTCACCGGGGAAGGCGTGGCGCACGGCGTTGGTGGTGAGTTCGTGGATCATCAGGGCGAGCGGCGCGGCCATCGCGGCGGAGACGGCGATGGAGTCCACGTCCGCCTCCACGCGGGTGCGCTCGGGATCGAGGCCGGCATTGATGTCGGAGAGGAAGTCCGTGGTGAACTCGCCGAGGTCGAACCGGGTCACGTCGCCGGCCGAATAGAGCATGCGGTGCGCGGTGGAGAGGGCGCCGATGCGCTCGGCCATGCCCTGCAGGGCCTCGCGGGCCTCCCCCTCCGGGGTGCGCCGGGCCTTGAGCAGCATCAGGGAGGAGATCACCTGGAGGTTGTTCTTGACCCGGTGGTCGACCTCGTGGAGCAGGGCCGTCTTCTGTTCCAGGGCCGCCTGGAAGGCCGCGGTGCGCTCGCCGACCTCGCGCTCCAGGGCATCGTTCGTGCCCTTCATCGCCAGTTCGAGCCGGTGCTTCTCCGTCATGTCGGCCTGCGCCGCGAAGAAGTAGGCCGGCCGTCCCTCCGCGTCGCGGACGGGGGTGATCGTCATCGCGTTCCAGAACGGGGTGCCGTCCTTGCGGTAGTTCATCAGTTCGGTGGAGATCGGCTCCACCGCGGCGATGGCCCCGTGGATGCGCCGCACCTCGTCCGGGTCCGTGCCCGCGCCCTGGAGGAAGCGGCAGTTGCGGCCGATCAGTTCCTCGCGCGCATAGCCCGTGAGGTCGAGGAAGGCGTCGTTGACCCAGACGATCGGGTTGTCGGGCCGGCACGCGTCCGTGACCAGCATCGGCGACGGGCTCGCGTCGAAGGCACGGGCGAAGGTCGCTGGCGCCGGGCCGGGCTCGGGCTGGGAACTGCTCTGCGTCATCCTGCAACAGACTGGAGGCACCGTGCCCGCCCGAACCGCCTCGCGGCGGCGGACCCGGTATCGGCCGCCGGCCGCCCGGAGCGGTCAAGCTGGCGCCAAGCGAACAGGCGGTTCGTGCGGAGGTTCCCGCGGGTACGCGGTTTTCCACCGGCATTCTGTAGGAAACGCGTTAACCCTCCGTCGACCATGATTCCCACGGCCACGCTGGTGCGCGAGGCGGCTGCCGACTCCCCCGCCTTCGGGGGCGCAAGGCTGCCACGATTGCGTGGGATCAAGACGCGCGCAGGCTGAGGAGTTCCCAACGATGGCCGTCGAACCGGCAGGTGCGCCCAAGCGCCGCCTGCGCCCCCGCGACATCGTCGAGGACCCGCGCATCGTCCTGATGCTGGCACTCGGCTTCTCCTCGGGCCTGCCGCTGCTGCTGGTGCTCGGCACCTTCACCCTGCGGCTCGCCTTCTCCGACATCGACGTGAAGACGATCGGCCTGTTCAGCTACGTCGCGCTGCCCTACTCCCTCAAGTTCCTCTGGGCGCCGATGATCGACCGGACGGACATCCCGTTCCTCGCCCGGCGCCTGGGACGGCGCCGGGCCTGGATGGTGGGCACGCAAGGGGCGGTGGCCGCCTGCCTCACCCTGATGGCCTTCGCCGACCCGAAGACCAGCCTCGTGCTGCTGGGCTTCGGCGCCTTCCTCGTGGCCTTCTGCGCGGCGACGCAGGACGTGGTCATCGACGGCTGGCGCATCGACGCGGCCGGCACCGAGTTCCAGGGCATCCTGGCCGCCACCTCGAACCTCGGCTACCGCTTCGGCCTGATCACGGCCGGCGCCGGCGCCCTGTTCATCGCCTCGGCCGCGGGCTGGAGCGTAGCCTACCTCTCCATGGCCGGGCTGATGGCCATCGGCTTCGTCGCCGCCCTGTTCGCGCCGGCCTTCGACACCGCGCGGCCGAAGGCGGCTCCCGAAGAGACCGGCCGGACGCGCCTGTGGTCGGCGCGCCGCGCCGTGCTGGAGCCGCTGACCGAGCTGCACGGCCGGATGGGCCACGCCCTCTGGGGCATCCTCCTCCTCGTCGCCCTGTACCGGATGCCGGATTTCGTCTCCGGCGTGATGGCGAGCCCCCTCTACCGGCATCTCGGCTTCGACCTGAAGGAGATCGCCACCGTCACCAAGCTCTACGGGATCTGGGTCGGCATCGCCGGCGGCTTCGCGGGCGGCTGGGCCATGGCCCGGTTCGGCATGTTCCCGACCCTGCTCGCGGGCGCCTTCCTGGCGGCGGCCTCGCACCTGTCCTTCTCCTGGCTTTCCATGGGCGGCCCGGAGATCTGGCGCCTCGCGGTCGCGATCTCGATCGAGAACTTCTGCGGCTCCTTCGCCGGCATCGCGCTCATCGCCTACATGTCGAGCCTGACCACGCCCGGCTACGCGGCCACGCAATACGCCCTGTTCTCCTCGCTCTACGCCCTGCCGGGCAAGCTGGTGGCCGGCACCGCCGGCTTCATCGTCGCCGCCTTCGGCTACCCGGTGTTCTTCGCCATGACCTCGGCGGTGGGCATCCCCGTCGTGCTCCTGTGCCTGGCCGTGGGCCGGCGCCCGACGGCCAAGGCCGTGGACGAGGCGGCCTCAGGGCGGTTCCCTGCGGCCGCCTCGTCCACGGCC
>NZ_BPRB01000154.1 GCF_022179685.1 Methylobacterium trifolii
AGTTCCTGGGCCTTGCCCTCCGCCACGAGCTTGTCGTTGCCGGTGACGTTGCCGATGCCCTGCTTGACGTTGCCGGCGGCCTCGTTGGCCAGCCCCTTGATCTTGTCGGTGGTGCTGCTCATCGAAAATGCTCCTGTCCGAGGTCTCGAAGGGAACCGGCCATAGGCGGCCGGCGGATGATCGGCCCCGGCGAACCGGGGCCGAAGGGGATTAGACGCGGCGGGCGTCGTAGCCGGTGACCAGGGCGACCGGCTTCGGAGCGCCGAGACGACCGCCGAGGAAGCCTGCGAGCGCGCCGAGGAGCAGGGCCAGCGCTCCGTAGAGGGCAGCCTGCGTGGCGGCGCTGCGGGTGGCCTCGGCGGCGGCGATGGCCTTCTTCTTGGCGTCCGCGACCGCGACTTCGTACTGCTTCTGGTAGTCCTGGATCTGGGCCTTGGCTTGATCCACCGGGATGCCCTGAGCCTTGGCCAGCGCGTCCGCAGCGCGGTTCTCGGCCTGTGCCTTCTGGGCCGGGTCGCCCGACAGGGCGGCACGGATGGCGGCGACGGCGGCGTCACGGGCGGCCTGGGGGTCCTGCCCGGCGGCCTGCTGGCGGACCGAGTTCTCGATGCCGTCGAGCGGGTTCGAGATCTTGGCCAGGGACGGGGCGGCCGCCTGTGCGGCGGTCTGCACGGTGCCGCCGATCAGGTTGCCGGCGCCGCCCAGCGTGCTGGTGACGCCGTTGAAAGCGCCGCCGACGATGCCGCCGACCGCCGAGGTCAGGAGGTACAGAACGACGAGGGTGGACACGGCCCAGGAGACGAGGCCGTGGAATCCGGCCGTGTTGCCGATGGACTTGCCCGAGAGCCGCCCGGCGAGGAAGCCGCCGGCGAGCGCCGCGACGATGCCGGAGACCACGAACCACAGGCCGGCGCCGAGCGACAGGGTCGATGCGGCCGGGTTGTCGGCTGCCGGACCGCCGACGCTGGACAGGCCGATGCCGACGCCGACCATGTTGAGGACGACCTGGGCCACCAGGGCGATGACGGCGCCGGCGAAGACGGCACCCCACGACACCTGGTGGAGGTGGACGGTACTCGGTGTGGCGAGCGGTGCGGCGGCGATGCTGGAAGAAGATGACACAGTTGTACTCCGGAAAAACGCGGTTCGGCGAAGAGTGGGATCAGCGACGGGTATTGATGAGAAGGCCGATGCCGAGGCCGACCGCGCCGGCGATCAGGAGGGCGGCGAGCGGGCTCTCCTCGACCTGCTGCGCGATGGCGCGGCGGCCCTCGCTCAGGTAGCGACCGCCGTCGTCGTAGGCGTCCTCGGCGAAATGATAGGCCTCGTCGGCAGCGTTGCGGACGGATTCCTCAGCGCGGGCGTAGTACCGTCCGGCATTGTCCCGAGCGTCCGCGCCGGCATCGGCGACACGATCCGCCGTCTCGCGAAGCGCATCCTTGCCCTCACCGTAGGCCCGCTCTGCCGTGCCCTGCACCTGACGCGCACGGCCTTCGACCGAGTCCCGATCGGAGCCGATGAGATCGCCGACGGCGCCTCGTACCTTGCCTGCGAGCTCCTTGGCGGTGCCCGTCACGCTATCCGTATCGACCATGTCGTTCGTCCCGTTCCGTTCTGTTTCGTGCGTCTGCGCCGTTCGACCCGGGCTACGACCTTCGCGTGGTCCCGGGCTTCACGTCGGACTTCGGTGATCGCTTCTGCGCCCTGCCCTCGGCCTGCATCCGGATGTCGCCGGTCAGCTTCCCGATGGCTTCCTTCACCGAGCCCTTGACCTGCTCGGTGGACGTGCTGGCGGGGGGGCGGCTCATGGATGTCTCCGAGTGCCCGGGGGAGGCGTTCACTCACCCCCAGGTGGCGTCTCGAAGACGCGCATCAATAGTGCATCCTTACCGGTTTCCTAGTATAATCAGCGGAGTCTGGACGTGGGGAAGCCGTTCTCGCGTCCCCACACGATGGCGTCGGCACGCTTGTGCACGTCGAGCTTCCGGTAGAGCGCGGCCGCGTGGTTGCGCACCGTGTTGCGGCTGACGCCGAGCCTCTTCGCGATGCCGTCGTCGTCGATGCCGGAGCAGACCAGGTCGAGGATCTGCCGTTCCCGGAGCGTGAGGCTCGGCTTGGCCTCGTCGCCGGCGTCGGGATGGCGCAGGTTCGCAAGCTTCTCGATGACCCCGCGACTGAACCAGGAGGTGTCGGCCATCACGGCCTCGATGGCGCCGAACAGGTCGCGTTCCGAGCGCTTCCGCTCGGTGATGTCCTGCAGCACCAGGAGCACGAAGGTCTCCTCGCCGATCCCGACGCGCTCGGCCGAGACCAGGCAATCGAGCGCCGTGCCGTTCTGGTGACGCAGGCAGGTCTCGAGCCCGATCACGGACCCGGTCCGGGTCATGGTCTCCTCGAACTTCCGGCGCGCCGCATCCTCGACCCACAGACCGAGGTCTGCCGGCGAGCGGCCGACGACCGTGTCTTCGCCGGACCCGAACACGCGGGTAAAGGCCTCGTTGATGCCCGTGACGGCGAACCCGTCGGCGCGCGCCAGGATCGTCGGCACCGGGGTCAGCCGGAACGCCGTGGCGAAGCGCGCCTCGCTCTGGCGCAGAGCCGCCTCCGCTTTCCGGCGCAATTCCAGGTCGGCGAAGGTGAACAGCATGCAGGGCTCGTCGCCGAGCTCCATCGGCTGGCCTGCGACGATGACGTGGCGTTCGCCGCCGTCCGGCAGGGCGAGGCAGGCCTCCATCTGCGGGATGGTGGCGCCCTCGTTCAGGCGCGAGACCGCCAGATCGCGGCTCCTGGTTCCGGCCAGCACGTCGACCTCGTAGACGCTGCGCCCGAGCACCGCGTCGCGAGTGTAACCGGTCATTTCAAGGAACCCGAGATTCACCTTCACGTGCCGCAGGTCGGACAGGCGGCAGATCACGGCCGGGGCGGGATTGGCGTTGAAGGTCTTCTCGAAGCGCTCCTCGGCCTCGAACTGGTCGGACACGTCCTTGAGGATCAAGGCGAGGCAGCTCGGCCGACCGTCGTTGTCCGTCGCGACGAGGCTGCGCAGGGAATGGGTGAAGGCGACGTCCGGCTGGTCGGAGCGCTTCACCTCGACGACGACGTCGTGGAACTCCTCGCCCGAGACGACGCGCTCCATCGGGTAGTACTCGGAGGCGCGATTGTTGCGGTAGCGCAAGGCGAAGCGCTCGCGGTACGCGTCGACGGTCGCACCGAGTTCGTCGAGGGACTCGGCGCCGTGCATCGCCAGCGCCGCCGCGTTGGCATAGGCGATCGTCTGGTCGGGCTCGACCAGGATCACGCCCTCGCTGAGGCCGGCGATGATCTGCCGGAGTTCGTGCCTGTCGGTTCCGGCCGTCACAGGATATGCCGCTCCTCGTCCCCGATGTGGCGACGCAACATGAACGGGTTGTGCGCAAACGAGTTCCGGCCGAGCTGGGATTTTTCTAGTCTGTGCGTACTATCCCCATGACCCGGGAGGATGCATGCGCGGTGGCCGGAGGGCCGCCGCCTCGACCGCCGCGCCGTCCTTCTCGTGTCCGACAGCCCGACGTTCGGCGCTCTCGCGTAGCCTTCTCTTGGAGGCGACCGCTGATCGAGAAGCGGGGTGCTCCGACTGGCATCCGAATGGGGGTTCGATTCTTCTCACAGGCGCTGTGCCGTCATCCTCTTTCGTGCGACGCAGGTGACGAAGTCTTCCGGGCTCGTCGCCAGGAGCGTGGCCTCCGCCGATTCCACGGGTGATAGTCCGGCGACCCAGCGCGGGTCGCCGAGGCGTTCGCGCAGGCGTTCGATCGCCCGTTGATGGGCCGGGGACGCGAAGGCGCGACGCGCCAGCACGAGGCCGGGCTCCCCGAAGAAGCGGTCGATCGATTCATAGATGGTCTTGCGCGTCTCGACGTAGTCCTTGAGCATCCGGCCGCCGACGGCTTCGGAAGACGCTGCGGCGACGACGCTCGCCTGCGCCTCGCTCCCGTCGAGCCAGCCTTGGATGTTGAAGGCGCCGTCGCGCCGCCGCGGTTCGTCGACCCGGTGCAACCCCGCATCCCCCTGGGCATAGCCGCGGGTGCGGAAGCAGCGCTTGGACCGCACGTCGGCAGCCTGCACGGCGGCCGGCGGCACGCTGCTGAAATGCCCGTCCGGATGCATGTGGAGGTTGGGGCCGGCCTGCGTCATCGCCGAGAGGAGCGCGCCGACCGGTCCGGAAGCCTGGGCCTGCGCTTGCGCGACCGTGAAGTCGTGCACCGCGGTGCCTTCGCAGGCGGCCGGCCGTTGCAGGCCCAGCGCGATGCCGCCGAGGGCCGCGACGTTGCAGAGCGATCCGCGCCCGGCTACCGCGAAGAGGGCGCCGGCCGGGCGCGGATCAAGGGCTCCGACCAGGGCGGCCGGTTGCGTGAGTTCGTGCCGGTGCAGCCCCAGGAACACCACCACGCCGAGCAGCGCGCCAGCGGTCATGGCCGGGGTCAGCCCCAGCCAGTTCCGGTCGTCGCCGGAGCCGACCCGGCGCAACGCACTCTGCCCGCAGGTCTGGGCCCGGGTGGACGCCCCGAAAACGCTGGCTCGGATCGCGGAGACGGCGGGCGCGGCACCGGCGTCCGTGCGGGTGTCGCGCCGTGGGGGCGCGATCAGGGCCATCGAGCCTGTGACCGCGACGATCGCTTCGATGCGCCGGGCGATGGTCGGATGGGTGGCGAACCCGCCCTCGCAGGCTCCGTCGATCATTATCGCGTCCTGCCCGGGCGGCAGGTCGGCGAGCCGGCTGCGGCCGTCGAGGCGCCGGAGCGCCGAGACGAGGGCCGCCGGGTTCTGCGTGGCCTCGACCGCCCGCGCATCGGCGACGAACTCGCGCGACGAGGTGATCAGCAGGCGGATCAGGCTGCTGCCGCGCAGGGCCGCCTGCGCGCAGACGCCGACGATCAGTACGAACAGGAACAGCGGCGGCATCGTCACCATGATGAGGGGAAACGCCGCGACTTCCTTGAGGCGGTCGCTCCTCCTCAGCCTCGGCCGGATCAGCCAGCCGACCAGCCGCAGGCAGGCGTTGGCGGCGGCCAGGAGGCGGATGTCCCCGTTGGCGATGTGGGCGAGTTCGTGGGCCAGCACCGTGCCGAGTTCGTCGTCGTCGAGGTCGTCGAGCAGGCCGCGGGTGACGACGACGACGGCGTTCCTGCGGTTCACCCCGCAGGCGAAGGCGTTGAGGGCCCGCGCCTCGATCACGCCGACATAGGGGGCGGGCAGGCCCATGCCGATGGCCAGCGTCTCGACCAGGCGGCAGAGCCGGGGCTCGTCGGCATCGTCGACGAAGGTGAAGCCCACGAGGCGCTGCACCGACCGGACGTGCCGGACCAGGTTCAGCGCCAGGTATCCGGCGGCGGCGAGGGTGACGAGGGGGACGTAACGTTCCGCGTAGCCGCCCCAGGCGTGGACCGGCGCGTGGTCCGGGTCGAAGGCCAGGAGCGGGATGTAGAGGACGAGGATCGCCGCCACGTTGAGGGCGGCGAGGAAGCCCGCGAACAGCGCCACCGAGCGCCGGTCGTTGGCCTGCACCCAGCCGTAGAGACCATTGACCCGGAGCATCATCGCGCACCCGCTCAGAACTTGATGGCGATGGGCTCGTCGATGAGGATACGTTCGATGCCGAGGTCGAACGGCCGCCGCGGGCTCAGCCGGCGGTAGCGGGCCACCAGGCTGCCCGGGAACTGGCGCAGCGTCGCCCCGTACTCCCCCACCGCGAGGTTGTGGAAGCGCCGGGAGGCGGTGATGCGGTTCTCCGCCCCGACGAGTTCGTCGCGCAGGGCGGCAAAATGGCTCGAGGCGCGAAGCTCCGGATAACGGTCGGCCATCCCGATCAGGGCGTTGATGGTCTGGCTCACTTTCTTCTCCGCCGTGAGCCGCGCGTCGGGGGCGATCGCCGCAAGGGCCTCGGCGCGGGCCTGGGTGAGTCCGAGCAGGATGTCGTGCTCGTGGCCGGCGAAGCCCCGCACCGTCTCGACGAGGCCGGGGATGAGGTTCTGGCGGTGCTTGAGATGGACGTCGATGTCGGCGAACGCGATCTCGCAACGCTGGTCGAGGGCGACGAGGCGATTGTAGGTGGCAAACGCCAGGTAGATCGGAACGGCCACGGCGAGCGCGGCGACGAGAAGCATTGCAGTGGTCAGCGACATCGCCCGTCTCCTCGACCGTCATCGGGCTCAAGGCCGCTGACGGTCGATCCATGAATTGTTGATCGCGCCGATAAAAGCCCGCGCGCATTAAATGCAGATTAACGCGACCGGTCCTCAAGTACAGATAGGCAAGGGGAGGTCCAAGACATGGCTGAATCAATCTTTAATCGCATGTCTCGTATTTTACGGGCAACGGTCGAGGACTCGATCGATCGCCTGGAGCAGGCGGGCGGCGAGGCGGTGATGCGTGAGGCGATCCGCGAGGCCGACCGTGCCGTGGACCAGGCCAAGGCCGAGCGGGAGGCCGTGACGGTCCGCCGCCTGCAGGCGGCGCGGCAGCAGGGTCTGCTGGCCCAGCGGGTCGAGGCGCTCACCGGCAAGGCGCGGTTCGCCGTCGAGGGCGGCCGCGACGACCTCGCCGAGGCGGCGCTGGCGCAGCAGATCGACTTCGAAGCGCAGGCGGCCAAGCTGGTGCAGACGCAGGCGCAGGCCCGCGAGGAGGAGGCACAGCTCGGCGAAGGCTTGGCCGCCCTGGAGGCCCGGCGGGCGCAGATGGCGGAGGCCCTGGACGCTTACGTCCTGGCCCGGCGCGAGGCGTCGGCGGGCAGCGACGCACTGCGGCCGGATATGTCGGCCGCACGCAAGGTGGATGCGGCCGAGCAGGCCTTCGACCGGGCGATGGCCGGCGCGAACGGATGCGGCCCGGCGCGCACCGACGCCGCCACGATCGGCCGGGTGGCCGAGATCGACGTGCTGCAGCGCAGCGCCGCGATTGCCGAGCGCCTCGCCGCTCTCAAGGCGCAGAGGGCGGCCTGATGATCCGCAAGCCGCCGCCTTCCCAGATGCACGCGGGCGCGGGCGTCGCGAGCCTGCGCGCCGCCGCCGCGCTCGCGGATACGAGCCTCACCCTCGCGCGCGCCGGGACCTACTACCTCCGAGGCGCGATCTGCTGGGGGTTCGCCGCGCTCTGGGGGTTCGCGGCCCTGGCGGCCGGGGCTTCGGGCGCCTTGCCCACGTTCCTCGGCGTGGGCACCCTGGCCCTCGTCATGGCCTGGTTCGGTGCGCGCCTGTTCGCCAAGGGGCACGATTGCCGCCGCGCGCGTCCCTAGGACGCCGCGGCCGGCCGCATCGCGAGACGATCGCGATCCGGACACATCGAAAACGAACCCACTCCCCCGACGACCTCAGCACACGGGCTAGGTCGAGTATTTGATGTTCCACTGATTGCCCGGCACGCACTGAGAGCGGAGAGACGAGGATGGTCCGGATCGCCTTTATCCTGGCCCTGGCGGGACTCACGTTCCTCGCCCCGCTGGTCTATGCGGGGCCACAGCTCGCGAGCGATCTGCGCGTCGGCAGGAACTGGACCTTGACCGCGAGGTCCGCGGCCAAGGTCCAGTTCCTGCCG
>NZ_BPRB01000155.1 GCF_022179685.1 Methylobacterium trifolii
TAGCACTACTTTGGCAGATTGATTTCAGGGTGGCAGATTGAGATCGGCGTCACAGTGCGGGCATCGCCGCGGTGGTGGTGGGCTGAGGTGATCCAGGATGGCTTGGCGGATCGCCGGCATCGAGGGTTGGGGCGGCGGGCAGGCGATTCTTTTTTTTCCGCCCCGCCGCTGCGAGGCGCCGGGATTGCAGGAAGGCGTAGGCCATCATGGTCATCAGCGCGTGCCGGTGCAGCCCGGTCCACGAGCGGCCCTCGAAGTGGTCGAGGCCGAGTTCCTCCTTCATCTGCTGATGCGCCTGCTCGCAGATCCAGCGCGCCTTGATCGTTGCGGCCAGCTGCTTGAGGGTGGCCTCGGCCGGCAAGTTCGAGAGGTAGAACTTGCGCTCGCCCGAGCCGCGCTCCTCGCGCACCAACCAGACCTCGTCGCCGGGCAGATGCTGGTTGCCCATCGCGCCGATCCGCTGGGCCGGGCCATCGGCCATCCGGACGCGGAGCGCGCAGAAGCAAGCCCGCAGCCGGCCTTTGGTGCCGCGCCGCCACGTCACCGATCGGCCGCTCATGTCCGCCAGGATCGTCTCTGCCGCGATCGAGACCTGATCCGGCACGTGACGCTTGCGCGGCCGCCCACGCCCTGCGACGGGGAAGATCATCGTCACGTCGGCCGGGTAGACCTTGTTGCGCCCTGAGATCCCGACAGCCCATCTGAGGCCGCGTGCGCTCAGGGCCTGCCGGAACGGGGCGGATCCATACCCTGCATCGGCCAGCACGCAGCCGAAGCGTACGCCACCCGCCCGGACCCGATCGATCTCAGCGAGGGCAATCTCCAGCTTGGTGCGGGCCGCGCGCAGGCCCTCGGGTACGCCGGCCGATACCATCCGATCCGGGTCGCCCGTCCAGGTCTCGGGCAGGAACAGCGCCAAGCCGACCGCTACGGGCACTTCGCCACACGCCAGCGTGAGCGACACCAGCGTCTGGCAGTTGGCGGTCTTGCCAAGCGTCGTGGCGTATTGCGGTGCGACCCCAACCGAGCGGTTGCCTTTCTTCGGCAAGGCGGTGTCGTCGACGACCAGGATCGCATCCGCACCACCGACGAGGCGATCGGCCTCGCCGAGAAGCGCATGCTGAAGCGGAGCCTCATCCCAGATCCCGGCCGCGATGAAGTGGTGCAGCCGATCGTAGGGCACCCCCTCGGCCCGCGCCGCCATTGGCTGGACGCTCTTGCGGTCACCCAAGCCGATCAGCCCGGCCACGTAGAGCGGGCACATCGCCCGGCGCGCCGGATGCGACAGTCCCGCCAGGAACGGCTGCAGCCACCGATCCAGATCCTCACGCCACCCGCCAGTCCCTGACATCGCAAGCACCCATGACCATCGCCATGGCACACGAATCCACGAAAACCTGCCCCGTTCCCTCGATCTGCCAAAGTAGTGCTAG
>NZ_BPRB01000156.1 GCF_022179685.1 Methylobacterium trifolii
TCATAACACGCTCTAGTGCACTGACGCCATCAGAACGTACACCCGCCAGCGCGGATTTGCTATTTTTTTACAGATACTTGGCAGGCCGGGGTGTGATGCAGGTGTCCGCGTCTGTGCACTAGGATCGCGGATACTTCTCCCAAATCAGCGTGATGACGCTCATTTTGCCATCAAGGTTGAACTTAAATGGCGCCGTTGTAAGCGTAACAACGCTATCCTTATATTCGATATTTCTGACTTGGGAGGTTCCGGTCCAAGCCTCGTTCCACGAGGTGTCGATGTTATGGATGACTTTGTCGCCTTCGATTTTGTACGTTCCGGCGTAAGCAAAAAATGACTTATGAAGCTTTATACGGTCTTCATCGGTCATCTTGTCGTTGGCAACGGGCCTCTCACGTCCTTCGTAAGAGCAAATCACCATCATCCGCCCATCTTTATCATAGTTGAGCCAGCCATTCGGCTTCGGACCACCGTAGGCATCGACGGTTTCTCCAGTGTCAACGATCTTGCGCGTTGCTGTTACGAGACGCCATGTGCCAACGACTGCATCAGCCTCCAGCGCATACGCTGTCGCGGGACTCAAAGCCCAGACGGATATCAGAATTGCCGCCCTCATGACGTGCCTCCATGATTGTGTTGGCGAGAGTTATCGGCCCTCCCGCCTTGAAGTCATAGCCCCGCATTTTCGGCTCCCCCAACCTACAGATTTGCGTGGTGCGTAAAAAATATAATCGCCGAAGATTTCGGTGCGTGCCGCCGGAGCTTCGAACTCAGATCGACGGCGCACACCCCGTCAGGGACGGCACGCCGGCTTTGCCAACCAGACCGTCATTCCGGGTCTGCGCAGCAGAGCCCGGAATCCAGAGCCGCGACGCGTGCTCGTCCTGGCAGTCGTGGCGGTTCTTGATTCCGGGCTCACCTTCGGTGCCCCGGAACGACGGCGTGGCTCGCTTTGGCATACTGCCGAGCGCCGTTGATCCGAATTCGTGGCTCTGAATATTCCACGCTTGCAGTAGACGCCCCGGCGAAAACCCGTCACCGTTCGCGAATCATGTCTTCGACGGAGCCGACGCCGTGCGAATGGACGCCGACACGATCGCCAGCTTCCCGAAGATGCATTACTACGTGCGGGTGAACATGCCGCAGGTGGCCAACCTCAAGGCGATCGTCAGCCAGATCAAGGCCTTGTCGGGGACGACGAGCCGGCAGACGATCATGGACGCCATGAAGTGGGGGAAGGGCCCGCGGATCGTCGTGGTGCCCAACCTGATCTGCGGCACCATCAAGGCCTTCGGCTGCTACAGGTGGGGCAGCGACGTGATCCAGGTCGACAAGGACCTCGTGGACGAGTTCGAGGCCGGGCGCGGGGTCGTCAGGAACGCGCAAGGGAAGCGCGTCTTCCTGCTCGGCGCGACGCTCCTGCACGAATTGACCCACTGGTCCGACGCGCAGGACGGCGTCGACGACGCGGTTCCGGGGGACCCGAGCAACGAGGAAGGGAACGCCTATGAGAAGGCCGTCTACGGCAAGGTCCTCGATTGAGGGTCGCTGAACCGGTCCCTCCGAGGCGGCGCATGGTCTCGCCGGCCCGCGTCACCGCCTGGCTGGCGGCTTGGCTCCTCGGCGTCTGCGCGGCCGGAGGCACGCTCGCGGCGCGGACCGCATCGCAGCCGCGCGGCGCGATCACGTTCGGGGGCGGCGACGGCCGATCCTGCGACGCCGCAATCGTCATCGCGGGCGCACGCGACACGGGCGCGGGCGTGAAGGCGCAGAGGCGCTGGATCGCCGAGCACCTGCCCGGCGCGCGGCGGACCGGAAGCGCCCTCGCGCGCCGGCACGGTCGGGTCTACGAGGTCGTCAGCCTCACGGGAGCCGGGGCGCCCAGCGTCTGCTTCGATGTCTCGGGGTTCTTCGGCTCCTGGTAGACGGTCCGGGCGCGCCGCTCAGGCGGCCCGGCATCGATCACTGCGCCGACAGGTTGGCCTGTGCGACGGTCGTGCCTGCGCCGCCCGCCGTCCCGGTCGGCGCCGGGCCGGAGCGGGTCCAGCGGGTCGCCTCGATGATGTTGGTGCCGATGGTGGTGCGCACCGAGATGCGCATGGGCAGGAGCACCCGCGTGCCGTCGACCGGGGCGAGCCAGACCGACATGTCGCGGTTCTCCTCCATGAAGCGCACCCCCGGCCGGTCCGGGCGGTGGCCGGCCACCGCCTGGTAGCGGGCGTTGCAGACCAGGACCGGGCCGCTGTAGCCGGGCTTCTCGACCGGCCGCGTCTCGGCGTAGCTCAGCACCACGTTGAAGCGCGTCGCGCCGTCGAACACGGGCAGCGTGCGGTTGCAGTTCTCCGGGTCGGTCAGGTCGCCGCGGGCATGCGCCGGCATCAGGAGGGCGCTGGCCGGGTCCATGATGCCGCGCTTGTTGGCGGCCGTGACCGGCACCCGGTCCTCCATGTCGATCAGCGGCGGCGTCACCTCCGCCTGGGTGACGTTGCCGCGCGCGAGCGCCATGCGCACCGCGATGCCGGAATTGCTGGTGCGGGTGGCGATCGAGAAGGCGTTGGGCTGCGGGCCCGTGGCGATCAGGCCCGAGGCGCGGGCCGAGCCCTGGCCGCCGGTGATCGCGCCGACGAGGCCGGTGAGCGTCGCCGACACGTCCATGCGGTAGCGAGCCCCCTCGAAGGAGCCGGCCAGGTGCGCGGTGCCGATGGGCATGCCCGCGAGGTTGATGCCGTAATCCACGGTGACGGAAGCGGGCGCGGCCTTGGCGGTCCGCGGACCGGCCTGGGCGGGCGCCGCCGCGAGGAGGGCTGCCGCCGCGAGGGCGATGCGGACGGGGCGCTCGGCGCGCAGACGCGGGCGCTCGGCGCGGGGGAGAGGCGTGGCGCACATGATCCGGATCGAATCCTCAACGCTCGCGGGCACCGGGACACAGCCTCGCGGGACAGGCATCGGTTATCCCGGCACCATGGTTAACAGACCGTTCGGCCGCCGCCAGGGCAATCGCTCGAACGCGCTTGCCCTGGTCTCTTTGCTCGGCCTCGGTCGCCGGCGCCCGCATCCGCGGGCTCAGGCTTTCGCTTCGATCGAGGTTTTCCGAAACGGAAAAGTCGTTCCGCGGGGCGCTCTTCGCGCCCGGACGCCGCGCGGCGGCTTCGCGCGATTGCCCCGACCCGGGCGTTTCACCTTGACGCGGAGAGGCGCTCTCGCCTATAGGCTCGCGCCTTCAACAGGACTCCGCTGGACCTGGAATCACGCTTGGGCGCGGCCCGCGGCGGATGCCGCGTCGGCTGTCACGGTCCGAGTTCTGACCGCCCACGGAACGATTACGGGATTTTAGACATCATGGCGCGCCGCTGCGAACTCACCGGCAAGGCCGTTCAGGTCGGCCACCTCGTGAGCCACTCGAACATCAAGACGAAGTGCCGGTTCCTGCCGAACCTCTGCAACGTCACCTTGACCTCGGACGCCCTCAACCGCCGGGTCCGCCTGCGCGTCACCGCGCATGCGCTCCGTTCGGTGGAGCACCGCGGCGGCCTCGATGCCTTCCTGGTCAAGGCCCGCGAGATCGAGCTGTCGCAGACCGCCAAGCTCCTCAAGCGCGAGATCCAGAAGAAGCTCGCCGAGGTCGAGGCTCCGGCCGCCGCGGCCTGAGGGCCGCCGACAGGCCTCCGTCTCGACCTGGAATGGATGAAGGCCGCCGCGCGGATGGCGCAGGCGGCCTTTTCGCGTTCCCGCGCCGGATCGATCCGGCGGCCTTTTCCGGGGCGCCCCTCGACGCGATCAAGTGCGCCGCCGCCGTGCTGATGGTGGGCGACCACGTCGACACGATCCTGCTCGACGGGCACGCCGTCCTGCTCTGGCGCCTCGGGCGGATCGCCTTCCCGCTGTTCTGCCTCGTGCTGGCGCTGCACCTCGCCCGTGGGGCCGATCCCGGCCGCTACGTCCTGGCGCTGCTGGTGCTGGCTGTGCCGGTGCAGGCCGTCTACGCGGCGGCCTTCCCCTACGGCACGAGCGAGGGGAACATCCTGTTCACCCTGGCGGCCGGCGCGGCGCTCTCCGCCGCCCTGGCGCGCGCGGGCGAGGCCTTGCGCCACCTCGCCTTCGCCCTCGGGCTCGCCCTGGTGTTCCTGGCGCCGGCCCTGGCCAAGACGGCCGTGGATTTCGGGCTAGCCGGAATCCTGCTGCCGGCGGCCCTGCGGCTCGCCCTGGAACGCCCCAGGGCCTTCGGCATCTGGGGGCTCGCGGTCGTGGTCGGCCTCAACTGGCACGGCTGGCATCCGCGCGGGGAGGTGGCGTGGCTCTCGGCGCTCGCCGACGCGGCGACCATCCTCGTCGGCACCGGCCTGATCGCCCTGGCGGCGCTGCGGCTCGCGGGCCGGCCGCGGTTCCTGCCGGCCTACGCCCTGCAAGCGTTCTACCCGGCGCACCTGCTCGTCCTGACGCTGCTGCGGGCGATGGCCTGACCGGCCTTCAGCGCCGCCCGCCCGCCGCCCGGACCGGCCCGCGGGCCGGCGCAGAGCCGCCGTCCTCCTCGAACAGTTCTGCCAGCTTCTCCGTCATCGCGCCGCCGAGTTCCTCGGCATCGATGATGGTCACGGCGCGGCGGTAGTAGCGGGTCACGTCGTGGCCGATGCCGATGGCCAGCAACTCCACGGGCGAGCGCAGCTCGATGTCCTCGATCATCCAGCGCAGGTGCCGCTCCAGGTAGTTGCCGGCGTTGACCGACAGGGTCGAATCGTCGACCGGGGCGCCATCCGAGATCACCATCAGGATCTTGCGCTGCTCCGAGCGGCCGAGCAGGCGCTTGTGGGCCCAGTCCAGGGCCTCGCCGTCGATGTTCTCCTTGAGCAGCCCCTCGCGCATCATCAGCCCGAGGTTCCTGCGCGCCCGCCGCCAGGGGGCATCGGCGGACTTGTAGACGATGTGGCGCAGGTCGTTCAGGCGCCCCGGCGCGTTGGGCTTGCCGGCCGCCAGCCACGCCTCGCGCGACTGGCCGCCCTTCCAGGCGCGGGTGGTGAAGCCCAGGATCTCGACCTTCACCCCGCAGCGTTCGAGCGTCCGGGCCAGGATGTCGGCGCAGGTGGCGGCCACCGTGATCGGCCGCCCGCGCATCGAGCCGGAATTGTCGAGCAGCAGGGTGACGACGGTGTCGCGAAAATTGGTGTCCTTCTCCTGCTTGAAGGAGAGGGGCTGGTAGGGGTCGATGACCACGCGCACGAGGCGGGCGGGGTCGAGCTGCCCCTCCTCCAGGTCGAAGTCCCAGGCGCGGTTCTGCTGGGCGAGCAGGCGCCGCTGGAGGCGGTTGGCCAGCCGCCCGACCACGCCCTGGAGGTGGGAGAGCTGCTTGTCGAGGTAGGTGCGCAGGCGCGCGAGCTCGTCCGGGTCGCAGAGGTCCTCGGCGTGGATGACCTCGTCGAAGCGGGCGTTGAAGACCTTGTAGTCGGGCCCGCGCGGCTCGTTGCCGGTGCGCTGCGGCGGACGCCAGGATTCGGAGGCCTCCTCGGATTCCGCATCCTCGGCCTCGTCGGGCAACTCGCCCGAGGGCGCGTCGGCAGCCTCCTGCGCCCCCTCCTCGATGTCGTCGGAGGCCTCCTCCGAGGTCTCGATCTCGGCCCGGTCGCCCTGGCTCTGCTCCTCGGCATCGCCCTCGCTCGGGTTCTGCTCGTCGTCCTGGGCCTCGTTCTCGTCGTCGTCCTCGTCGTCCTCCGGGTCGAAGGGCGTCTCGTCGGCCATGTCGAGGGAGGTGAGGAGGTCGCGCACCGAGCGGGCGAACCCGCGCTGGTCCTCGATCGAGCCGATCAGGCCGTCGAGGTTCTTGCCGGCGCGGGCCTCGATATGCTCGCGCCACAGCTCGACGATCCGTGTGGCAGCCTCGGGCGGCTTCTGCCCGGTCAGGCGCTCGCGCACCATCAGGGCGACGGCGTCCTCCATCGGGGCGTCGGCGCGGTCGGTGATGTCCTCGTACTTGCCGCCCCGGTGGTAGCGGTCCTCCAGCATCGCGGTGATGTTGCTGGCCACCCCCGACATCCGGCGCGAGCCGATCGCCTCGACGCGGGCCTGCTCGACGGCGTCGTAGACCGCGCGCGCGGCCGCGCTCTCCGGCGCGAGGCGGCGGTGGACGGAGACGTCGTGGCAGCCGAGCCGCAGGGCCATGGAGTCGGCGTTGCCGCGCAGGATCGCCACGTCGGCAGCGGTGAGCTTGCGCGGGGGCTCGGGCAGGCGCGCCTTGTCGCCCGTCAGCGCCGGCCGGTCGGTGGCGTAAGTCACCTCGATCTCGGCGCGCTTGGCGATGGCGCGCAGGCAGCCCGCCACCGAACGCTTCAGGGGCTCGGCCACGGGCTCGCGGCGCTCGCCGGGCTTGCGGTTGGAGATGGACATGCGGGCTAGGACTTCACCGAATCGAGATCGAAGGGCCGCTCAAGAAGGTCGTCCCACGTGTACGGGCAGGCGGGCGGAAACTCATCCGGCGGAAGGTGGCACTCGTCGGAGGCCCAATCCCGCGACACCGGATAGATGTCGTCGCGGATCGCGTCGCGATGCGGCTTCAGGCCCGGGCTTTTCTTTAGGATTCGTGCGTAGCGTCGACGCTGCTCACGGATGGAATAGATCCAACTCGGCGTCCGCTTCTCCGGTTGCTGATCCCACTTGAGCATGTGCATCATCAGGACGCGCAACGCGCTCTCGAGCTGGCTGTACTGCGCGTTGCCCACGTCGCCCAGTTCCTCGGCGATGTTGTCGAGGTCGAGGGCGTCCACCCGACCGGCGCGGAGCAGGGCCACCTGCTCCCGCACCCAGGTGTAGAGGTCGTCCTCGTGGCGCGTGCGGCCGGTCGTGGCCGGCGCGGCCACGGTCGCGTCCATCACCTCGGAAGGCTGCGCCACGGGTTCCTCCATGCAGGTCAGCTCAACGCGACGTTCATCGCGCTCTCGGGCAGCTCCTTGCCGAAGGCGCGCTGGTAGAATTCGGCCACCAGCGACCGCTCCAGCTCGTCGCACTTGTTCAGAAAGGTCACCCGGAAGGCGAAGCCGACGTCGAGGAAGATGTCGGCATTCTCGGCCCAGGTGATGACCGTGCGCGGGCTCATGACGGTGGAGAGGTCGCCGTTCATGAAAGCGTTGCGGGTCAGGTCGGCCACGCGCACCATGCGGTTGACGATGTCGCGGCCCTGCTCGCCCTTGTAGTGGGTCGCCTTCGACAGGACGATGTCCACCTCCCGGTCGTGGGCGAGGTAGTTCAGGGTGGTGACGATGGACCAGCGGTCCATCTGGCCCTGGTTGATCTGCTGCGTGCCGTGATAGAGGCCCGACGTGTCGCCTAAGCCCACCGTATTGGCGGTGGCGAACAGCCGGAAGGCCGGGTGCGGACGGATCACCCGCTTCTGGTCGAGCAGCGTCAGGCGGCCCGATATCTCCAGCACGCGCTGGATCACGAACATCACGTCGGGCCGGCCGGCGTCGTACTCGTCGAAGACCAGGGCGACGTTGTTCTGCAGCGCCCAGGGCAGGATGCCGTCCTGGAAGGCCGTGACCTGCTTGCCGTCCTGCAGCACGATCGCGTCCTTGCCGACGAGGTCGATGCGGGAGATGTGGCTGTCGAGGTTGACCCGCACGCAGGGCCAGTTCAGGCGCGCGGCGACCTGCTCGATATGGGTCGACTTGCCGGTGCCGTGGTAGCCCGTGACCATGACGCGGCGGTTGCGCGCGAAGCCCGCCAGGATCGCCAGCGTCGTCTCCCGGTCGAAGATGTAGTCCGGGTCGAGGTCCGGCACGTGCTCGTCGCCCTGGGAGAAGGCCGGCACCTTGAGGTCGAGGTCGATGCCGAAGACCTCGCGGACCGAGACGTGGCGGTCGGGCAGCGCGGCGGGCTTGTCGTCAGAGAGCATACGGGACCTCGTGAGGCGCTGGCGTCGGCGACGATGCGCACCGAGCCGCGCGGGTTCTTTCCGGCCTGGCCTCCGCGCGCGGAGGGGCGCGGAGTCGGCCTTTCTTAAACGTCGGCGCGCCGGGGCGCCACAGAAGGGGCGAGCCCTTCTATATAGGCGCCCACCGGCCGATTGCCGCCCATACGCGGCAGACACATGCGCCTATGCCGTGCATCGATCGTGCCGCGGCGGGTCTCAGCACAGGCCGGCGCCGCGCAGCACGTCGTGGGCGCGGATGATGTCGCGCAGGCGCTCCTCGAAGGAACGGTCGCCGCCGTTGGCGTCCGGGTGGAAGCGCTTCACCAGGGCCTTGTACTGGGCCTTGATCGCGGCGGTGTCGGCGCTCTCGTCGAGCCCCATCACGTCGAGCGCCTTGCGCACGGTCGCCGACCGGGCCGGGCGTTCGGGCTCGGCCCGCTTCGCCTTGCCCCGCGCCCCGACGGCCCCCTCCCCGCGCAGGATGCCGAGGGGGTCGACATAGGCCCAGTCGCGGGCCGTCTCGCCCTCGGGCTTGGCGCCGGCTGGCCGGTTCACCCCCATCGCCCAGGTCGGACGGTGGCCGATGATCGCGTCCTTCTGGAAGGCCTGGACGGCGGCGTCGTTCATGCCGTCGAAGTAGTTGTAGGTCGCGTTGTAGGCGCGCACGTGGTCGATGCAGAAGCGCCAGTACTGCCCCTCCGCCCGGCGGCCCTTGGGCGCGCGGTAGAGGCCGGGATGGGTGCAGCCCTCGGCCTCGCAGCCCGCCGCCTCGGCGGGCTTGGGCTCGTCGCAGGTACGCTTGATGCGGATGCTGTCGAACAGGCGCGAGTTGAGATCCATGATGGGGCGATTATGAGGGGGTGGACCGGAGACACAAGGGCACCGGGCCTGATGACGCATGCGCGGGATCGGGCTTGACGGGCGCCCGGCGTCTCGAACGGACGGGGATGCGGATCGCGATGGCCGAGACCGGGACGCTGCGGGACTGGATTCAGGCCACGCTGGAGGGCGGCCTCGCCCCGACGCGCCTGGAGGTGATCGACGAATCGCACCTCCATGCGGGCCATTCCGGCGCGCGGCCGGGGGGCGAGACCCATTACCGCCTGGAGGTGGTCTCGGCGGCCTTCGAGGGCAAGTCGCGGGTGGAGCGCCACCGCATCGTGAACGGGCTCCTCGACGACGCCTTCAAGCGTGGCCTGCACGCCCTGGCCGTGCGCGCCCGCACGCCCGCCGAGGCGACCTGACCTTCAAACCTGACCTCCAACCGGATATGGCGGCCGTGGCCCTGGTCTGCACCCCCCACATCGCCATCGACGAATCGGAGCTGGACGAGAGCTTCGTGCGGGCCTCCGGGCCCGGCGGGCAGAACGTCAACAAGCTCTCGACCGCGGTGCAGCTCCGCTTCGACGTGCGCCGCTCGGCAGCCCTGCCGGACGCGGTGGCGGTGCGCCTGATGCGGCTGGCCGGGCGGCGGCTGACCGGCGACGGCATCCTCGTGATCAGCGCCCAGCGCTTCCGCACGCAGGAGCGCAACAGGGCGGATGCCCGCGAGCGGCTGGCCGAACTCGTGGCCGAGGCCGCGGTGCCGCCGGTCCCGCGCCGGGCGACGCGGCCGACGCTCGCTTCGAAGAAGCGCCGGCTGGAGGAGAAGAGCCGCCGGGGCAGCACCAAGCGGCTCAGGGGCTCGCCCGCCGACTGACGGGACGCGGATGGTCAGTGGATCGCGTCGCTGGGCTTGGCGTGCGATCCGGCGTCGGGCGGCGGCGAGGAACCGGCCACGAGAGTACTGCCGGGCCTGGCGACCGTCAGGACCACCGCGACCAGCGCCAGCAGGGCCGCCAGGGCCGCCGGGAACAGGAAGGCGTTCTCGCCGTAGCGGATCTGGAGCACGCCGCCGATCACCGCGCCGGTGCTCAAGCCCCCCCACAGGGGCGCCTGGAGCCAGAACGAGGGCGCCACCGTGCCGAGCATGAGGTTGGCGAGCCCCGTGCCGAAACGCACCACCGCGCCGGTGACGTAGGTCAGGGCGATGCTGCGCCCCTGCTCGTCCTGGAGGATGGCGTTCTGGAGCCCCAGCGCCAGCACGATCGGGTAGGCGTGCAGCGGGAAGGCGAAGGTGCCCCAGGGCATGAACAGGCCGATGCCCATCAGCACCGCCTGGATGGTGAGCAGGATCGAGAGCCGCCAGCGCCCGACCCAGGCCGCGATCAGGGTGCCGAGGAAGGCGCCGAAGCAGAACACGATGATCGTGGAGGCGACGCGGGTGACGTTCTCCCAGTCGGCATTGGCCACCGCGACGCCGAAGCGCGTGGTGTTGCCCGACATGAACGACATGAACAGCTGCGAGAATTCGAGGAAGCCGATCGAGTCCGCGCAGCCGGCCAGCATCGCGAGGGCGATGGCGAAGGGGATGCGGGTGGTGGCGCTGGCCGGGAAGGACTTGTCCGGTGGAGTCTTCTTCTGGTCCGCGTCCGCCATGCCGTTCCCCTGCCCGCCGCACATTGCGGCCGGCTGATAATCGGCGAACGGCCGGGAAGTTTCATGGCGCGCACGCGTGATTGCGCCGGCGCAGGACGGCGACCCGGCCCTCCACCGCACGGCCCTGCTCGCGCCGGATGATCGCGGGCGCGAGCACGAGGCGGTCGAGGCCGGCCTCGGCTGCGGCCCCCTCCAGATGCCCGTCCGCCTGGGCGTAGCGGCCGTCCACCCCCACGACGGCGAAGGCGCCGTCCTGGGGGTGGACGGCCGCTA
>NZ_BPRB01000157.1 GCF_022179685.1 Methylobacterium trifolii
CGGCACGAACAACCTCGGCGTCGCCGTGGGCGAGCCGAGGTTGTTCGTGCCGATCGAGGACAGGTAGTAGGTCTCGTCCGTGAGGTTGCGCAGGTTGAGCTGCAGCGTCGTCGGGCGCCCGGCCACCTCCGTGTCGTAGGCCAGGAACGCGTCGAGCACGGCGTAGTCGGGCAGGCGGAAGGTGTTGGTGGGGTCCCCCGGCCGCACGCCGACGTAGCGTCCGCCCAGGCCCGCGCGCAAGCGCCCGGCGCCGACGGTCCCGAAATCGTGGGTCACGAACAGGGAGGCGGTGTGGGGCGCCACGTTGGTCAGGCCCTTGCCCTGGAGCGCCGGGTCGGCGAGCACCACCGCGTCGGTATAGGCGTAGGTGGCGATCAGGCTCCAGTCCGGGGCGATCTGGCCGGCCACGTCCAGCTCGAAGCCCTGCGAGCCGACCTTGCCGGCGGTGCGGTTGAAGCTGATCCCGTTGATCACCTCCGTGTAGAGCACGTTCTGCTTGACGATGTCGTAGACCGCGGCCGTGGCGGTGATGCCCGCGAACAGCTCCGCCTTCAGCCCGATCTCGTAGGCGTCGCCGTATTCCGGCGGCAGGGCGCCGATGGCGCTGGCGATCGAGGAGTTCGGCCGGAAGGTCTGGCTGTAGGAGCCGTAGACCGAGAGGCTGGGCGTCAGCAGGTAGACGATGCCGGCCCGGGGCACGAGCTCGCCCCCCGACACGTCGGTGTTGAGCCGGAACGGCCGGCCTCGTCCCGCGGTCTGGGTGTAGTCCTGGTAGCGCAGGCCCCCGGAGACGATGAGCCTGTCGGTCAGGTGGATCGAGTCCTGGGCGTAGACGGAGGTCGTCACCGTGCGCTCGGTCTGGTCGCTGTCGGTGGCCACCACGTTGAAGCTCTGGGGCAGGGTCCCGTAGACGGGGTTGAAGACGTTGAAGCCGGTGTTGTTGGCGCCGCGGATCAGGCGGGTGCGCAGCACGTTGGCGTAGTCGTAGGAGGTGCCCATCAGGAGGTCGTGGTCGAAGCCGAGGAAGCTCACCTTGCCGACCGCGTCGAGCCGGCCGGAATGCACCTCGAAGTTCGAATCCTGCGTCGCGTCGGCGCGCCGGGTCAGCACGCCGGTGCGGGAGTTGTAGGCGATCGCCCGCGCCTGGTTGTCCTGGTAGAAATTGTGGCTGTAGGCGTAGTTGAGGTTCACCTTCCAGGTGTCGCTCAGGATGCGTTCGACCTCGATGCCGGCGACGTGGCTCTCGCCCGCGGTGATGTTGTAGCGTTCGTCGAAGCGGCGGTCGCGGGGCACGGCCACCGCCTTGCCGGTGGCCGGATCGAACACCGTGCCGCGGTCGAAGGGCGACTTGTAGTGCGAGTACTCGTAGTACAGCCGCACCATCGTCTCGTCGCCCTGCCAGGTCAGCGAGGGGGCGAGCACCTGCTGGTTCTGGGTGCCGAAGTTGCGCCAGTATTCCTGGTTGCGGTGCTGGGCGATGAAGCGGTAGGCGAGGTTGGTGCCCGCGATCGGCCCGGTCTGGTCCATCTCGATCCCGCCGCCGTTGAAGCTCGTGCCCCAGGCCTCGAGGTAGCCGGCCTGGACGAAGCGCGGCTTCTTGGTGACGACGTTGATGAGCCCGCCCGGATCGAGGATGCCGTAGAGCGCCGAGGCCGGGCCCTTGAGCACCTCGACCCGCTGCGTGGTCGGCATGAAGGCCCGCGGCAGCGCCGTGCGCAGTCCGTCGCGCAGGATCGAGCCGTCGCGGTTGTCGCCGAAGCCCCGGCGGATGAAGGCGTCCTGGGTGCCGCCCAGCGTGTTGGTCTGGGTGATGCCCGAGACGTTGACGAGCGCCTCGTCCAGCGTCCGCACGGCCTGGTCCTGCAGCACCTGCTCGGTGACGACGGCGATCGCCTGCGGCACCTCGATCAGCGGCGTGTCGGTGCCCGTGGCGATCGAGGAGCGCAGGGGCTGGTAGCCGCGCGCGTTCGCCTTGCCGCCCGTGACCGACAGTTCGTCGAGGGCGATCACCGGATCGCTGGCATCCTGCGCCTTCGCGCAGGGGAGCAGGAACTGCACGGCGGCGATCGCGCCGGCGGCGGCGAGCTTCCTCGACATGGGACTGGACCTCGGACTGCCGGAACCGACGCGACCCGAGCCGACCTCGAAGTCTCACGCCTCGTCTCCGAGCCGTTTCGCGGTAGTTCACCGCAAGAACGGCGGTCAAGACGCACAGTGGGGATATTCAGGCTCGAAATTTCACTTTATCATCGTTCCAGAAAGCGAAATACACGCACTCAATATTTGGAGTTCCAGGCTTGAGTGCCAATCTTACTGGAAAATAAGCAATCGGCGACGCGTCGTCATGCTTGCGGGATCGGGCCGATGGCGCATCTCGGGGCATCCGCCCCGCCCCGCCGCCCGGCAGGTTCGCCGCGCCTGTGGCCTCGGGAGCACACGGTCCCGGCCGGGGCCGCGGGTCCTCGCAGCGCAGCCATCCCCTTCTCCGTCCGGCGCTCTAGGTCAACCGGACTTCGTCCGTCGAAGGCTCCATGGAGCCCGCGCGGGCGCAACGGGACTCGTTCGGGAGGACGCATGACGAAGCCGGATCGCCTGGAGCCGCGGCCCCCAGACCTGGCCTCCCCCTGGCGCACGGACGACCGCGCCCGGCTCCAGGCCGAGGCCCGCGCCTTCGCCCGCGACGTGGTGATGCCGATCGCCGACGCATGCGATCCGCACAAGGCCGAGATGCCCCGCTCCCTGATCGCGGCGATGGCGGAGAAGGGCTGGTTCGGCATCACCATCCCGAAGGAGCAGGGCGGCCTCGGGCTCGGCGTGTTCGAGTACTGCCTCGTCTCGGAGGAACTGGCCCGCGCCTGGCTCTCCGTCGGCAGCATCCTGGCGCGCGGCCAGGGTCTCGGGACGCAGGTGCTCGATGATGCGCGCCGCCTCGACCTGCTGCGCAAGTCGGCCCGCGGCGAATGGATCGGCAGCATCGCGCTCTCCGAGCCGACCGCCGGCTCGGATCTCGCCGGCGTGCGGACCCGCGCGGTGCGGGACGGCGACCATTGGGTGCTGACCGGCACCAAGCGCTGGGCGGGCTTCGCGCAAGCCGCCGACTTCGTGGAGGTCCTGGCCCGGACCCGCGAGCCGGAGCCCGGCGAGCCGCGCTCGGCCGGCCTGGAGCCGTTCCTCGTGCTCAAGCAGCCCGGCAGCTTCCCGGAGGGCATGACCGGTCAGGTCATCGACAAGATCGGCTACCACGGGTTCCTGACCTTCGAGCTCCGGCTCGACGGCGTGCGCGTGCCCGAGAGCGACCGGCTCACCGGCCTCTACGGCGACCAGGGCGCGGACGCGGATGCGGGCGGCTTCGCCTCGGTCCAGCGCGGGCTCAACATCGCGCGGGTGCACACGGCCGCCCGCGCGGTCGGCGTGGCGCGGGCGGCGGTGTGCACCCGCGCGATGTTGAGCCCGCGCTGGACCGAGGCGAAGCCGCCCGCATCCGCGTCCGCGCCCTGGTCGCCGTAGAGGCCGGTGAGCCGGTCGCTCTCGGGCACGCGCACGCCGTCGAGCCGGAGCTCGAAGGTCAGGAACCCGTGGTAGCCGATCTTGTCGATGACCTGACCGGTCATGCCCTCCGGGAAGCTGCCGGGCTGCTT
>NZ_BPRB01000158.1 GCF_022179685.1 Methylobacterium trifolii
ATCACCGTGTTCGAGATCAGGTTGCCGATGACCGGCAGAAGCCCGGTGACGAAGGTCACCGCGACCATGGTCTTCGTCAGCGGAAGCGGCATGCCGATCAACGGCACCACCACCAGCAGGTAGATTGCCGTCAAGGCGGTGTTCAGGGCCGAGATGCGGACCTGAGCGAACACCACGTTGCGAAAGGCGGCCGCGACGAGCCGAACCCGGTTCGAGAGCGCACCGACGAGCGGTCCGCGTTCGGCTGTCCCTGTCTCGCGGCTGACGGCGACCATCCCGCCGATGACGAGGCCGAAGACGATGTGGATCAGGGCCCGCCAGACATCCTGGCCGATGGAACGCAATTGTCCGGCATGCTCACGCAGCCAAACAACCGACGCCGCCCTCAGCTCCTCCGACTCCTCCGGAACGTAGCTCAGCACCCACGACGGCAGTTGCGCGCGCATCGACTCGATGACCTCGGCCATCTTGCGCAGGAGGAGCGCCAGGTTGTCCGATCCGCTCGACAACAGGGCGATGAGGCCGAGAATGGCCCCGCTGACGGCAGAGACAACGACGACGGCAAGGAAGGCCACGGCGATGACCTTGCCCCTGTGGTGCGGGACGAGCGTGCTGTAGCGGCTGGGGGCGAGCAGGTGGACGAGCTCGTAGACCAGCAAGCCTGCCAAAAGGGAGGTGAGCAGATGGAACTGCAGGGTCGCGAGCAGGGCCAGACCGGTCAGGATCAGGCTCGCGACCTCGAGACGTGACCGGTCGCGCGGGCTTGGCGCGTCTCCGGCTGGCCGCTGAAAAGAACCTGGATCCAGCATGCGATCGCCTCGGCCGTTACACTGCCAACGACCTTACGTGGGTTTCGGCCCCTGCGCAGGTCGTGCAGCAGACAGCACCGCGGACAGGCGAGCTACCGCTTCGCGAGCGAGCGAGGGACTGATGGCGAAGCACATGCGCACGAAGCCCTCGCCCTCCGGCCCGAACGCGGTGCCTGGCGCGACGCCGACCTTTGCATCTCCCGGTAGCCGGAAGGCGAGGTCGAGGCTCGGCTCGCCGTGGGACAGGCGGGCCATGAGGTAGAACGCTTCGTCCGGTGGTGCGGCCATGACCGCCGGCAGGGAACGCAGGACGGCACGATCGGCGACCAGTCGCGTGCCGATGCCCTCGGCATGCCGTCCGGCCCGCTCATCCTGCCGGGTCCGGCAGCGTCGCTCCAGATCCGCGTTCAGCGCCTCGAAGGACGCCGCCACCGGGGCCGGGGTCACGACGTTGGATCGGGCGTACTCGACCAGGCCTTCGCCCTTGGCCTTGTCGTTGCCCTTGCCCGGACGCCCGAAGCGGTCCCGGAACAGGTGGTGGCTCACCCGCTCGGTGAAGGCGCGGGTGCGATCGTGCTGACCCCCGCCGCAGGTCTTGGCGACCGCGATCCGGGTGTCGTCGCTACGCGGACCTTGGGTTCGGAGAGGGCGGCCCCAGCTTCGGCTTCTCGATCGGCGTGGTGCGAGTAGAGCCCGGTGGCAATGAGAACCGGCACATCTTGGCAATCGTCTCGCGATTGAGCCCGAAGACCCGAGCTGCCTCCGCAAGACCACCCGACCCGATCGTAGACCGGAGTGGCAAGTGTCGAGCCAATCGAGTCATGGGTCCGGCCTATGCAGTTTTCGGACCCTGACCTTGAGGCCCGGCACCTCCGGGCGCTGAACCGACGAGCGTACGGATCTGTTCCCGGACGCCCTGCGCGACAGGGTTGTAGACGATCATGCCGAGATCCGGCCGACCATCCACTGCGAAAGTCGAGAATTCCAGATCGATGGCGCCCAGGACGGGATGCCGGAGTCGTTTGACGCCGTCGCCATGCGCATGGACGTCGTTCTCCCCCCACAGGGCGGCGAACTCGGGACTGGAGCGAGAGAGTTCGTCTACCAATTCGCCGACCTCGGATGTAGCGCCGGCCCGCACCGCGTCTGCCCGGAATGCGCCGACCACGAAGCGGGCCACGCTTTCCCAGTCAGCCTGTGCCGTCCGCACCCGCGGATCGCAGAACAAGCGGCGGAGAATGTTGCGCTCGCTGGGAGGCACCGTATCCCAGTCGGTCAGAACCACGGCCGCCGCTCGATTCCAGGCGACGATGTCCCATGTCGCGGTCTTGATGATCGCAGGGCTGACCTCAAGCGTGTCGAGAAATCGCTGCAGGCGCGGCGTGATCCCCTCTTTGAGCCTGTAGCGAACCTCCGGGGGATGCCCGAGGGCAAGCATGAAGATATGCTCGCGCTCCGGCTCGGTCAGCATAAGCCCGGCGGCAATGCGGTTCAGCACATCCGCCGAGGGCGCGCCGCCGCGCCCTTGTTCCAGCCAAGTGTACCAGGTCGCGCTGATGTTCGCGCGCTGGGCGACTTCCTCCCGACGCAAGCCCGGGGTGCGCCGACGCCCGGAGAACCCGAAGGCGGCCGGGTCGAGTTTGGTCCGCCGATGCCGCAGGTACGTCCCCAGTGGGGTTTCGGAACTCGCAGGCATGACGATCCTGTTAGACGATATACCAGGATAAGGTCACCACTTTAACGGGATCTCTGACAGGCCGATAGGGGAGGTCCTGGACACATCGGACCCCTCTCATGCGCATCTTCCTCACTGGTGCCACCGGCTTCATCGGCTCGGCCATCGTCCCGGAACTGCTCCGTTCAGGGCATCGAGTCCTCGGATTGACGCGGTCGGCCGCGGGTGCCCAGAAACTGATCGACGCCGGGGTCGAACCCCATCGTGGCGACCTCGAAGACCTGGACACTCTGCGCAGCGGCGCCGCCCAAGCGGACGGCGTGATCCACACGGCGTTCGACCACGACGACTTCTCGAACTTCGTCGCCAACTGCGAGAAGGACCGGCGCGCCATCGAGACATTGGGCTCCGTATTGAAGGGATCGGATCGCCCGCTCCTCATCACGTCAGGGACCGGGATGGGAAGCCCCTCGGGGGGTGGACCGGCGACCGAAGACGTCTTCAACGTGGAGCATCCAAATCCCCGCATCGCGTCCGAACTGGCAGGCGCCACGCTCATGGAGAAAGACGTCAACGTGTCGGTGGTGCGCCTCCCACAGGTGCACGACACCGTGAAGCAGGGGCTCATCACCTATCTGGTCGACATCGCCCGCCGGAAGGGCGTCTCGGCCTATGTCGGTGACGGAGCCAACCGCTGGCCCGCGGCTCCCGTTCTCGACGTTGCCAGACTCTACGCGCTCGCGTTCGAGCGCCGTGAGGCGGGTGCCCGGTACCATGCGGTCGCCGAGGAGGGTGTTTCTGCCCGCGACATGGCGGAGGCCATCGGCCATGGCTTGAATGTGCCGACGGTCGCCCTGCCGCCGGAGGAAGCCACGGTGCATTTCGGGTGGTTGGCCGCGTTCGTCGGCCTCGACATGCCGGCGTCGAGCACGCTGACGCGGGCGCGGCTCGATTGGCATCCGACCGGACCCGGCCTGATCACAGATCTTGAGGGGATGGACTATTCCCGCGCGTCCCACTGAGAATACGGCGTCTGTCTACCGTTGGCCCCAGTGGCAATCGGACTGTCACATGACGACCCGACCTCGTCGTTCCACCAATCTCCTCGAGTGCCGGAAAGCAGTCGGACCGCTGCGTGGTGGAACCACCACGAAGCGGTCGTGGGAGCATCAAACCGTGACCGACCCGGACAGGTCATGCTCCGACCCAACGCACGGCGTCGATCAGGGCACGAAGCGCCGGGGTCGCCTGCCGGCTCGGATGGTAGAGGTGGTAACCGGGGAAGGGCGTGCACCAGTCCGTCAGGACCTGCACGAGTTGGCCCGCCGCGATGTCGGCGGCCACCTCCTCCTCCAGCATGTAGCCGAGTCCGGCGCCGGCCCGCACGGCCGCGCCCGCGAGGGCTGCATCGTTGACCGTGAGTTGCCCGCCGGCGCGCACGCGCACGTCTTGGCCGCCGCGAGCGAACTCCCACGGCAGCAATCCGCCTCCGCCGACCAGGCGGTAGTTGACGCAGTTATGCGCCTCCAGGTCCGCCGGCGTCTCGGGCCGCGGATGGCGCGCGAAGTAGGCGGGTGTGCCGACCACCACCGTGCGCTGGTCCGGCCCGAGGCGCACCGCCACCATGTCGCGCTCCACCGTCTCGCCGAAGCGGATGCCGGCGTCGAACCGGGCCGCGACGATGTCGGTCAGGCGATCGTCGATGACGACCTCGACCGAGACGGCGGGATGATCGAGGAGGAAGCGCGGCAGGGCCGGGTCGAGCACTTGGCGTGCCGCCGAGGAGAAGGTCGTCAGCCGGAGCGCACCGGACGGCGCGCCGCGCCAGTCGGCGAGCGCGGCGAGCCCGCGCTCCACCTCCGCCAGCGCCGGGGCCAGCGACCGCACGAGCCGCTCGCCCGCCGGCGTCGGAGCGACGCTGCGCGTGGTGCGCGCGAGCAGCCGAACCCCGAGCCGTTCCTCCAGCCCCCGTACGGCGTGGCTGAGCGCCGAAGGCGACAGGCCGAGTTCGGCCGCCGCGCGCGTGAAGCTGCGGGTACGCGCGACCGCCGCGAAGGCCGCGAGATCGTCGAGCGTACCCCGTCGCATTCCTGAATTCCGCTCACAAGCTCTTGCCGATGATTGGGGCTAATCCCCCAACGATGGCGACGCTATCCTGTGGGATATCACCAGGGATATGCAACAATGGACCTCACGCATTACCGCACGCTCGGCCGCTCCGGCCTCGCGGTCAGTCCGCTCGCGCTCGGCACCATGACCTTCGGCACCGCGCGCTGGGGGCTGGACGAGGCCGGCAGCCGCGCCGTGTTCGACGCCTATCTGGAGCGGGGCGGCAACTTCGTGGATACGGCCGACGTGTACGCGGGCGGCGAGGGTGAGACGATGCTCGGCCGCTTCATCGACGAGCGCGCCTTGCGCGACCGGATCGTCCTCGCGACCAAGTCGGGGTTCGCCACGGGCAAGGGGCCGCACGCGGGCGGCAACGGTGCCAAGCACGTCCACACGGCGCTGGAAGGCTCGCTTCGCCGCCTGCGGACCGACTACGTCGATCTCTACTGGGTCCACGTCTGGGACGGGATCACGCCGGCCGAGGAGTTGCTGGAGACCATGGCCGGTCTCGTACGCGCCGGGACGATTCGCTATTGGGGCCTGTCGAACACGCCCGCTTGGTACGTCGCCAAGCTCGCGACGCTGGCCGCACTGCGTGGCCTGCCGGGGCCGATCGCCCTGCAGTACTTCTACGCGCTCGTGAACCGGGAGGTGGAGGACGAGCACATCCCGCTCGCCGCCGAGTTCGGCTTAGGCATGGTGCCGTGGTCGCCGCTCGCCTACGGGCTGCTGAGCGGCAAATACGACCGCGCGACGGTGGAAGCGGCGGGTCCGCGTGCCGGCGGCCTGCCGAAGGATGCGGCGCAGTCGAGCGAGATGCGTCCTGCCGACGACAAGCGGCTCGACGGAGCCAACCCGTTCGGCGACAGCCTGTTCACGCCGCGCAACTGGGCCATCGTCGAAGGGGTGCGCCGGGTGGCGGAAGCCATCGGGCAATCGCCGGCGCGCGTCGCGCTGGCCTGGGTGGTCGGACGATCGGGCGTGGCCTCGACGCTGATGGGGGTGAGCCGGCCGGCGCAGGTCACCGACAACATCGCCGCGCTCGACCTCGTGCTCTCCCCGGAGCATCGCGCCGCGCTGGATGCGGTCAGCGCGCCGGTGGAACCGCGCCTGATCTACGGCCTGTCGCGACCGCCGTTGCGGCAGGCCGTCGTGTTCGGCGGCGCGCAGGTTCAGGCCCCGAGCGAGGCGCCCTGACGAAAGCCTTCACTCGCTCGCTCGGTCTCGGGTGTGCACAATTTCGATGTCCGCCAACGCTCGAAGGCGACGCGCGAGCATCGGTAAGAACAGACGTGAGGAAGACGTCTGGCTTCATGGACCTGCAACCGAAAAGCGGACGGGCAGGAAACCCCTCGCCTCGGACGTTCAAGAGGTCCACTGCGGACGTTCGATTCGTGCACTGTCGGAGCGCACTCCGACGAAGTGGATACCGGTTCGTCGCGCGAGTGCGCGTCGAAACGGAGACCTGGAACCGTGATCCGACCCGCCGTGGTCGGGCACGGCTCTAAAACACCGCATGGTCGCCGCGCTCGACGACGGCCTCGCCTCGGACCAGCCGTGCATAATAGTCGAACAAGGTCTCCGAGCCCGTCGAAGGCGTGGCGCTCGCATCGTATCGCCCCGTCGCCGGATCCAGGACGAGCATGGACTCCGTGGCGTAGTAGCGGCCGATGCGCGCGAGTTCAGCCTTGGCGGCCGCCGCCGGGAACACCCGTCCGAGCATGGCCAGAATGGCGATGATCACGTCCAGCATGACCACTGGCACATGGGTGAACCGCGGCTCGCGCCCCACCAAGGCAAAAAGGCGCTCGCCCTGCGCCTTCGGGGTCACCGCATCGCCGGGGCCGCCGATCGGGAGCACGCGATTGCGCCGGTCTGCGTTGTCGAGGCATTCGGCGAGATAGCTGCCCAAGTCGTCGTCGCTGATCGGCTTGCAGGCCGTCATCGTGCCGTCGCCGAAAACCAGGAACGGCCTGCCTCGCTTCACGCGGTCGATCTGCCCGGAGAGCGATTTGAAGAAGGCCGTAGGCCGTATGATCGTGTAGGCGACGCCCGACTCGACCAGCAGTCGCTCGAAAGCGAGCTTGGCATGCTGAAAGGCCAGGATCGGCTTCTGAACGCAGATCGCCGAGAGAAGGATGAAGTGTGTCACGCCGGCGGCCTTGCTGGCCTGCAGCGCGTTCACATGCGCCTGATGATCGATCGCCCAGGCGTCCTCGGGCAATCCGGTGCGCGAGGCTAGACACGAGACCAGGACGTCGAACGTCTCGCCACGGAAACCATCGTGCGCGAGCGACGAAGGATCGGTCACGTCCGCGAACCTGGCGCTTGCACCCGCAGGCACTCGAGGACACTCGAGCCGCCCTGGATGGTCGCGGACATCGGCGCTGCGCCTGACGAGGCAGACGACCTCATGACCGCGTGACACCAACGCCCGCACGGTCGCACGGCCGATCGTTCCTGTACCGCCGAGAACGAGGACGCGTCGTGGGTACATATCGGTTGGATCGCCGCCGGGGAAAACATTCAACGCCCATGTCACGAGGCGTGGACGTGCTGGAGCGTGGTTCAGTCTCTGCCGTGCTTCCGGAGCGACCTGACCAAGCCGGTCGAGGCTTCCGCCAAGCCATTTGCCGAACCGAACGCGCGCCGGGCGATTTGATCCGCGGTGGGGCACAAGTGCAAGGTCTCACATCCTGCCTGCCGCGCCGTTCGGGCATGGACCGGGCGCTCAAGGCTCTCCGAGCCCCGCCAGCCAGCATCGGGAGGAGTCAGGGGGATGACGGCTGCGGCCTACAACAGTGTGATCATCAAGGATATTCAGGTGCTGGCGGCAGGGTCCGAATCCGGGCCCCCCTGCCACCTGAACATCCAAGCCATTCGGACCATTGAGCTTCTCGCGCAGTCGCCCTGCGGAGTGAGCCCGTCGCCGTAATCCGCTGCTCCGAAGTCCGTCCGGAAGGCCGGGGAAGAGACGGAGTGTCGGCGCGGTTCGATGTCGTCCTGCGAGGGGCGATCGTCCGTTTCCGACGGGGCGTCCCGGACGACCTGCGCAGGCTCATCCAGCGACGTGACCGCGTCCGCAGTCTCGGGGCCTCCAGCGCGCGCTGCCAAGCTGCGAGCCTGTCCGTCATATCCTGGCGCGGAGCGCCTGCTCTCGGCCCATCGTGCGACGCCGGTGCCGACGGACGCCCGACGCGCCCGCCTCCATGGGCAAATGGGCAAGTCGACACGGGGCAAGTGACGGCCGCGCGGGGGTTTCACCGAGGCGAAGGGCGAGGGCCGCCGGCCGGCGAGACGATCGCGCTCACGTCTGCAGCGGCCGCTCCTCCATGAGCGCGAGGAACACGAACGCCAGGAGCAGGCCGATGCAGGCGGCCGCGAACACCAGGCGGAAGGTTTCGGCGAGCAGGGCCGCGTCGGAGCCATGGATCAGGCGCGCGATGTCGTGGCCCGCCGCCCCGCCCCCTGCGGTGCCGCCGAGCACGATCGTGCCGAACAGGGCGACGATCAAGGCGCCGCCGAGCGAGCGGAAGAAGTTCATCGAGGCCGTGGCGATGCCGAGCTGGTGCCGTTCCACCGTGTTCTGGATGGCGATCGTCGACAGGGGCAGGATCGTACCGATCCCGAGCGACAGCAGGGCGAACAGGATCTCCATCAGCCACAGGGGCAGGGCCGCCCCCTCGAAAGCGATGATTGCGCAGCAGACGAGGCTCGTCGCCATCATCGCGAGCGGCACGCGCTTGTAATGGCGCAGGTACATCATGGACCGGCTCGACACGGTGGCGCCGACGACGGTGCCGACCATCAGCGGCACCATGGCGATCCCGGATCGGCTCGGGTCGAGCCCGAGCACGCCTTCGAGGAAGATCGGGACGTAGATCGTCAGTCCGATCAAGGTGCCCATGGCAAAGCAGGCCGCGATGGTCGCGGTGTAGACCACCTGATCCTTGAGCACGCTCAAGGGGATCAGGGGTTCGGGCGCCGTCAGCAGCCGCGCCACGAAGCCGGCGATCGCCGCAATCGCCAGCACGAGCAGGCCGAGAACGGGCGCGGAGCCCCACGGGTAGCGTATCCCGCCCCAGCTGAGGGCCAGCATCAGCGCGCTCGATCCCACCACCAGCAGGACCGAGCCCAGGTAGTCGAGCCGGTGACGGCGCTCGTTGCGCGGCAGGAGCTTCAGCTTGGCGTTGGTCAGGACGAAGGCCAGGAGTCCGATCGGCAGGTTGATCCAGAAGATGAGGGACCAGTGCAGGTGCTGGGCGGTGAAGCCGCCGAGCAACGGACCCGCCAGGGACGCCGTGACGAACACGCTCGCGATGTAGACCTGGTAGCGCGCCCGCTCCTTGGGCGAGAGGATGTCGGCCAGGATGGTCTGGGCCAGGGCGATCAGGCCGCCGCCGCCGACGCCCTGCAGGCCGCGTGCGAGCGCCAGCAGCACCATCGTCGGGGCGAGCGCGCAGAACAGGGAGCCGACGCTGAAGGTCGCGATGGCGATCAGCAGCATGATCCGCCGCCCGTGAATGTCGCTCAGCTTGCCGTAGAGCGGCGTCACGGCCGTGGAGGCGAGCAGGTAGGCGGTGACGATCCACGGCAGGTTCTCGGCGTCGCCCAGCTCCCGCCCGATCGTCGGCAGCGCGGTGGCCACGATGGTCTGGTCGAGGGCCGCGAGCAGCATCGCCGCGACTAGGCCGAACAGGATCGAGCGGATCTCGGCCTGGGTCAGGGTGATCCGGGGGGGTTGGGGTGCGTTCAAGCTCGACCTGCCTCGAAACCGGCGATGGAGGGTCTCGCTACGCCGATCCCGGCTCGGCCTCCAGGCGCCGGCCGCAGGAAACGACGGACTCGCGGGTCAAAGCCGGCGATCGGGCGTATCCTGGGATACGCCGGGCTCTCGGCGTCGCGCCGCTCTGCCGCGAGGCCGCCCGCCAGATGCGGGCCCCGACCGGCTTCGACCGGGTGATGGTCTCCCGGTTCGCGCAGGACCATTCGGGCGAGGTCGTCGCCGATGCTGAGGAAGCCCTGCGGGGTGGCGGACCTGCTGCGCGCCCTCCCGTCCTGAGCGGCCGCCCCTGGTCCCGAGCCGCCCGACCATCGAGCCGCCTCGGCCTCCGCGACGGCCGGGCGCAGGACGCGCGACGGGTCAATCGGGTTTGCGCGCCGGGGCGAACACGGGGCGGCGCGGCGCGTTCGTCGGTATGGCGAGCCTGAGGAGGGCGCCCCGCGCATGATCGAAACACCGGATGGCCGCTACATCGTCGTGCGGGGCCGCCTCTGGCGCGCCCAGCGGCCGGACCTGGAGCCGGAGCGGCGCGACCGGCTCGTGCACGACCTCATGGATGCGCGGCGCGCGGTCGGAGCGGCCAAGCGGGCCGACGACGAGGCGGGCATCGCCCGGGCGCGCGCGGCCGTCGACGCCGCCAAGCACGGCCTCGGCGAGCGGGGTCCGGTGTGGTGGACGGACGGCGCGCCGGACCTCAACCGGCGCATGGTCGAGAACACGGGTTATGCCGGCTGGTACGCAGGCCTGCCGGATGCGGACAAGGCCGGGCCGGCCCGGCGCTGACGGAGGACGGGATGCCGCGCTACTTCTTCCACACGCACCTCGGCGCAGACGTCGTCACCGATCCGAGCGGCGTCGAACTCCCGGACCCGGATGCGGCGTGGGAGGCCGCGCGCGACACCGTCCGGGCCGCCCTGGCCGACCCGCGGGATCAGGCCCGGCTGCTGGGAGCCAGCCTCGTCGTGACCGACGCGGCGGGCGACGTCGTGTTCGAGTTCCCGTTCAGCGAGGCCGTGACGCTGCCGTCGCCGCACGATCCGACGATGCACTAGAGCCGTGCCCGACCACGTTGGGTCGGGCACGGCTCTAGGTCTTTGTTTCGACGCGCACTTTCACGACGAACCGGCATCCACTTCGTCGGAGTGCGCTCTAAGACCGTGTCCCCTCGATCGAAGCGGACCCGGTATCAGGAATCCCGCGCGGCGCCTGAGCGAAGCCGAAATCCGCATCGCGCCGGGATCGAACGGATTTCGCATGACACGGCGACCTCGTGCCGGGGGATGGACGTTTCGAACAGCCATCCGTGCGCGAGGACGCCGCGGCTCACGCGACGCGGGACGTGTCGCCGTCCGATCGATCGGGATCGCCGGCGGCGGCCTCCAGCACGAAGGCCAGGCATCGCGCCCTCAGCTCCGGGTCCTCGATCATGTCGAAGGCCGTGAGGAGAGCGAGCGCCTGCGCCTGTTTCGAAGGCCGTTCGCCCAGCGGCCCGGAGAAGGCGGCGACGGGCAGGTCGAGGGCCGACGCGATCCGGTGGAGCAGCCCGGTGGACCGGAGCGCGATCGTGTCCTCTTCAGGCTGCCGTGTCATGCTCGTCCCTCGCGGATGACCGGACGCAAGCCCCCCGAGACCCGCCAGGGCTCGCCCCGCGTCGTCGCTTCCACGGGGTCGCCTTCGAGCGAGGCGGCGAAGGCTTCGACGAGCGCCGGCTCCAGCTTGGCGGCCGCCGACATCCCGCGCAGGACACGCAGGGCTTCGGCCTGAGGCATCGCCGGGCGGTAGGGACGCCGTTCGGTCAAGGCCGCATAGATGTCGCAGATCGTCAGCAGCCGGATCGGATCGTCGATCCGGTCGCCGCTCAGCCGGTCCGGGTAGCCGGAGCCGTCGAGCATCTCGTGGTGGTGACGCGTCGCCGGGAGCGCGACCGGGTCGCGCATGCCCGATGCGAACAGGATGTCGTGTCCGACGGCGGCATGGGTCCGCATCACGGCCATCTCGGCCGCATCGAGCGGACCGGGCTTGTTCAGGATGGCCAGGGGAATGCGCGCCTTGCCGACGTCGTGGACCAGGGCGGC
>NZ_BPRB01000159.1 GCF_022179685.1 Methylobacterium trifolii
TGGCCGCCGCCCGCGCCGACCCGGCCTCGGTCGGGGCGGGGGCGGATGCCGACGCCATCGAGGGGGTGATGCTCAAGCGCCTGGACAGCGCCTACCTCCCCGGCCGGCCGAAGGGACCTTGGTGGAAGTGGAAGCGCGAGCCCCACGTGGTCGACGCGGTGATGATGTACGCCCAGCGCGGCCACGGGAAGCGCTCGTCCTTCTACTCGGACTACACCTTCGGGGTCTGGCGGGAGGCGCCGGAGGGCGGGGACGAGCTGGTGCCGGTGGGCAAGGCCTATCACGGCTTCACCGACGCCGAACTGCAAAAGCTCGACCGCTACGTCCGCAACCACACCACCAAGCGCTTCGGCCCGGTGCGCGAGGTGGCCCACGGGCCGGAGGCCGGCCTGGTGCTGGAGATCGCCTTTGAGGGCGTGCAGCGCTCGACCCGGCACAAGTCCGGGGTGGCGATGCGCTTCCCCCGCGTCAGCCGCATCCGCTGGGACAAGCCGGCGGCCGAGGCCGACCGGATCGACGTGCTGGACCGCATCCTGGCCCGCGGCGAGGGCGAGATCGCGCCGGGCAAGGGTCTGGGGGACGATTCGTGAGCGGGGGCGTCACAGGAAGACGGTCGAGAACCACGGCACGAAGGTGAGCACCAGGAGCCCGAGGAAGAGCGACCCGAGATAGATCCAGATCCGCCGCATGCCGGCCTCGGGCGGAACCTGCCCGATGATGCAGGCGGCGTAGTAGCAGAGGCCGAAGGGCGGCGCGAACAGGCCGATGCCCATCGCGAGGATCACGATCATGCTGTAGTGGACCTCGTTCACGCCGAACTGGTGCGCGATCGGGAAGAGCAGCGGCCCGAACAGCACGATGGCCGGGATGCCTTCGAGCAGGCTGCCGAGCACCATGAACGCGATGACCGAGATCAGCAGGAAGCCGAACTGCCCGCCCGGCACCCCGGCCATCGCGCGGGCGAGGTCGTGCGAGAAGCCGGACTGGGTCAGCGCCCACGCCATCGCGCTCGCCGCCCCGACGATGAACAGGATCGCCCCGGACAGGGAGGCCGTGCGCGCCAGCATCGGCAGGGCCGCCCGCCAGCTCAAGCCCCCGCGATAGATCACGAGGCCCAGGACCAGGGAATAGGCGATGCCGATGGTGGAGACTTCGGTGGCGGTCGCGACGCCCTCCACCACGGCCGTCCGGATCAGGAACGGCAGCAGCAGCGCCGGCAGGGCCACCGCCAGGGTCTTGGCCACGACGGCGGCCGGCGCCCGCGGCACGACGATCGAATCCTCCTCGGTGCCGGCGCGGTAGCGGGCGACGAGGGCCAGCACCACGGCCAGCACCAGGGCCGGCAGGATGCCCGCGGTGAAGAGCGCCGCGATCGACACGCCGGTCACGGAGGCGATGGCGATCAGCACGATCGAGGGCGGGATGGTCTCGCTCATGGCGCCCGAGGCCGCGAGCAGGGACAGCAGTTCCCCGTCCTTCATGCCGCGGCGGCGCATCTCGGGAAACAGCACCGGCGCGACCGCGGCCATGTCGGCGGTCTTGGAGCCGGAGATGCCGGAGACGAGCAGCATCGCGCCGAGCAGCACGTAGGACATCCCGGCCCGGACGTGGCCCAGCAGGGAGGCGAGGAAGGCCACCATCACGCGGGCCATGCCGGTCGCCTCGACGAGCTGGCCGAGCAGGACGAACAGGGGGATGGCGAGCAGGATCAGGCCGCTCATGCCCTCGTCCATGCGGCCGACGACGATGGTCAGCGGCGTCGAGGTCACGGTCAGGAGGTAGGCGCAGGTGGCGAGCGCGAAGGAGAAGGCGATGGGCACGCCCGAGATCACGCCGGCGCCGAGGAGCCCGACGAAGAACACCAGGAGCGACCAGTTGCCCATCGCGGTCAGCGCCGGGGCGGCGAGAGTCAGCAGCAGGACGAAGGCCCCGAGCACCAGCCCGACCCCGATCAGGTCCGCGATGCCGTGGCGGGCCAGCCGCAGGGAGCAGCTGAGCAGCGCCGCCGCGAAGCCGACCGGGACGGCGAGCGCACGGATCGTCCCGGGCCAGCCCAGGGCCGGCATCTCCACGAAGGACTGGTCCTCCGTGTAGTCGTAGGCCGCGTGCAGCATCAGCGTCAGGAAGACGAAGATCGCCCCGATCGCCAGCGTCTCGCACCAGGCCTGGGCGCGCTTCGACAGGCTGCCGACCACGAAGGTCAGCCGCATGTGCTCGCCGCGCTGGATGGCCACCACGCTGCCCAGCATGGCGAGCCACAGGAACAGGATCGAGGCCAGCTCGTCCGTCCAGATGATGGGACGGTGCAGGGAGCGGGCGCAGATCCCGGCAAACAGGATCACCACCTCCGCCGCGACCAGCAGGGCCGCCGGGATCTCCACGATCCGCCGCAGCCAGCGCTCGGCCGCAGCGATCCAGTCCCCGTGGTCGAGGGGCGCGGCGTTGGCCGGGCCGTGCATGCCCGCCGCCGTGCTCACGCGAGGTCTCCGGTAGCCGATTCCAGCGCCTTCCAGGCGTCGGCCCCGAACTTCTCCTTCCAGTCCTTGTAGAAGCCGGACTGGGCGAGGTTCTTGCGGAAGGCGTCCTTGTCGGCGGTCTCGAACACCAGACCCTTGGCGGTGAGCTGCGCCTTGAGGGTCGTGTTGAGCCGCGCCACGTCCTCGCGCTGCTCCATCGCCGCCCGGTCGAACTCCCGCCGCACGATCTCCTGAAGGCTCTCGGGCAGGCGGCCGAAGGCCCGGCGGTTGGCCACGAGCCAGAAGGGGTCCCAGATGTGGTTCGTCTCGGCGACGTATTTCTGGACCTCGTAGAGCTTGCCGGCCTCGATCGCGACCAGGCCGTTCTCCTGCCCGTCCACGAGGCGGGTCTGGAGGGCGGTGTAGAGTTCGTTGAAGTTGATCGAGGTGGGGCTGGCGCCGAGCGCCGAGAACAGCGACGTGAAGATCGGCGAGACCGGGACCCGGATGCGGTAGCCCTTCAGGTCCTCGGGCGTGCGGATCGGCTTGGCGGAGGAGGTGATCTGCCGGAAGCTGTTGTCGCCGGCCTTGGCCGCGATGAGCAGCCCGACCTTCTCGATCTGGCTGCGGACGTAGTCGCCCACCCGCCCGTCCAGGCCCTTCCAGACCTGATCGTAGCCGGCGAATGCGAAGCCGACGTTGGTGATCGCCGCGCCCGAGGCCACCGTCGAGATGACGGAGCCCGAGATGTTGAGGAACTCGATGCCCCCCGAGCGGACCTGGGTGATGAGGTCGGTGTCCGAGCCGAGCTGGCTCGCGGGGAAGAACTTCAGCTCCATCCGGCCGCCCGAGGCCTCGCGAATGCGCTGGGTCGCCTGGTCGAGGCGGGCGTTGACCGGCTGGGTCAGCGACTGGCCGGTGGCGAGCTTGTAGTTGAACTCCGCCGCCTGCGCGGGCCGGGTCCGGATGGCGACCAGGGGCACCGCGGCCGCCCCCGCCAGGAGCGTGCGGCGGGACAGAAGGACGGATTTCGGGCGTGCGTCGTCTCTCATGGCGTTTCCTCCGCGCGCCGTCCGTCGCCGAGGAGGCGCGCCGGCGTCGTTCGTGACCGGGCGTCGGGCCCGCACGGGTCGAGCCGGGCGGAGGCGACGGTATCTCTGGAGACGGAGTGGTTCGGGTGGTCCCGATTGATCCTCCGCGCGGCCTGCACTTGCGTGGCGGGCTCTTGCTTGAGGATCGACAATAGGAACCCTGTTTGTGTAGGACAATTCAGATTGTTTGCGCTTTCGTTTAGCGCCGCTTAAATGTGCGGATGCACGTCCCCTTTCGCGCCATCAGCGTCTTCCACGCCGTCGCCCGGTCGGGCAGCGTCACCCGCGCGGCGGAGGAACTCGGCGTCACGCCGTCCGCGGTGAGCCAGCAGATCCAGGCGCTGGAGGTCAGCCTCGGGACCGCGCTCATCGGACGCTCCGGCCGCAACGTCGTCCTCACGGAAGCCGGCGAGCGCTATTTCGAGATGATCGGCGAGGAGGTCGACCGGATCGCGGAGGCCACGCAGCGCATCCGGGGCTACCGCTCGGTCACGACCCTGACGGTGCGGGCGACCCCGAGCCTGTCGACCAAGTGGCTCCTGCCGCGCCTGGCCTCCTTCATCGACGCCCATCCCGACATCGAGTTGCGGCTCGACGGCAGCAACGAGCCGGTCGCCTTCCAGAAGGAGAGCGTCGACGTGGAGATCCGGCACGGGGCGGGGCAGTGGCCGGGCCTGTTCTGCGAGGGGCTCGCGGAGGAGCGGTTCCACCCCGTCTGCGCGCCGGGCCTGGCCGTGGCCTCCAGCCTCGGTCCGGACGACCTGGCACGCCACCGCCTGATCCAGTCCGTGAAATGCCAGGTGCAATGGTCGTCCTGGTTCGCGCGGGCCGGCGTGACGCCCGCCGAACGCTGGCGCCGGCTCCTGTTCGATCGCACCCACATGGCGATCGACGCGGCCGTGGGCGGACTCGGCATCGCCCTGGAGAGCGACCTGATGATGTGGCGCGAGTGGCGCGACGGGCGGCTGGTCTGCCCCGTGCGCGCCCCGCCCGCCGTCGGCCTCGTGACCCAGTGGATCACCTGCCCCCGCGAGCATCTGCGCCACCGCAAGGTCAGGCTGTTCCTGGATTGGCTCCGGCGCGAGCGGGACCTGTGGGCGGACGAGCGGCGCGTCGCGAGCGAGATCGTTTAGCGGCTCTACAGAATGGGCTCGGAATTCTGGATTGTCCTACACGAAGCCTGCTCCTAGCCTTCGACCCGTCGGCGGGAAAGCCGTCGAAGCGCCGGCACGTCCGTGCCGCGGGAACACCTGGGCCCGCTCCCTGTCCGTCCCTGCGGCCCATCTCTGCAGCCTTTGCCGCAGCGGCGGGACCCGGAGCGCAACCCGCGCGATCCCCGAGGAGGAAACCATGAACCTTTCCACGTTGCTCCTGCAGCGCGCGTCGGCCGGGCGACCCGTCCGCGTCGGGCTGATCGGGGCCGGCAAGTTCGGCTCCATGGTGCTGGCCCAGGCCCAGCGCATCGAGGGCATGCACGTCGTCGGCGTCGCCGACCTGAACGTCGGCCGGGCCCGCGCCTCCCTGGCGCGCGTCGGCTGGCCGGAGGAGCGCTACGCCGCCACGTCGCTGGGCGACGCCGTCAGGACCGGTCGCACCTGCGTCACCGACGACGCCGGCGCGCTGGCGGCCTGCGACGAGATCGAGTGCATCATCGAGGCGACGGGCCACCCGATCGTTGGCGTCCGGCACGCCCTGGCCGCGATCGACGCCGGCAAGCACGTGGTCATGGTCAACGTCGAGGCCGACGTGCTGTGCGGGCCGCTGCTCGCCGAGCGGGCGCGCCGGAAGGGCGTGGTCTACTCCATGGCCTACGGCGACCAGCCCGCGATCATCTGCGAACTCGTGGACTGGGCGCGCTCCTGCGGCTTCGAGCTCACCTCGGCCGGCAAGGGCATGAACTTCGAGCCCCGCTACCGCTACTCCACCCCGGACACGGTGTGGGGCTTCTTCGGCTGGTCCGAGGAGGAGGTGCGGAAGGGCGACTTCAACCCGAAGATGTACAATTCCTTCACCGACGGCACCAAGGCGGCGATCGAGATGGCGGCGGTGGCCAACGGCACCGGCCTCGACTGCCCCGACGACGGCCTCGCCTTCCCGCCCACCGGCCTGCAGGACCTCGCCCGCGTGTTCCGGCCCGTCTCGGACGGCGGCCGCCTGCCGCGCAGCGGGCTGGTCGACATCGCAGCCAGCCAGGAGCCGGACGGCCGCGAGGTGCCCAACAACATCCGCTACGGCGTGTTCGTCACCTTCAAGGCGACCAGCGAGTACACCCGCGACTGCTTCCGGCAGTACGGCCTCCTCACCGACCCATCCGGCTGGTACGGATCGATGTGGCGCCCGTTCCACATGATCGGCCTGGAGACGAGCGTCAGCGTCCTCTCCGCGGCCCTGCGCGGCGAGCCGACCGGCTGCTCCAAGGAGTTCCGGGGCGACGCGGTGGCGACCGCCAAGAGCGACCTGGCGCCCGGCGACATGCTGGACGGCGAAGGCGGCTATGCCGTCTGGGCGAACGCCATTCCCGCCTCGCGCAGCCTCGCCCTCGGCGCGCTGCCCATCGGGCTGGCCCAGAACGTCAAGCTCAAGCGGCCGGTGGCCAAGGACCAGATCGTCAGCTTCGACGACGTCGAACTGACGGAGGACCTCGACGTCCTGGCCCTGCGCCGGGAGATGGAAGCCGCCGCCCGCCCGTCCGCGCAGAAGGCGGCCTGACGGAGAGCGGCCCGGAGCGGGCGTTTCCCTCCCCCCTCTGCGGGGGAGGGTGGCCCGCGAAGCGGGTCGGGAGAGGGGAGCGACGGTGCCTATGGCGCTCCCCGCTCCCGACCCTCGCGTGAGCCGAGGCCCACCCTCCCCCCGCAGAGGGGGGAGGGACGGGCGCCGGCCTCACCCAAAAATCCACGACACCCCGAAGGCTCGCCATGCCCGACGCTTCCCCACGCCCCTTCGTCGTCATCGCGGAGTTCAAGGTCCGGGCGGACGCCATGGCGGCGTTCCTCGACCTGGCGCACGAGGATGCCCGCGCGTCCGTGGCGAACGAGCCGGGCTGCCGCACCTTCGACGTGGCCGTGGCGGAGGACGACCCGCAGACGGTCGTGTTCTACGAGGTCTACGACGACCGCGCCGCCTTCGACGCCCACCTGGAGACGCCCCACCTCGCCCGCTTCCGGGCCGGGTTTCCGGCGCTGATCGCCGAGGAGCGGCCGGTGCGCTTCCTCGGGCGCACCTGCGGCGGCGGGGCCCGATCCTGATGTCGGCCTCCGGCATGGTCGGGTTCGTCGGCACCGGCATCATGGGCGCGCCGATGGTGCGCAACCTGCGCAGGGCCGGCTACGGGGTCCGGGCCTGGAACCGCTCCCGCGACAAGGCCGAGACGCTCTCGGGCGACGGCATCACCCGCGTCGATGCCCCGTCCGCGGTCGCCACGGGCGCCGAGGTCGTGATCTGCATGCTCAGCTCCGGCCCCGTCTGCGACGAGATCCTGCTCGGGCCGGACGGGGTCGTGGCCGCGATGGCGCCGGGCAGCACGCTGGTGGTGATGAGTTCGATCCCCGTCGAGACCGCGCGCCGGCAGGCCGAGGCCGCCGCGGCGGCAGGCGTCGGCTACGTCGACGCGCCGGTCTCCGGCGGCGAGGCGGGGGCCGTCGCCGGGACCCTCGCCATCATGGCGGGCGGCTCGCCGGACGACATCGACCAGATCGCGCCGGTTCTCGCCGCGATGGGTCGGCCGACCCGCGTCGGCCCGGTGGGCAGCGGGCAGATCGCCAAGCTCGTCAACCAGTCGATCGTCGCCTCGACCATCGTGGCGATGGCCGAGGCCCTGACGCTGGCCGAGCGCGGCGGCGCCGACCCCCTCAAGGTCCGCGAAGCCCTGCTCGGGGGATTCGCCGACTCGACCATCCTGAAGCAGCATGCCTTGCGCATGGCGCGGGGCGACTTCGCCCCCGGCGGCCCGGCCAAGTATCAGGTCAAGGACACCGGCACCGCCCTCGCCTTCGCGGCGAGCCTCGGCCTCGACCTGCCCGTGCTCCGGCAGGTCGATGCGATGTTTTCGGACATGGTGGCCAACGGCGACGGCGACCTCGACCATTCGGCCGTGATCCGCGAGGTTCGCCGGCGCAATCGCATCGCCGTCCCGGCCGTTTGAGACGCTCGACCGGCCCATGGCGCCCAGGGTGCCCGGCCGCATGCGCGGCCAAGGACCAAAAGAAAGCCCCCGGAGCAGGCTCCGGGGGCTTTCTCTTCTCGTCGGTGCCGTGACGGTCAGTGGGCGACGAAGGTCGCGCCGTCCTCCTCGGTCCGGGCGGGCTTGGTCGGCGGCACGGGCTCGTCCCATTCGATCGGCACGGGCTGGCGCACCAGGGCGCGCTCCAGCACCTGCTCCATCCGCGAGACCGGGATGATCTCCATGCCGTTCTTCACGCTGTCGGGCACCTCGGCGATGTCCTTGGCGTTCTCCTCGGGGATCAGCACCGTCTTGATGCCGCCGCGGAGTGCGGCGAGCAGCTTCTCCTTGAGGCCGCCGATCGGCAGCACCCGGCCCCGGAGCGTGACCTCGCCGGTCATGGCGAGGTCGCGGCGCACCGGGATGCCGGTGAGCGTCGAGACGATGGCGGTCGCCATGGCGATGCCGGCGGACGGGCCGTCCTTCGGGGTCGCCCCTTCCGGCACGTGGACGTGGATGTCCCGGCGCTCGAACAGCGGCGGCTCCAGGCCGAAGTCGATCGCCCGCGAGCGCACGTAGGACGCGGCCGCCGAGATCGACTCCTTCATCACGTCCTTGAGGTTGCCCGTGACCGTCATCTTGCCCTTGCCCGGCATCATGACGCCCTCGATCGTCAGCAGCTCGCCGCCGACCTCGGTCCAGGCCAGACCCGTGACCACGCCGACCTGATCGTCCGCGTCGATCTCGCCGTAGCGGAACTTCGGCGGGCCGAGGAAGACCTGCAGCCGGTCCACGTCCACCGCGACCGACTTGGTCTTGGTGATCAGGATCTCCTTCACCGCCTTGCGGATCAGGTTGGACAGCTCGCGCTCCAGGTTGCGCACGCCGGCCTCCCGCGTGTAGCGGCGGACCAGCATGAGCAGCGACTCGTCGTCGATCGACCACTCCTTCACGTCCAGGCCGTGCTTCTTGAGGGCGTTCGGGATCAGGTGCTTGCGCGCGATCTCGACCTTCTCCTCCTCGGTGTAGCCGGCGATGCGGATCACCTCCATCCGGTCCATCAGCGGGCCGGGGATGTTGAGGGTGTTGGCCGTGGTCACGAACATCACGTTCGAGAGGTCGTAATCCACCTCCAGATAGTGGTCGTTGAACGTGCTGTTCTGCTCGGGGTCCAGCACCTCGAGGAGCGCCGCCGACGGATCGCCGCGGAAGTCCATGCCCATCTTGTCGATCTCGTCCAGCAGGATGAGCGGGTTCGAGGTCTTGGCCTTGCGCATCGACTGCACGATCTTGCCGGGCATGGAGCCGATATAGGTCCGGCGGTGGCCGCGGATCTCGGCCTCGTCACGCACGCCGCCGAGCGACATGCGCACGAACTCGCGCCCCGTCGCCTTGGCGATGGACTTGCCGAGCGAGGTCTTGCCGACGCCGGGGGGGCCGACGAGGCAGAGGATCGGGCCGGTGAGCTTGTTGGCCCGCTGCTGCACGGCGAGGTACTCGACGATGCGCTCCTTGACCTTGTCGAGGCCGAAATGGTCCTCGTCGAGCATGGTCTGGGCGCCGAGCAGATCCTTCTTGATCTTCGAACGCTTGCCCCACGGGATGCCGAGCATCCAGTCCAGGTAGTTGCGCACCACCGTCGCCTCGGCCGACATCGGCGACATCTGGCGCAGCTTCTTCAGCTCGGCGACCGCCTTCTCGCGGGCCTCCTTGGTGAACTTGGTCTTCTCGATCTTGTCTTCCAGCTCGGCCAGCTCGTCGCGGCCGTCCTCGTCGCCGAGTTCCTTCTGAATCGCCTTCATCTGCTCGTTGAGGTAGTACTCGCGCTGGGTCTTCTCCATCTGCCGCTTGACGCGGGTGCGGATGCGCTTCTCCACCTGGAGCACGGAGATCTCGCTCTCCATCAGCGACAGCACGCGCTCGAGGCGGCCGGCCACGGTCGGGGTCTCCAGGATCGCCTGCTTGTCGGCGATCTTGACCAGCAGGTGCGAGCCGATCGTGTCGGCGAGCTTGGAGGGCTCCTCGATCTGCGTGACCGCGGAGACGACCTCGGGCGAGATCTTTTTGTTGAGCTTGACGTAGTTCTCGAACTCCGAGAGCACGGAGCGCGCCAAAGCCTCGGCCTCGACCTTGTCGCCGAGCTCGTCGACCAGCGCCTCGCCCTCCGCCTCGTAATACTCGTCCGAGCGGGTGAAGCCGGTGATCTTGGCGCGGCCGGCACCCTCCACCAGCACCTTCACGGTGCCATCGGGCAGCTTCAGGAGCTGGAGCACGGAGGCGAGCGTGCCGATGGTGTAGATCGCGTCGGTGGCCGGATCGTCGTCGCCGGCGTTGATCTGGGTCGCGAGCAGGATGTGCCGGTCGGTGCGCACGGCCTCTTCGAGGGCGCGGATCGACTTCTCGCGCCCGACGAACAGCGGCACGATCATGTGCGGGAACACGACGATGTCGCGCAGCGGCAGGACGGCATAGGCGCCCGTCGAGCCCGGAACGACAGGCTGGCGCGATTTCGATTGAGTCATGGCTGACTTCCTCATGATGGACGCCGGGCGGACGCTCCTCCGGATCGGAGCAAGCTTCCTGCCAGGGGCCGACCGGGCCGCGAGGGTCGGAAAGGTCTTCTGGGACTTTGCGGCTGGTGGCGCGGCACCGCCCCTCGAAGGGAGGCAGCGGCCACTGCGCTGGTCCTCAGGTGGTTTCCGCCGGCACCGGATACAAGATGCCAGCGTGTCGCGCCGTACCGCCGGCCGATTCGGAATCGGCCAGCGCGATCAACGGTTTGGCGGCGCGCTCAGGCGCTGACGCTCGCCGGGGCTTCCTTGTTGCGGTCGCCGTGTATGAACAGCGGACGCGACTTGCCCTCGACCACCTCGGGACCGATCACGACCTGCTCCACCGAGTCGAGACCCGGCAGGTCGTACATCGTGTCGAGCAGGATCGTCTCCAGGATCGAGCGCAGGCCGCGGGCGCCGGTCTTGCGCTCGATCGCCTTGCGGGCGACCATCGAGAGGGCCTCGTCCTGGAAGGTCAGGTCGACGTTCTCCATCTCGAACAGGCGCTGGTACTGCTTGACGAGGGCGTTCTTCGGCTCCTGGAGGATGCGCTTGAGGGCGACCTCGTCGAGGTCCTCCAGCGTCGCCAGCACGGGCAGGCGGCCGACGAACTCGGGGATCAGGCCGAACTTGAGCAGGTCCTCGGGCTCCACCGAGCGGAAGACCTCGCCGGTGCGGCGGTCGTCGGGGGCCTGCACGGTCGCGCCGAAGCCGATCGAGGTGCCCTTGCCGCGCTGGGAGATGATGCGCTCCAGCCCCGCGAAGGCGCCGCCGCAGATGAACAGGATGTTGGTGGTGTCGACCTGCAGGAACTCCTGCTGCGGGTGCTTGCGGCCGCCCTGCGGAGGCACGGAGGCGACGGTGCCCTCCATGATCTTCAGGAGCGCCTGCTGCACGCCCTCGCCCGACACGTCGCGGGTGATCGAGGGGTTGTCCGACTTGCGGGAGATCTTGTCGATCTCGTCGATGTAGACGATGCCGCGCTGGGCCCGCTCGACGTTGTAGTCGGAGGCCTGGAGCAGCTTGAGGATGATGTTCTCGACGTCCTCGCCGACGTAGCCGGCCTCCGTCAGCGTGGTGGCGTCGGCCATGGTGAAGGGCACGTCGAGGATGCGGGCCAGCGTCTGCGCGAGCAGCGTCTTGCCCGAGCCCGTCGGCCCGATCAGCATGATGTTGGACTTGGCGAGCTCGACGTCGTTGTGCTTCGTCGCGTGGGCGAGGCGCTTGTAGTGGTTGTGCACCGCCACCGAGAGGACCTTCTTGGCGAAGTCCTGGCCGATGACGTAGTCGTCCAGCACCCGCCGGATCTCCTTCGGGGTCGGAACCCCGTCGCGGGACTTCACCAGGGAGGATTTCGACTCCTCGCGGATGATGTCCATGCACAGCTCGACGCACTCGTCGCAGATGAACACCGTCGGGCCCGCGATCAGCTTGCGGACCTCGTGCTGGCTCTTGCCGCAAAACGAGCAGTACAGCGTGCTCTTCGAGTCGTTGCCGCCAGTCTTGCTCATATCGGTCTCCGATGCCTCGCATGCGCTGCCAGCGGGCGCACGCGCGTCGTTCAAACGTAATGGGACCCGCTTAAAGAAACAGTGTGCTGCGCGCTCGTGTCGGTTCCTGCCGGAGTCCCGATGCAAACACGCTGCCGCGGCGGGATCAAGGCCGCGGCCGCCACGTGCGCGCCCGTAACGCGGGCGCGCCCTCGAGCCGCAATCAGGCGGCGGCCGGCTCGGGCCGCTTCTGGATGACCTCATCGATCAGGCCGAACTCCTTGGCCGCGTCCGCGGTCATGAAGTTGTCGCGCTCCAGGGCCGCCTCGATCGCGGGGTAGTCGCGGCCCGTATGCTTCACGTAGATCTCGTTGAGGCGGCGCTTGAGCGCCTCGATCTCGCGGGCATGGATCAGGATGTCGGTGGCCTGGCCCTGGAAGCCGCCGGAGGGCTGGTGGACCATGATCCGGGCGTTCGGCAGGGCGAAGCGGTGGCCCGGCTCGCCGGCCGTGAGCAGCAGCGAGCCCATCGAGGCGGCCTGGCCGACGCAGAGCGTCGTCACCGGGCAGCGGATGAACTGCATCGTGTCGTAGATCGACAGGCCCGAGGTCACCACGCCGCCGGGCGAGTTGATGTAGAAGGAGATCTCCTTCTTCGGGTTCTCCGCCTCCAGGAAGAGGAGCTGGGCCACGATCAGCGAGGCGCCGTAATCCTCGACCGGCCCGGTCAGGAAGATGATCCGCTCGCGCAGGAGGCGCGAGTAGATGTCGAAGGCGCGCTCGCCGCGGCTCGACTGCTCGACCACCATGGGCACGAGCGCGCTGTTATAGTAGTCGACCGGATCTCTCATCATCCTGCCCCAGGCTCCAAGGGCCCGGCCGCGCGAATCAGGCGTCGGCCGGGCATGTCAGCGAACAACGGCGATCCTTAACGCCGCCTAACCATGTCGCCGGCCGCCTCGGAACAGGCGCCGGCCTCAGTCGGCCTTCGACTCGGCCGACTTGTCGTCGGCGCTCTTGTCTTCGACGGCGTCGGCTTCCGCCTCCTCGTCGGCGAACAGCGCCTCCTTCGAGACGGGCTCCTCGACGAGTTTGACCTGTCCGAGAACGTGGTCGACCACCTTCTCCTCGAACAGCGGCGCGCGAAGCTCGGCGAGCGCCTGTGCGTTTTTCCGATAGAAGTCCCAGACCTGCTGCTCCTGGCCCGGGAACTGCCGGACACGGGCGATGAGGGCCTGGTTCACCTCTTCGTCGGTGACCTTGATATCGGCGCTCTCGCCGACCTGCGCAAGCACCAGTCCGAGCCGCACCCGCCGCTCGGCGATCTTGCGGTAGTCGGCAGTGGCTTTCTCCTCCGTCGTGCCCTCGTCGGCGAAGGTCTTTTCACGGGTCTTGAGGTCCTGCTCGACCTGGGCCCAGACGGCGGCGAACTCCTGCGCCACGAGGCTGGGCGGCAGGTCGAAGGCGTACTTGCCGTCCAGCGCGTCGAGGAGCTCCTTCTTGAGCTTGCGCCGGGAGGCGGCCTCGTAGTCCGTGCCGATGGCCTTGGACACGGCCTCCTTGAGCTTGTCGAGGGATTCGAGCCCCATGCCCTTGGCGAACGCGTCGTCGATCTTCGCCTCGCCCGGCGCCTGGATCTTGGTGACGGTCACGTCGAACTCGGCGTCCTTGCCGGCCAGCGCCTCGGCGCCGTAGGCCTCCGGGAACGTCGCCTTGACGAGGCGGCTCTCGCCGACCTTGGCGCCGACGAGCTGTTCCTCGAAGCCGGGGATGAACGAGCCGGAGCCGAGCTCCAGGTCGATGCCCTCGCCCTTGCCGCCGTCGAACTCGGTGCCGTCGATCCGGCCGACGAAGTCGATGGTGACGCGGTCGCCGGTCTCGGCGGGCGCCCCCTCGTCGCGCTCGGCGAACGGCCGGCTCTGGCCGGCCATGCGGGCGAGCGCCTCGTCCACCTCGGCGTCGGACGGGGAGGCCACGAGCTTGGTCAGGCTCACGTCGGAGAGGTCGGCCAGCTCGAAGCTCGGCAGGACCTCCAGCGCCACCTTGAAGGAGAAGTCGGCCTTGGCGTCGAGCGCCTTCTCGACCAGCCCCTTGTCCTCGGGGAACTCGATCTGCGGCTCCAGGGCGAGCTTGAACTTGTTGTCGGAAACGATCTTCTGGTTCGCCTCGTTGACCGCGTTCTGCACCACGTCGGCCATCACCGAGCGGCCGTAGACCTTGCGCAGGTGGGCGACCGGCACCTTGCCGGGGCGGAAGCCCTTGAGCTGCACCTTGTCCTTCATGCCGGACAGCTCGGTGGTCAGGCGGTCCTCGAGCTCCTGGGCGGCGAGCAGAACCTGAAACGTGCGCTTCAGACCCTCGGAGTGTGTCTCGGTCACCTGCATCGTCGTCTTCGCTCTCAAAGTCCGTGTGGTCGGCAAGGTCCGGCGCGCGCGCCGCCTCGTCCGGAATGCGTTTGAGGCGGCAGGGGCGCACGGGGTGCCGTCCCGCGAGGGCCGGAGCGGGCCGGCCTCCTTCCGGAATCGAGCCATTCCGTCCCGTTCGGCGGCTCTGGTGCGGGCGGAGGGGCTCGAACCCCCACGTCTTGCGACACTGGAACCTAAATCCAGCGCGTCTACCAGTTCCGCCACGCCCGCGAGCGCCGACACCCGGCGCGTTCCCGGCCGCCGGAGGGCGGCTCTATAGCATGGGCCGGACGGGCCGCAGCAAAAAACTTCGGCCGCGTGTCCGGCGTCGCGACGGGCCGGGCCGGCTCCCGTTTTCCGCGCGAGCGCGCCCTCGCGGTGGCGCGCGGCGGGCCCGGCGGCTACAAGCGGCCTCCGCCGTTTCCGTCGAGGTCTCATGCCGCCTGTCCGCTCCGTTCCGCCGATCGATCCGAGCGCGGGGGTCCCCTCCCGCCGCGCCCTCATCGGCGGGGCCGCGGCCCTGGGCCTGCTGCCGTGCAAGGCTGCGGCCCAACCGAAGCCGGAGCCGGCCAAGCCCGTGCCGCCCCCTCCCCCGGCCGTCCCGCAGCCGGAGGCCCGGCCCCTGGCGGCCGCCCCCGGCACGGCGCGGCTCAAGCCCGAGCCCGCCGCCGAGACCGCGACCTGGTGCTTCGACGGGAAGTCCGCCCCGCCGGTGCTGCGGGTGAAGCTCGGCGAGGCCGTTCGGGTCCGCGTGGACAACAGGACGGACAAACCCCTCTCCCTGCACTGGCACGGGGTGCGCAACCAGAACGCCATGGACGGGGTCGGCGGGGTGACGCAGGCGCCGATCGCCCCTGGCGCCAGCTTCACCTACGTCTTCACGCCCCCCGATGCGGGCACCTTCCTGGTCCGCCCCCTGGTGGTCGGCGGCGCCAGCGAGCCGTCCGGGCGGGGGCTCGCCGGGATGCTCGTGGTCGAGGAGAAGGTGCCGCCTGCTGTGGACGCCGACGTGACCCTCCTGATGCAGGACTGGCGCCTCCAGGACGACGGCACCCTGCTGGCCTTCGGACAGACGGCGTTCGCGGCCTCGAACGGCCGGCTCGGCAACCTCGTGACCGTCAACGGCCGTCCGGCCCCGGAGAGCTTCGAGGCGCGGCCCGGCAGCCGCATCCGGGTCCGGCTCGGCAACGCCTGCAATGCGCGCGCGACCCGTATCCGCTTCGACGGCATCAAGGTCTACGTCGCGGCCGTGGACGGGCAGCCCACCGACACCTTCGAGCCCCTGCGCGCCACGCTGCCCTTCCCGCCGGGCGCGCGCTACGACCTGCTCATCGACCTGCCGGCGGAGGCCTACGCCAAGGGCACCATCACGGCGCTGGTCGGCCAGGGGCTGGCGCTCGCCACCGTGAAGACCAAGGGCACCCCCGTCACCGAGAAGCGGCCGCCCATCGGCCCGATCGGCGAGAACAAGCTGCTGCCGGCCGAGGTCAAGCTCCAGAACGCCGTGCGCCGCGACGTGGTCATCACCGGCGGCGCAACCGTTCCAAAGGATGCGGGTGCCAAGGACGCGAAGGATACGCTCCCGAAGGACAAGCCGGCGGCCGACCCCGTCTACAACGGCGACCCCGGCCGGATCTGGCTGGTCAACGGGGTCAGCGGCGCCGCCGGCCTCGTGCCGAGCTTCACGGTCAAGCGCGGGCAGGTGGTGGTGCTGGCGATCCGCAACGAGACCGCCTTCCCGCAGGCCCTGCACCTGCACGGCCACGCCTTCCGCCTGCTCCATCCCCTGGACGACGGCTGGGAGCCCTACTGGCTCGACACCTTCCAGCTCCTGGAAGGCCGCACCGCCCGCATCGCCTTCCTGGCCGACAACCCCGGCCGCTGGCTGATCAGCGCCACCGTGCTGGAGCGCTTCGACACGGGGCTGTGGACCGCGTTCGACGTCACCTGAGCGCTTCGAGGAGCGCCGACAGCACGGCCGGCATCGTCTCCGGGATGTCCTCGGCGATCAGGCCGGGGCCGTGGCGCAGGCCTGCGTCGCCGTGCAGCCAGACCCCGGCGGCGGCGGCCTCGAACGGTGGCATACCCTGCGCGATCAGGCCCGCGACCAGCCCGCCGAGCACGTCGCCGGAGCCGGCGGTGCCGAGATAGGGCGTGCCGTGGGTGTTGATCGCGGCGCGCCCGTCCGGGTCGGCGATCACCGTGTCGGCCCCCTTCAACACGATGACGGCACCCGCGAGCGCCGCCGCACGCCGGGCCTGCTCGACCTTGCCGATCCCCTCCTCGGCCGCCTCGGTCCCCGCGAACAGGCGCGCGAACTCGCCCGCATGCGGGGTCAGCACCGCCGCCGCACCGCCGTCGGCGATGTGGGCGGCGAGCAGCCGGGCCTGGCCCTTGAAGCTCGTCAGCGCGTCCGCGTCGAGGACGAGGCCGCGGCCGGCCGAGGCGGCAACGGCCACGAGGTCGCGGGTGGCCGAGCCCGTGCCGAGGCCGGGCCCGGCGAGCACCACGTTGAGGCGCTCGTCGGTGAGCAGGTCGTCGAGGTCGTCGGGGTTGTCGCAAGCCTGCAACATGATCGCGGTGAGGTGGGCCGCGTTCTCGGCCAGCGCCGCCTCGGGCGAGGCGATGGTGACGAGCCCCGCGCCGACCCGCAGGGCGCCGCGGGCGGCGAGCCTTGCAGCACCGGTGCGGGTCGCCGGCCCTGACAGGACCAGGGCGTGGCCGCGGGTGTATTTGTGGCTCGCCCCCGTCAGCCTCGGGAACCCCGCCCCCCAGAGCTCGGGACCGTTGCGGAACAGGGGCGGCTCGCAGGCCGCCAGACCCGCATCGAGGGCGGCGGCGCCGGTGCCGATGTCGGACAGATGCAGGCGCCCGCAGAAGCCGTGGCCCGGCTGGAGCAGGTGGCCCGGCTTGCAGGCGACGAAGGTGACGGTCTCGCGCGCCTGCACCGCCACCCCGCGCACGGCCCCCGTATCGCCGTCGACGCCGCTCGGGATGTCGACGGCGAGCACCGGGACGCCGCTCGCGTTCACGCGCTCCACCAGGGTGCGGGCCTCGCCGGAAAGGTCGCGCGACAGGCCGGCGCCGAACAGGGCGTCCACGATCAGGTCGCAGTCCGGAAGGTCCGGGGGCGCCCCCTCGGCGACCGGGCCCGTCCAGGCGTCGGCCGCGAGCCCCGCGTCCCCCGACAGGCCCGCGCGCTTGCCCAGGAGCACGACCGTCACCGGATGGCCGGCCTCCGCCAGGAGGCGGGCCGCGACGAAGCCGTCCCCGCCGTTGTTGCCGGGCCCGCACAGGATCAGCACCCGGCCGCCGGGCGGGAGCAGGGCCAGTGCGCGGCGCGCCACGGCAGAGCCCGCGGCCTGCATCAGGGCGAGGCCCGGCACCCCGCCGGCGATCGCCGCCGCGTCGACGCGGGCCATCGCCTCAACCGTGAGCAGCCGCGCCTGTCGCATGTCCATCTCCGGCCTCTGCCCGTATGCCACCCAGCCGCTGCCCGAATAGCGGACTCCGATCGCGGTTTCGCCTAAACGATGTGCAGGAACTGCAAGAGAAACAGGCGGTTTCGGCAGCTCCCGACGGAAAACGGCGTGGCGGAGGTCGGGGCGGGGTGTTACAAAACTGACGCAGCGCAGAGACAGGTCAGGCCCGTTCGGCATGAAGAAGATCGAAGCGATCATCAAGCCCTTCAAGCTCGACGAAGTGAAGGAAGCCCTCCAGGAGGTCGGCCTCCAGGGCATCACCGTGATCGAGGCCAAGGGCTTCGGCCGCCAGAAGGGCCACACCGAGCTCTATCGCGGCGCCGAGTACGTGGTCGACTTCCTGCCCAAGGTGAAGCTGGAGATCGTCCTGTCCGACGCCCTGGTGGAAGGGGCCGTCGAGGCGATCCGCAAGTCGGCCCAGACCGGCCGCATCGGCGACGGCAAGATCTTCGTCTCGACCATCGAGGAGGCGATCCGCATCCGGACCGGCGAGACCGGCTCCGACGCGATCTGACGGGACGCCCGCCGACGCGGCGTATGGGAGCTAGGCGATAATCGGAAGCCCGGAGCCGTGACCGCCCCGGAGCGGCCGGGATGGGTTTTGGCCCGGCGTCGTCCTATCGTCTTGTTACAACGCGCTTTCCTCGACCATGCGGGTCACCTTTCGGGCGCGCGCGCTCTAGCCTTACCGGTCCCCACCGAGTAATCCCGCGTCGAATCCCTCGCCTAGCAGCAGCGGAATTCGAGAGCCGCGGCCCGTCCCCGGTCCGCGGTCAACCACGGCTGAATGCCGAGACCGAAGGAGACCCCAAGGGATGGCTAAGACGGCAGCGGAAGTCCTGAAGGAAATCAAGGACAACGACGTCAAGTACGTGGACTTCCGGTTCACGGACCCGCGCGGCAAGTGGCAGCACGTCACCTTCGACGTCTCCCTGGTCGACGACGAGATTTTTGCCGAAGGCACGATGTTCGACGGCTCGTCCATCGCCGGCTGGAAGGCGATCAACGAGTCCGACATGCTGCTGATGCCGGACCCGGCCACCGCCTGCATGGACCCGTTCTTCTCGGCCTCCACCATGTCGATCGTCTGCGACGTGCTCGAGCCCGCCACCGGCGCGCCCTATTCCCGCGACCCGCGCGGCACCGCCAAGCTCGCCGAGGCGTTCCTCAAGTCCACGGGCATCGGCGACACCATCTTCGTCGGCCCCGAGGCCGAGTTCTTCGTGTTCGACGACGTGAAGTTCGGCGCCGACCCCTACCACACCGGCTTCCAGCTCGATTCCACCGAGCTTCCGAGCAACGGCTTCACCGACTACGAGGGCGGCAACCTCGGCCACCGCATCCAGACCAAGGGCGGCTACTTCCCCGTGCCGCCGCAGGATTCGGCCCAGGACATGCGCGGCGAGATGCTGGCCGCGATGCAGTCCATGGGCGTGAAGGTCGAGAAGCACCACCACGAGGTGGCTAGCGCCCAGCACGAACTCGGCATGAAGTTCGACACCCTGACGCTGCTCGCCGACCACATGCAGATCTACAAGTACTGCATCCACAACGTGGCCCAGAGCTACGGCAAGTCGGCCACCTTCATGCCCAAGCCCGTCTACGGCGACAACGGCTCGGGCATGCACGTGCACCAGTCGATCTGGAAGAACGGCAAGCCGATCTTCGCCGGCGACAAGTACGCCGACCTCAGCCAGGAATGCCTCTGGTACATCGGCGGCATCATCAAGCACGCCAAGGCCTTGAACGCCTTCACCAACCCGTCCACCAACTCCTACAAGCGGCTGGTGCCCGGCTACGAGGCCCCCGTGCTGCTGGCCTACTCGGCCCGCAACCGCTCCGCCTCCTGCCGCATCCCGTGGACGACCAACCCGAAGGCCAAGCGCGTCGAGGTCCGCTTCCCCGATCCGATGGCCAACCCCTACCTGGCCTTCTCGGCCCTGCTGATGGCCGGCCTCGACGGCATCATCAACAAGATCGATCCGGGCCCGGCCATGGACAAGGACCTCTACGACCTGCCGCCGAAGGAGCTGAAGCAGATCCCGACCGTGTGCGGCAGCTTGCGCGAGGCCCTGCAGAACCTCGACCGCGACCGCGCCTTCCTCAAGGCCGGCAACGTCTTCACCGACGACCAGATCGACTCGTTCATCGAACTGAAGATGACCGAGGTGCTGCGCTACGAGATGACCCCGCACCCGATCGAGTTCGTGCAGTACTACTCGCTCTGAGCGAGCTTGGCCGGGCGGCGACGCCCGGCCTCGGGACGGAAAGGAACGCCGGGGCCTCTGAAGGGGCTCCGGCGTTTTCGCATTTCCGAACAAAGAAAGAACGCGCTTAAATTTAAGACCAAATACCTTTATAGGGCTTCCTCTCAGATGCGAGGAGCCTCATGCCATCGAGCAAGGTGATTTTTCAGCGCGCACGATGGCGTGTGGCGGCGTTGCCAGTGAAGTTGAGCCTCTTCCGTCTCGGACTCGCCTTACGCGCCTATAATCCCGGTCAACCGCGCGTACCTGCGGGCAATCAAGATGGCGGCCAGTGGACCGAGGGAGACGGCGGAAGTCTGTGAGGGTCGGATGATGCTCGCATCATACCGATCGGTACACAGGATGAGCGTAGATATAGTATCGATCTCACAGAGGAAGAGAGCCGAGGAGGACATACAATCCGTCATCATGTCGGCAAGACGGATGACGAGATGCGCCAGCGTGTACAAGAAAACATGTATCGAACGCGTTTCTTTACAATAGGGTTCAGGCGATCGGGATCATTCCCCTCAATGGAATCGGCCAATGATTTAACAAACCGCACCCTTGAGCAGAATCGCGACATCGTTGATCAAGTAGCATCTGGCACTCGAGATGCCGCATTCGTTGAGCGGCGCTTTGGCTATGCAACTGGACGAGAGGCATATTCGACGGAAGACGGGGTTTTATATATGCGAAATACATACGGCGTGGGAGTTCGCATCTTGCATGACCCACGCTCTCCACGCGGGTACCGTGTATACACCTCGGATCCTCGAAAAGATGGAGATTAAATTGGATTTGTCATCAGAATTCTCAGAATTTGCATTCCATTTTTTCCAAGATATTGATATTGCGGCAAGCAATGACTAAGATTTATTTGAATTCGTTCTATCGTCTTTCAAGGGCGACAAGGCAAATCGGTTGCGCGTATTTATCGACTCTTTGACACGAGACTCAGTGTCAGATGAAGAACTACAGAAGTTATGGTGGAAGACGCAGGCGGATGTCGTCTTCGAGAATGGGGCCGGCGTGCGAACCATGTTGAAGGAAGCGAGCCGTCGTCTCGCATACCGCTAGCAAGTGCGGTCTTAGCATCGCACAAGTCAAATCAACAAGAATTACTGCATGCCCGTCCTCGATCACCTCGCCGTCGTCGCCCCCACCCTCGCGGAGGGAATCGCGCATGTCCGCGACAGCCTGAACCTCGACATCCCCGAGGGCGGGCGCCATCGCGAGATGGGCACGCGCAACCACCTGCTGCGCCTGGGCGACGCGCTCTTCCTCGAAGTGATCGCCGTCGATCCCGACGCCACCCCACCCGGCCGGCCGCGCTGGTTCGGCCTCGACGACGCGGCCGGGGTCCGCGCCGACTGGGATTCCGGGCGGCGCCTGCGCGCCTTCGTGGCGCGCACCGACGATCTCGACGGCGTGCTCGCCCGGCATCCGGGCCTGTTCGGGACGCCGATGCGCATGAGCCGCGGCACCCTCGCGTGGCGCTTCGCCCTTCGCGACGACGGCGCGCTGCCGATGGGCGGCCTCCTGCCCTGCCTGATGGACTGGGGGCCTGCCGGAAGCCCGGCCCGCGCCATGCCGGATCTCGGGCTACGGCTGACGCGCTTCCGCGTGGAGCACGCCGAGCCGGCGCAGGCCGCGGACCTCTACCGCGCGATCGGCCTGTCCGACGCGCCCGAGAGCGTGGGAGGCCCCGCGCTCCGCTTCACCGCGGAGATCGCCACGCCCTCGGGGACGCGCACCCTGTCCTGAGCCCCGCCCGTGGCGCTATGCTCGCGCCGCCGTCCGGCCTCAGGAGTGCCCATGTCCCTCGTCGTCCCCGTGATCCTCGGCTCCGTGCGCTCCGATCGCCAGGGCCTGCGCGCCGCCCGCTTCCTCGTGGCCCGGCTGGAGGCCCGCGGGCACGAGGCGCCCCTGGTCGACCCGGCCGAGCTGAAGCTGCCGCTGCTGGACCGGATGTACAAGGAATACCCGAAGGGCGAGGCGCCGGCGGTGCTGGAGGAATTGGCGACCCTCTATCGCCGGGCGGACGCCGTCGTGGTGGTCTCGGCCGAGTACAACCACTCGATCCCGCCCGCCCTGTCGAACACCCTCGACCATTTCCTGGAGGAGTATTCCTGGCGGCCATCGGCGATCTGCTGCTACTCGGCCGGCCAGTACGGCGGCGTGCGCGCCGCGATGCAGCTGCGCGCGATGCTCTCCGAACTCGGCATGTCGAGCATCCCCTCGCTCCTGCCGATCCCGCGGATCGGCAAGGCGCTCGACGAGGCCGGAGAGCCCGCCGAGGCGTGGCTCGACAAGGCGGCCGGGCGCTTCCTCGACGAACTCGTCTGGTATGCCGAGGCCCTCAGGGCGCAGCGGCGGACGGGCACGCCCTACTGATCCGCCGCTGGCACCGCCCTACTGATCCGCCGCTGGCACCGCCCTTGCCACGGGAACCGGCATTGTCGGTGATCGGAATGAGCGGATGAACGCGAGTCTGGAGCGGGTCAGGGACGTCCTGGCCGAACTGATCAAGGCGGCCCTGGTCTCGGACGACCGCAAGAGCCTGGGCTTCCGGGACGCGGCCCGCGCGGGGCTGGCGGGGCTCGCGGCCGATCCGCCGGATGCCGGAACGGTCCGGATGGACGGCGCCTGGACCCTGGCGATCCAGGCGGCGGAGGCCCCGGAGTTCCGGCCGGACGAGGGCCAGGTCAACCTGACGCTGCCGCGCCAGAGCCCCCTATCCCTGTCCGACCTCCTCGACCCCGGCCTCGACGTGGACCGCACGGTCGATCGCATCCGCAAGTCCGCCTCCACCGGCTGAGCCCTGTTGAGGGCTGGCCCTCGCGGCGTTGCCGCGGGGGCGCGCGGGCCCCATCTTGCGGGGACGGAACCGGACGCGTCGGTTCCGCCCACCTCAGGCGCGGTCCCGTCAGACGGACGGCGCAGCGAGCCCCTCAGCCTTGGCACGACGCATCGACACGAAGGCGGGCGAACCCGCCCTGCCCACGCGCGAGGCGATCCTCGCCTTCATCGCCGAGTCCACGGACAAGGTCGGCAAGCGCGAGATCGCCCAGGCCTTCGGCCTCAAGGGGGCCGACAAGATCGGCCTCAAGCGCATCCTCCGGGAGATCGAGGACGAGGGCCTGGTCGAGAGCGGCCGCGGGGGGCTGGCCAAGGCGGGGCGCCTGCCGCCGGTGGTCATGGCCGACATCCGCTCCCGCGACCGCCACGGCGATTTTCTGGCCTTCCCGGTCGAATGGGACGGAGCGGGCAAGGCACCCACGATCGTGCTCGCGTCCCCGCGCGGTCCCAAACGGTCGAACCGGCCCGCACCGGGCATCGGCGACCGGGCCCTGATCCGCGTCGAGCCGGAGGAGGGCTCGGCCGAGCGCTACACCGGCCGCGTCGTCAAGGTGATCGGCAAGAACAAGGCCGAGATCATCGGCGTCTACCGCGCGGGCGCGCAGGGCGGCCGGATCGTGCCCGTGGAGAAGCGCGCGCAGGGCCGCGAGATCCTGATCCCGCCGGGCGAGGAGGGCGAGGCCCGCGACGGCGACCTCGTCAGCGTCACCCTGGAACGCGAGACCCGCTCCGGCCTGCCGCGGGGCCGGGTGCGCGAGCGCCTCGGGTCGCTCGGCTCCGAGAAGGCGGTGAGCCTGATCGCCCTGCACCTGCACGGCATCCCGCACGTGTTCTCGCAGGCGACGCTAGCCGAGGCCGACGCGGTGACGCCGGCGGGGCTGAAGGGCCGCGAGGACTGGCGCGAGCGCCCGCTCCTGACCATCGACCCGCCGGACGCCAAGGACCACGACGACGCGGTGATGGCCGAGCCCGATCCCGACCCGGGCAATCCCGGCGGCTTCGTGCTCACCGTCGCCATCGCCGACGTGGCGGCCTATGTCCGCCCCGGCTCCAACCTCGACCGGGAGGCCCTGGAGCGCGGCAACTCGGTCTACTTCCCCGACCGGGTCGTGCCGATGCTGCCCGAGCGCATCTCGAACGACCTCTGCTCGCTGCGCGAGGGCGAGGACCGCCCGGCCCTGGCCGTGCGGATGACCGTCTCGGCGGACGGGACCAAGCGCCGCCATACCTTCCACCGGGTGATGATGCGCTCGCGCGCCAAGCTCTCCTACGTGCAGGCGCAAGCAGCGATCGACGGGCATGCGGACGAGGCGACGCGGCCCCTGCTGGAGACGGCGTTGCGCCCCCTCTGGGCGGCCTACGCGGCGCTGCGGACCGCCCGCGACAGGCGCGGGCCGCTGTCCCTCGACCTGCCCGAGCGCAAGGTCCTGCTCACGCCCGAGGGCTCCGTCGACCGGGTGATCGTGCCCGACCGCCTCGATGCGCACCGGCTCATCGAGGAGTTCATGATCCAGGCCAACGTCGCCGCCGCCGAAACCCTGGAGGCGGCGGGCCAGCCCCTGATCTACCGGGTGCACGACGAGCCCGCCCTGGAGAAGATGCGGGTGCTCGGCGAGGTGCTGGCCTCGGTCGGCATCAAGCTGCCCAAGGAGGGGGCGCTGCGCCCGGCCCTGTTCAACCGCATCCTCGGCTCGGTGGCCGAGACCGAGCACGCGGTCTTCATCAACGAGGTTGTTTTGCGCTCCCAGGCCCAGGCGGTCTACGCGGCGGAGAACCTCGGCCATTTCGGGCTGAACTTGCGCCGCTACGCCCACTTCACCTCGCCGATCCGCCGCTACGCCGACCTGATCGTGCACCGGGCGCTCGTCACCGCCGGCCGCCTCGGGACGGACGGCCTGCCACCGGAGACGACGGGCGGCGACCTCGCCCGCATCGGCGAGCAGATCTCGGCGGCCGAGCGCCGTGCCATGGCGGCCGAGCGCGAGACCGTCGACCGCCTGATCGCCGGCCACCTCGCCGACCGGGTCGGCGCCACCTTCGAAGGGCAGATCTCCGGCGTGACCCGCTCGGGGCTGTTCATCAAGCTCGACGAGACCGGGGCGGACGGCTTCGTGCCGATCTCGCAGCTCGGGGCCGACTATTTCCGCCACGAGGAGGGCCGCCACGCCCTGGTCGGCGAACGCAGTGGCGAGACCTTCCGCCTGGGGGACCGGGTGGAGGTGCGGCTGGTGGAGGCCGCCCCCGTTGCCGGGGCGCTGCGTTTCGAACTGCTCTCGGAAGGGCGCACCCGCACAGGTGCGAGAGGCGGCGCGGGCAGGAAGCCCGGAGGCAAGGGAGCGGGCGGCGCGCCGTTCAGGGCCGCCCCGAGCGGCCGCCCCCCCGGTATCCGCAGCACCGGTACGCGTCACCGTGGCTCGCGCCGCTGATGCGCTCCGGTGTAGGGTCCGCCCCATGACCAGCCACACGCGCGATACGGGCCTGCCAATGGACGGGCCAGAGCCGGCCCGCACCGGCCTCGTCCGCTCCATCGCCCGCGGCTTCCTCGGCCGCTGCCCCCATTGCGGGGAGGGCCGCATCTTCGGCCGCTTCCTCAAGGTGCGGCCGGAATGCACGGTCTGCGGTCTCGAACTGCACCACCACCGGGCCGACGACCTGCCGCCCTACATCGTCATCTTCATCGTGGCCCACCTCGTCGGCTACGTCATCCTGGAGATGGAGATGGGCTACGACGTGCCCCTGTGGTTCCAGCTGAGCTTCTGGCCCGCGGCGACGCTGGCCCTCGCCCTCGGGCTGCTCCAGCCGGTGAAGGGCGCCGTCGTCGGGCTGCAATACGCCCTTGGCATGCACGGCTTCGCCACGCTACCGGGAAGCCGCCCCGCCGCGGGGCCGGAGGAGACGCGCCTTGGACCAGCCGGACTCGACGGCACCGGCATCGGACGGGCCTGAGGCCCGCAAGCCCCCGCGGGCCGCCCCCCCAAAAGCCCTTCGCCCGCGCGATGCCGCGACGCTGATCGTCCTCGACCGGCGGGGCCGCGCCCCGAAGGTGCTGATGGGCCGGCGCAACCCGGGCCTCGCCTTCATGCCGGGGCAATTCGTGTTTCCGGGCGGCCGGATCGAGCCCGGCGACCGGCACATGAGCGTGGCCGGCGCCCTGCCGGACTATGCCGAGGCCGCCCTCACCCGCCGCGTCTCGCGCCCCCCCCACCATCTCGGCCGATCCCTGGCCTTGGCTGCCCTGCGCGAGACCTGGGAGGAGACGGGCCTGCTGCTCGGCACCCGCGAGCACGGCGCCCCCGAGGCCGTGCCCGCCGGCTGGGAGGCGTTTCAGGCCCACGGCGTGATGCCGGACCTAGAGGCGATGCACCTGGTCGCCCGCGCGATCACGCCGCCCAAGCGCGTGCGCCGCTTCGACACCCGGTTCTTCGCCATCGACCACCGGGCGATCGCGGCGGAGGAGGCCGGCCGCGTCGGCCCGGACTCCGAACTCGTGGAACTGGCCTGGGTCCGCCTGGAGGCCGCACGCAAGCTCGACCTGCCCTTCATCACCCGCACCATCCTCGACGAGCTGGAGGCGCAGGTGGCCGTCGGCTTCGCGCCGTTCCGCGAGATCCCGTTCCATTTCGAGCGCTACGGCCGCCGCGCGCGCATCGGCCTGTGACCGGCCCCAGGGTCTGGGCGAGCCGGACGACCAGGCAGGAGCGGGAGCGCACCGGCGCGATCGCGGCGGCGATCACCTGCGTCGCGGTGGTCGGCATCGGCCTGAGCCTGTCGATCCCGCTGCTGTCGATCGAGATGGAGCGGATGGGCGCGTCGAGCACGCTCATCGGCCTCAACACCGCGGTGGCGGGGGCTGCCAGCATCCTCACCGTTCCCTTCGTGCCGCGCCTGGCCGCCCGCATCGGCGTGGTCCGCCACCTGGTCCTCGCGATCCTGCTCGGTGCCGCCTGCCTCATGGCCTTCCCGCTTCTGCCGGGGATCGGCTGGTGGTTCGGGCTGCGTTTCCTGTTCTCGGCGACGCTCGGCACCCTGTTCGTCCTGTCGGAATACTGGATCAACGCCGCCGCCCCACCCGAGCGGCGGGGCCTGGTGATGGGCATCTACGCCACCGTGCTGGCGATCGGCCTCGCCATCGGCCCGGTGCTGCTGATCGCGCTCGGCACCGAGGGCTTGTCCCCCTACCTCGCAGGCGCGGGGCTGTTCGTGGCCGGCACGCTGCCGCTTCTGCTGGCCCGAGGCCTCTCGCCCGAGATCGCACGGACCTCCGGCCGCCGCTTTGCCGGCTATCTCCGGCTCGCGCCTGCGGCGACCCTGGCGGCGCTGACCTACGGCGCCGTCGAGGCCGGGGGCTTTGCCATCCTGCCCCTCTACGGCCTGCGCCTCGGGTACGACGCCGCGACGGCTGCCGGCCTCGTCAGCCTGCTGGCGCTCGGCAACGTGCTGTTCCAGATCCCCTTCGGCTGGCTCGCCGACCGCTGGGACCGGCGCGCGGTTCTGCTGACGGCGAGCCTCGGGGGCGCGGCCTGCTCGGCCCTGATCCCGGCGGCCGCCGGTTCGCTTCCCTGGCTCGGCGCCCTGCTGTTCGTCTGGGGCGGGCTGGCCGGCACCCTCTACACCGTGGGGCTCGCCCTGCTCGGGGCCAGCGTGCGCGGGGCGGAACTCGCCGGGGCCAACGCTGCCTTCGTCGTGCTCTACAACGTCGGCCTGATGCTCGGCCCCCCGATCATCGGCGGCGGCCTCGACCTCGCGCCCGGAAGCGGCTTCGCCATCACCCTCTGCGCCCTGTTCACCGCCTACGCCGCAGCCCTGGTCCTGGCGCGCCGGCCTTGACCTTGCCGGCCCGATCGGGCATTCACCCGGCCGTATTCGGCCGGGCTCTCCCGGCCCTTTTGCGTTTCGCTCATGCGGAATGCCGCGAATCCCAGGAGCGCCGCGCCATGGCCAAGGCCGTCACCGTCAAGATCAAGCTCGTCTCCACCGCCGACACGGGCTACTTCTACGTCACCAAGAAGAACTCCCGCACCCAGACCGAGAAGCTGACGCAGCGCAAGTACGACCCCGTCGTGCGCAAGCATGTCGACTTCAAGGAATCCAAGATCAAGTAAGCGCCTGCCGACAGGCATCCGGTCGTCTTGCAAAAACCGCCCCGACAACGGGGCGGTTTTTTATTTGGCCCTGCCGCGATCCCGCTCTCGGCCGTTCGAGCGGCCCAGCGGAGGGCGCCCGCGAAGGCGATGATCGGACGAGGCCCGACCGCGCGCCGTGCCACGCTGTTCCGATCGAGTTCCCACCCGCAAAAATGCCTTTGACGCGATTGCGGCCGGGCTGTTAAAGCCGGATGGCACGAACGGCATGTGGCGCTGACGGGCCTCCGGCCCTCCCTCGCCACCTCATCGAAACCGGTCGTGCTCGCGGGTGTAGTTCAGTGGTAGAACGTCAGCTTCCCAAGCTGAATGTCGTCGGTTCGATCCCGATCACCCGCTCCAACTAAGTTGCTGAAGCGTCAGCCTTTCTAACGCTCTACCGCTGACCTCACGTTCCCCATGTTCCCCGTCGCGTTCCCCATGGCCTGTTCAGGCCATGTTCTTCGCAGTGCGATGCGCCTGCCGAAGCTCGGCCACCTTCCGCGATTTACCGACTGCGCCACGCGAGTAGCGAAGCGTTATCGCAACCTGTGAGTGCGTCGCCGCCGACCGGATGTCGTCGAGGTCGGCACCCGCATCCTCGGCTTCCGTGATGGCTCCGGCCCGAGCATCCATGTTCCAGACGTGGTCCGGGACGCCGGCTGCCTTCGCCACGATGCGCCACTCGCGACCGTAGGCCGACTCGGCGTAGGGCCGGCCCGCGGTCTCATCGATGATGAGCGGCCCGACACGGCTGTCGATCGGCACCAGGTCGAGGAGGTCGAGGACGACCGGGCAGAGCTTCAGATCATGCGCGGAGAAGGCGCCCGTCTTCGTCGTGGCCTTGCGCACCACCAGGTCGGCCGCGAGGTCGGACCAGAGCAGCCCGTTCGTCCACCGCCGGCCGTTGAGCACGATGCCCGATGGCGCCTCACCCGCCGGGATGGGCTCCCATTCGCCGATCACGTCCTTCTGCCGGAGCGCGGTCTCGAACTGGATCGCCGTGCCGATTGCCAGCGAGAGCCGGTTCAGTTCGAGCGCCTTGGCGACGAGCGCCTCGACGTGGCTGAGCTCCATCGTGATGCGGCGGCGCGCCGGCTGAGCGAAGCGCGCGTGCTCCAGGATCGCGTAGAGCCGGGCGCACTCGGGTAGCTCGGCCATGATGCCGAAGGCGAACATCTCCCGCATCTTCTTGATGATGCCGTAGGCGCGCCTCACCCGCTCGGGCGCTCCCGGCACCTTCGGCTTCTTGGCAGCCTCGTACCAGCGATAGAAGTCGCCGATCTTGAGCGCTGCGAGCGCCCTGGTGCCGAAGGCTTTCTCGATGATGACGAGGGTGTAGGTGTCCTTCGTCCGGGTGTTGTGCTTCAGCCGGCGGAAGGGGCTGGCCTCGTCAGTCTGGTAGCGCCGGGACAGGCCGAGGATCGTACCGTCGAAGCGGCTGGTCTCCCGTCCGCGTCCGGAGGACCACTCCAGCATCTCGGCCTGGTACTTCAGGCACGCGGCACTGATGAGGTCGCGGTGCGTCGGATCGTCGAGGGTGTAGCTGAGCCGGATCGTCTCCGGGCGATACCCCGCCTTCACGAGGTCGGCGCGGGCGCACCAGTAGAGGACGGCTGGACCGTTCTTGCGCTTTCGGCGCTTCAGGCCGGGGGCGTTAAATTCAGAGGGCATCAAGGTTCTCCTGTCCGTCGAGGGCGGATGCCTCGACGTGGGAGAGACCGTAGCGGCGATTCCAGTAGGCTTGCACGGCCGGCCAGTAGCGGGCGCCCATCATCGGATCGATCCGGGGCAGGCCGTCGCGCTCCAGGATGAGGGCCTTCGCCTTCCATGCGACCGGATCTTGGCTGAGCCGGCGTGCCACTTCGGCCTCGCACGGGAACAGGCCCTGATCCTGGTGCTGGCGGCGGGGCATGGATCAGGCGCTCTGCAGGATCTGGGCGAGCGTCGGATTGATCCGCGGTCCATCGTGCCAACCACTCTCGACGGCCTTGGAGAGCTTCAGGCCCATTTGGGCAATCGAGCCGCCGCCGAGGACGAAGCGGCGGCCCATGTAGGACTGCCCATAGTCGGCGGGGTTGGTGCCGCTCTGTGCAATCTCACGGGCCGCCTGCGGCTCGACGAAAAGCCATTCCGTGGCGCCACCCGGCTCAGGCAACACCCACGCTGCCGACCCATCTTCCGAGACGGTGACGCGACGGATGAGGGCGTCCCCGTGGTGCAGCACCAGGGCGGCGAGGAGAGCGCCGAGCGTGGCCCCCTCTTTGATCGGGCCGTTCAACATCTGCAGGTTTGCAGCTCGATGCGCCACGGCCCCCGCGTCCACGGCGCGCCGCGAGATCAAGCTGAGGATCATGAACGCAGCATGGATCGGCTCGATGTCCGGGGCATTCCGCCCCCGTGCACCGGTGGGCACGATCTCGGCCTGACGGAGCACGCGCATGCGCTGGTCGGCTTCGCTTTCCGGGATGCCGGCCATTCTAGCGAGGAGGCTCTGGAACTGCTTGGCGTTCATAGGGAACCTAATGCGATAACTCCACTAAGATGCGCTTCGCCGCACGGGCGGTCAATATGTGATTTCTACATTTGCGGGGCTTTTCGATTGCCAGTGCGGGGAATGGCCGCTCACCCCCTCAATGTCGGTTCCGAGTTGGGAGTGATCAGGGCGAGGCAGCGCTATGAAGCCCAACACAGTGGCCGTGCTCCTCGGAGCCGCTTGCGCGATGGTCGGGCCGGCAATTGTCCATGCCTTCACCGACGATCCCTTCGACCAAGCCGTGCTGTCTCTGCTGATTGCGGGTTCATTCGCCATAGCATTTCTGTTCGGCGTTCGACGGTCGTGAGGCTTGGCCGAGGGTGACATCCGACCGCCCTTTCGAACGAGGCGCACAGGTCATATTTGCCCGAGCGTTGGTCCACGGATCGACCGTCCACGCCCCAGCTTGGCTTTCGCCCCCGTTAACTGAGCGGGGTGTGGACGACATCGTTCGATAGGCGTCGGCGAGACCCGTCCGAGTCCGCGAGAGGTTTCCGCCGGATCGGGCGAAAACCCTTGAGGAGTCTGGCCGGGCGGCGTTCGTGAAGTCCAAGCCGGGCTCGGATGGGTTTTCACCGGATCGGGTGGAAACCGACCGCGCGAGCGGCCGGACCTGGTATCAGGTACGCATGCGCTCCAGACGCTGCCCCAGGGCTTCAGCCTCGGCGAACCGAGCCTTGGCCCGGTCCAAGGCCTCATCGGCCCACCGCCCGCACACGCGGCTGCGCTCGATCTCTGCGGAGCCGAGTCGCAAGAGCGCGACGGCGCGGATTGCCAGGATCATGCGCATGGGGACGGCTCCCATGGCTTGAACCCTTGCTCGGCTTTGGCGCACACCGCCCGGTACAGGCGGGGTCGGTTCTGCAACCTCACCCAATGCTCTTCGCGGGCTCGGGCTCGCTCGCGGCCGTCGTGGATCGGTATGGTGCGCCAGACGCCCCCGTCAGGCTGCAAGAGGACCAGCATTCCGAGCGCGTAGGCGTCGCGTAGCCATTCCTCCGCGACGAAGCTGAGATCCGGGCCCGTGCCTCGATGCAGGCTGTGGCCGAAGACAGCGCCCGTGAGGGGCAGTGTTGCGAGTCCGAGGATCACACCCCGGCGGGATGAGGAGCCGCTCATCGGCCGCCCTCCTGCCATTTCGAGGGAGCGAACATCTCGCCGCATTGCTCCTCGGCCTCCGGGCATGTGAGCCGACAACCGGCCGCGGCCAGGATGATGGGTGCCCGGTGCAGGGCCGCCCTAGCAGAATCGGCCGGATGCTCGCCTGGGCGGCCATGAAAGACGGCCCCGTGGTTCATCATCGGCACGAAGTTGCGGCCGTTGCAGCCCCACGAGGCGTACCGCATCTCGAAGTGCAGCCACGCGAGATAGGTGGCGACCATGCCGCCCATGACGGGCACCGCCGCCGCGCTCGGGTTGCCGATGAGCGTCACGCCGCCGCCGATGAGGGGAAGCGAGACGAGGCCGCGGAGGAAGCCGCGGCGGCCACCAGCGGCGCTCATGCGCACCGCCGGAGGGCAGTCGGGAAGAAGGCCGCCTCGCCGTCGCAGTCGACGCAGTCGGCGTTCTCGCGCTCATCGCAGTTGCCGGCTGCCCAGGTGCCCTGCCCTTGCCAGTCGAAGGGCTCGACGGCGCCGAGGCTGGGCTCCAGGTCCGGATCACCGTCGAGTGCGTCTAATAAGGCGAGGTCGGCCTCGATCCGATCGGCGACGCGCTTGCGTAGCTCCAGGACCGCCTGGCGGCCGCCCTCGAGGTCCTCAAGCCGCTCCTGGGGTAAGGGCGCGCCGCCGCGGCGCATGGCGCGGATCGCCAGGGTGACGGGACCCGGCTGCCGGCCTCATACCGCTGGTAATAACGGCGGCAGGGCACCGGCGCGGGGTAATAAGGGCGTGCGTGTGCTATGGGCGTGGTTAGCCATGATCGTCTCCAGAGGACGGGTGTGGTCAGGGCCGTTCCGGTGTGTCCAGCACCGTTGCGGCCCGTCCTATTTCATGGCACCATCAATTCATGTCGTCAATAGCTGGCACCAACAAAAAACGCGGACGTGGCAGGCCGGTCGTGAACAGCACGGCCATCAACCTCCGCGTGCCTCCGGTTCTGTTGACGGCAATCGATGCGATGATCGCAGATCAGCCCGAGCCCAAGCCTTCAAGGCCAGAGGCAGTCCGACACGCTCTGACCGACTGGCTCACAGGCCAGGGCTACATCCGCCACCGTGAAGATCCGGAAGGTGCGAACTGATGCTCCTCACCGGGCACCTGAAGGCGAAGGGGCATCTCAAATGAAGACTTTGATCTTGGCCGCTCTAATGGCCCTCGCTGCCGGCTCCGAGGCAGTCGCCCAAGCCGCTCAGGATGTCCCAATCCAGCGCGATCTCAGGCGGATGGATCGGATCGACGAGCGACTTGGACGCAATCGGCCGCCGCGGGTCGATCCCAACGTCTCCCCTGACAATCCCGATGGCGTAGTTGGTTTCGATGGACCGCCCGACGACTTCGAGGACAGCATTGAGGATAGGGGACCGCTTCCACCGGGATCGCCGGCGGATATCGATGAGGACTGACCCGAGGGACGTAGGGCTTTAGCCTACTTGCCCCTGCTAATGTCTTAGTTCGCCGCGGGGAAGATTCAAAAGGCGCAAACTGACGGAGATAGTGGTGAGCGACGAGGATTGCGACTTCGAGCACTCGCCTTTGTCCGGTCCGTTCACTCGTGACGGCGTGATGGTCGAAGTCGAAATCTATCGGAGCGAAGGCTCGCAGGATCTCTGGCGTCTTGAGATCGTCGACGAGAGCGTTGGATGCATTGCATGGACTGAGCGCTTCGCCACGGATCAGGAGGCCTACCGCGCTTTCACCGAAGCGGTCGAAAAAGGCAGGGTCAGATTGTTCGTAGAAGCTAAGGCTGACAAAGTGCACTGACCGAACTACTTATTGACGAGGGAGTTGTCTGCTCTAGTTTGTTGACGCGGAAGGGGCGAACTGATGAGCGAGGCAGCTGTTATTTCTAACAACGCCAGGCTGACTGAGGTCACCATCCTCGCAGCTGCGCTCTCCGATCGCATTCTCAACGCGCAGATTGCAGGACGGCAGATCCTTCCAGAGTGTCCGTCGTCAGATGAT
>NZ_BPRB01000160.1 GCF_022179685.1 Methylobacterium trifolii
TTCACTTGTCAAAGAACGCCGGACCAGAAGCCCGGAAAACCCGCGGACACGAAATTCCAGGGACCAGCCCCGAAACCCACCTTGTCCGTCTTGGAGAACCGTGATACCGAACCAACCATTCGGTGGTCCGCCTCAACGGTGGAGGGCGTTTAATGCCCGCCGATCCCCGTGTCAACTCCGACCCTCGACACCGCCGAGCCCCGAAACCGACACATCCAAACCACCAAAACACCAGCGATCCAGACGAAACCCCAGAGACAAAAACAGCAGCACGTCCGGCTTCCGCCGGCTATGCCCGCCAACCTGTCCAAGAGATGCATCAGCGACCGGGCCACTTCCGCGGCCGGCGCCGATGAACAGGGGTATACGGATCATGCCCCAGCGCGTCAACAGCCAATTTCAAAATCCTTCGCGGCTCGGCCCTCCATCCCTCCCCGCCTGCCCTGCCGCGCCCATCGCAGGACGGATCCGCGAGCGGTCTCGGCGAGCGCTTTCGGATCGTCGGCAACCCAAAGAACCAAGGAAAATCAAAGGTCGACCGTGAGGCTCAGGCCGTCATGGGCCGGGACCACGCCGGCCGGGAGACGGCGGGCCAGGGCCGCGTAGTCGAGGTCGGTGTGCAGGTTCGTCAGCACGGCGCGCCTCGGGGCCACCGCCTCGATCAGCGCCAGGGCGTCCGAGACCGAGAAGTGGGTCGGGTGCGGCGTCTCGCGAAGCGCATCGATGATCAGCAGGTCGAGGCCATGGAGGCGCGCCCGGCTCGCCTCCGGGATCGAACTCACGTCGGGCATGTAGCCGGCCGGCCCGAAGCGGAAGCCCAGGGCGGCCTCGTTGCCGTGTTCGACCGGCAGGGGCTCGGCCTCGATCGTGCCGCCCGCCCCCGCCACCGCGACCGTGCCGCCCTCCGGGATCGGGTGCAGGTCGAGGATCGGCGGGTAGGCGCTGCCGGGCGGGGTCTCGAAGCAGTAGCCGAAGCGGGCCCGCAGCAATTCGCTGGTCAGGGCGTCGGCGTAGGTCGGGATGCGGGCCCGCATCTGGATCACCAGGGGGCGCAGGTCGTCGATGCCATGGGTGTGGTCGGCGTGGGCGTGGGTGTAGATCACCCCGTCGAGGTGGGCCGTGCCGGCATCGAGAAGCTGCTCGCGCAGGTCCGGCGCCGTGTCCACGAGGAGGGTGGTGGCGCCTTCCCCTCCGCGGCGCTCGGCCAGGAGGGAGCAGCGGCGGCGGCGGTTGCGCGGCTCGTACGGGTCGCAGGCGCCCCAGCCGTAGCCGACGCGCGGCACGCCGCCGGACGAGCCGCAGCCGAGGATGCGCAGGGTCAGCGTGGCCATCCGGACCTCCCGAGGGGGTGGTATCCGAGGACGCCGCCGCCTGTCACGCCCCCTCGCACGCCCCCTCCCCTTGCCTGTCCGCGCTCCGCGCCCTGTCGAACAGCCGGTAAAAATTCTCCGTGGTGATCCGGGCGAAGTCCGCCGGCTCGAGGCCGAGGGTCTGCGCGAGCGAGCGGGCGGTGTCGGCGGTGTAGGCCGGCTCGTTGGTGCGGCCCCGGTGCGGCTCGGGGGCGAGGAAGGGCGCGTCGGTCTCCACCAGGATGCGGTCGAGGGGCACCGCGCGGGCGATGGCGCGCAACGCATCCGATCGGCGGAAGGTGACGATGCCGGAGAACGAGATGGAGAGGCCGAGTTCGACGCCGGCCTCGGCCAGCCGCGCGCCGGAGGAGAAGCAGTGCAGCACCGCCTTGAAGGCGCCGCGGCCCATCTCGTCGGCGAGCACGGTCTCCATGTGCGCGTCCGCGTCGCGGGCGTGGATGACCAGCGGCAGGCCTGTGATGCGGGCCGCGGCGATGTGAGCGCGCAGCACCCGCTCCTGCACCGCCTCGGGGGCAGCGTCGTCGTAATGGTAGTCGAGGCCGGCCTCGCCGATGCCGACGCAGCGCGGGTCCTGCCGCGCGATCTCGGCGATCGTCTCGGCGGGCACGTCCGGCTCCTCGGCGGCCCCGTGCGGGTGGGTGCCCACCGTGTACCAGACCTGGGGATGGGCCTGCGCGATCGCGCGGTAGGTCTGCGCCTTGGCGATGCGGGTGGAGATGGTGAGCATCCGCGTCACGCCCGCGGCCTCGGCGCGGGCGATCACGCCGGGCAGGTCCTGTGCGAAGTCGGGGAAGTCGAGGTGGCAGTGGCTGTCGATCAGCATGATTTTTTGGTCTGTCGCGGCGGGTCTCTCCTCCCCCTTGCGGGGAGGAGCCGGAGGTGGGGGTGGTGCCGGATCAGGCGCGGCGGTCCCTTCTGAACCACCCCCACCCCTGACCCCTCCCCGCAAGGGGGAGGGGAAAGCGAGAGCTCAGGCCGCCGGCACCTCGGGCTTCTCGAAGCGGGGGAAGATCGGGCTCGGGGCCGGCAGGGGCGTGCCGGCTTCGAGGCGCCCTGCCCCGTCGATGTCCGCAAGCATGCGCCGCTCGGCCGGCACGGCCAGGAGGTCGAGGAGGGCGGCCGCCGCCGTGGGCACGAAGGGCTGGACCAGGATGCCCACCGCCCGCAGGGTCTCCAGGGTGACGTAGAGGACGGTCTCCATCCGCCCAGGGTCGGATTTGCGCAGCTTCCACGGCTCTTCCGAGGCGAAGTAGCGGTTGGCGTCGGCCACCACCGCCCAGATCTCGGACAGGATGGTGTGGAGCGCCAGGTCCTTCATCAGGACGCGCGCCCGCTCCGGCAGGGCGGCGGCGGCGGCGAGCAGCGCCCGGTCGGCCTCGGTGAACGGGCCCGGCTCCGGCACCTGGGCGGACGAATTCTTGGCCACCATCGAGAGGGAGCGCTGCGCCAGGTTGCCGAGGTCGTTGGCCAGATCCGCGTTGATGCGGGCGATGATGCCCTCGTGGCTGTAGCTGCCGTCGCCGCCGAAGGGCACCTCGCGCAGCACGAAGTAGCGCACCGGGTCGACGCCGTAGGTGTCGGCGAGGTCGAAGGGGTCGAGGACGTTGCCGAGCGACTTCGACATCTTCTCGCCCTTGGAGAGCAGGAAGCCGTGGCCGAAGACGCGCCTGGGCAGCGGCAGGCCGGCCGACATCAGGAAGGCCGGCCAGTAGACCGCGTGGAAGCGGACGATGTCCTTGCCGATGACGTGCAGGTCCATCGGCCAGAACTTCTGGCGCTCGTCGCCCGCGTCGGGGAAGCCGGTGACCGTGAGGTAGTTCGTGAGCGCGTCGACCCAGACGTACATGACGTGGCCCGGCCGGTCCGGCACCGGCACGCCCCAGTCGAAGTTGGTGCGGCTGACCGAGAGGTCCTTGAGGCCCGAGCGCACGAAGCTCGCCACCTCGTTCTTTCGCGATTCCGGGCCGATGAAGTCGGGCTGGTCCTCGTACAGCTTCAGCAGCCTGTCCTGGTAGGCAGAAAGCTTGAAGAGAAAATTCTCCTCCTCCATCCAGACGACGGGGGTGTCGGTGCCGAGGCTGCGGCGCGTGCCGTCCTCCAGCAGGCGGGTCTCGGCCGCGTCGTAATAGGCCTCGTCGCGCACCGAGTACCAGCCGGCATAGGTGTCGAGGTAGATGTCGCCGCTGGCCTCCATCCGCCGCCAGATTTCCTGCGCGGCGGCGTAGTGGGGGGGCTCCGTCGTGCGGATGAAGCGGTCGTAGGCGCAGTCGAGCCGGTCGGCCATCGCCTGGAAGCGGGCGGCGGTCCCGTCCACGAAGGCGTGGGGGCTGGTGCCGGCCTTGGTCGCCGCCTGCTGGATCTTCAGCCCGTGCTCGTCCGTGCCCGTGGTGAAGAGCACGTCGTAGCCGTCGAGGCGGTGGAAGCGGGCGATCGCGTCCGTGGCGATCACCTCGTAGGCGTGGCCGATATGCGGCGCGCCGTTGGGGTACGAGATCGCCGTGGTGATGCCGTAGGTCTTTTTCGCCGGGCCGCTGGCTGTCACGTCGTAGATCCCCGGATACGCGGTTCGTTGAGGACCGGGCGCGTCAGGCGGCCCGGGCCGTGCCCGCCAGGTCCGCGAACAGGGAGAGGACGAGGGGCCTGCGGTCGAGGTTGTAGATCGCGGCCTCGCGGGCGGCGCGGGCGAACTTGTCACACACCTCGACAAGGGCCGCAAGGCGATGGGGCGGCTCGGCCTTGCGCCGGTCGATCTCGGCCGCGACGAAGCGGAACACCGTGTCGAGGGCGGTCTCGTAGAGGGGGTCCGCGTCCCGGCCGGCGAGCTTGTCCGCGAGCTTGAGGATGCGGCTCCAGTCCGGTGCGTGGGCGCGGGCGAGCAGGGTCTCGACCTCGGCCACCAGCCCCGCGGTCGCGGGATCGAGCATGGCCACGGCCCGCGCCACGGAGCCCTCGGACAGGGCGGCGGCACGGGCGAGCGCGTCCGCATCGGGGGCGGGGAAGGGCGCGGGGAAGCCGGCGACGACCTCCCTCACCTCGCCTGCCGGGAGCGGGCGCAGGGACAGCATCCGGCAGCGGGAGCGGATGGTGGGCAGGAGGCGCCCCGGCGCGTGGGCGAGGATCAGGAACAGGGCGCTGGGCGGGGGCTCCTCCAGCACCTTGAGCAGGGCGTTGGCCGCGTTGGCGTTGAGGTCCTCGGCGCTGTCCACGATGCAGATGCGATAGCCGAGCGTGCCGGCGGTGGAGGCGAAGAGTTCCAGCGCCTTGCGCACGGCGTCGACGGAGATCCGGGTCGGCAGGGTCTTGGCGGTCGGCACCCGGTGGCGGCGCAGGGCCACGAGGTTGGGGTGCGACAGGGCCGCGATCTTCTTCGCGGCCGGGTGGTCCATGGGCACGTCCAGGCCTGGCCAGGGGGCCGTGCCCTCCGGGTCGGCGAGCAGCCGGCGGGCGACGCGGTAGGCCAGGGTCGCCTTGCCGATGCCGGGAGGGCCGCCGACCACCCAGGCGTGGTGCATCTGCCCCGAGCGGATCGCCTCGGCGAAGGCGGCCTCGGCCGCGTCATGGCCGACGAGGCGCCCGGTCTCGCGGGGGCGGAGGAGGCCGGGCAGGTCGCCGGGCTCGAAATCGTCGGGGGCGCGCTCAGGCGGCATCGTGGCGGCTGTCCTTGTGGCGTGCCTCGGCCCCGAGCAGGCCGGGGAGGCGGGCATCCACGGCCGCGCGGATGGCGGCCTCGACGGAATCCGGTGCCTGGCTCGCGTCGATGACGGTGCAGCGGGCGGGCTCGGCCTCCGCGATGGCCCGGAAGGCGGCGCGCAGCCGGGCGTGGAAGTCCAGGGCCTCGGCCTCGAAGCGATCCGGCCCCTCCCCCGCGGCGCGGGTTCTGGCGCGGGCGAGCCCGGTCTCGGGGGGCAGGTCGAGGATGAGGGTGAGGTCGGGCCGGGTCCGGCCGACGACGACGCGCTCCAGGGCCGCCACGGTGCCGGGATCGAGGCCGCCGGCGGCCCCCTGGTAGGCCCGGGTCGAATCCATGAAGCGGTCGCAGAGCACCACCTCTCCGGCGGCGAGGGCCGGCCGGATCAGCCGGTCGAGGTGGTCGATCCGGGCGGCTGCAAACAGCAGCGCCTCGGCGAAGGGCCCGTAGGGCTTGGCCGCGCCTGCGAGCAGGGCCGCCCGGATCTCCTCCGCCCGCTCAGAGCCGCCGGGCTCGCGGGTGACGTGGACCGGGCGGGCGTGGGCGGCGCGCAAGGCGCGGGCGAGGCGCTCGACCTGGGTGGACTTGCCGGCGCCCTCCCCGCCCTCGAAGGTGATGAAGGTTCCGGGGGTCATCGCGGGACGTGCCGCGCGTGTTTCCCTCTCCCCTCTGCGGGAGAGGGTGGCCCGCGAACTAAGTCGGGAGAGGGGAG
>NZ_BPRB01000161.1 GCF_022179685.1 Methylobacterium trifolii
GGGGTATTTCGAGGTGTCCTATCGATCGCGCGGATCTGAATGCATCCAAGGTGACGCGAGGCGCATGGCAGCATCCGGACCGCGCGGCGGCGATTCGGTAGCCGCCCCCGCGGCGCGGGCGTAAAGTTACAGTTTGCAGGAAACTTCAACCCGTCGCGTCAGGCTCCGGCCGACCTTGGCCGGAGGGTCACGAGGTCGTGTTCAGGCCTACGACGGCGGCAATGCCGTGTTGCGGCGCACGAGCCGGCTCGCGCAGCAGGCGCCCGTAGAGGTCGTGCAAGGCGGCCGCATGGGCGGCGATCGTCATCGGCGCATCCCGGAAGCGGGCGCGGGCCTCGCGGCCCATGCGTTCGACCAGCCCGTCCTCGCGCAGGGCCGCGAAGGCGCGCGCCAGCGCTGCCGGCTCCGGGGCCACCACGAAGCCGCTCCGGCCGTCCCGGACCTTCTCCGCCGCCCCCGACCGGTCGGAGGCCACGACGGGGATGCCCTGCGCCAGGGCCTCGTAGACGGTGAGCGGCCCGGTCTCGAACCAGCGGGAGGGGGCGGCGAGCGCTCGCGCACGGCCGCGCAGGATCGCCTCAACCGCCTCGGGAGACTGCCAGCCCAGAAGCTCCACGCCGGGCCTGCCGCGCAGCTCCGCCTCCAGGGGGCCGGTCCCGACGAACAGGGCCGGCAGGCCGGCGGCGACGGCGGCATCCGCCACGAGGTCGGCCCCCTTCTCGCGGGTGAGGCGGCCGACATAGGCGATGGCATCGCCGCGTGCCGGATCGGCCGGGTCTGCGGGTGCCGTCCGCACCGGGTTGTCGATGCGGTGATGGCGTAGCGCATAGCCGCCGAGCATCGCCCCCATCCGGGACCGGCTGGCGTCGCAGACATGGACCACGTCGAGGGTATGCCCGCGCAGCGCCCGGCCGAGGGCGGCCGTGCGGGCGACGCGCACCAGCTTGTGCAGCCGGCTCTTGGCATCGCAGGGCGCAATGAGGCAGGCGGCCGACATCGGGCGCACGGCGCAGGGCTCGGCCGTGTCGAAGCGGTAATAGACGCCGTTCGGGCAGGCGAGGAAGTAGTCGTGCAGGGTCAACGCCACGGGGGCGCCGGTGGAGAACAGCACCGGGAACACGCTCGGCGACAGGCTGCGGGTCCATTGGTGGACATGGATGCAGTCGGCCCGCGACGGCAGCCCGGCGAGCGCCTGCTTCAGCCGGGCCGCGGCCGCCGCGTGCCAGATCCCGGCGGCGGCGGCCGAGAGGGCGTTGCGGCTCCAGACGTCGGCGAGCCCCAGGCCGATGCGGCGGATGCCGGGATGGTCGAGCAGCGGGTCCGCCGGCCCGTCGACGCCCTGGACGTAGGTCACCGCGACGCCGCGGTCGGCGAGCCCGCGGGCGGATTCGAGGGCGACCTTCTCGGCCCCCCCGCTCGCCGTGGCGAACTCGGCCAGGATGACGACGTGCATGGCCCGCCTCGACCTTCGTGTGACGCGCGCGCCGCCGACCGGGGGCGGATCGCGCGGCCCGACATTTACGGGCAATCAACTGCCGTCCGGTAAACGGGTGGGCTGGAAGCCCTCGCACCCGGACAGCCCCGTGAACGTCGTCCTCGTCGCCGACCACGCCTCGATCAACGGCGGACAGGCCAAGGTCGCGATCGATTCGGCCCTCGGGCTCGCGGGCCGGGGCTTGCGCGTCACGCTGTTTGCCGCGGTCGGCCCCGCCGACCCGCGGCTGGAGGCGGCGGGCGTGCGGGTGGTGTGCCTGAACCAGGACGATGTGACGACCGCCAGGAACAAGCTCGCCTTCGCGGTCCAGGCGATCTGGAACCGCCCGGCGGCCAGGGCGCTCGCCCAGGAACTCGCCCGCCACGACCCGCGGGAGACGGTGGTGCACGTGCACGCCTTCGCCAAGTCGCTCTCGCCCGCCATCGGCGTGGCCCTGCGGGCCTCGGGGCTGCCGGTGCTCTACACCATGCACGAGTTCTTCCTGGTCTGCCCCAACGGCGGATTCTACGATTACCGGGCCGCGCAGATCTGCCACCGCAGGCCGATGTCCGGGGCCTGCCTGTCCACGAACTGCGACGCCCAGAGCTACCCGCGCAAGCTCGCGCGGGTGGTGCGCCATGTCGGGCTGGAGCACGTGGCGCGCCTGCCCGAGCTGTTCCGCCACGTCGTCACCATCAGCGACCTGCAGGAGCGGGTCGTGGCGCCCCTGATGCCGGCGGGGACCACCTTCCACCGGGTCGACAACCCGATCTCGGTGGAGCGGGCGCCCATCCAGGCCGGGCCGCCCGGCGACTTCCTGTTCGTCGGGCGCGTCTCGAAGGAGAAGGGCGCCCCGGTCTTCGCGGAAGCCGCGCGGCGGGCCGGCGTACGCCCGGTCTTCGTCGGCGACGGCGAGCAGCGGGCGGAGCTTGCGGCTCGCTATCCTGAAGCAATGATGCTGGGATGGCGGGACCCGGCCGGCGTGCTGGCCCTCATGCGCGCGGCCCGCGCCCTGGTCTTCCCGAGCGTCTGGTACGAGGGCCAGCCGCTCACGGTCTACGAGGCCCTGGCCTGCGGCACGCCGGTGGTGGTCAGCGACGCCTGCGCCGGCCGCGAGGCGGTGGAGGACGGCGAGACCGGGTTCTGGTTCCGCTCCGGCGACCCGGATGCGCTCGCCGCGCACCTGCGCCGCCTCTCGGACGACGCGCTCGCCGAACGCATGGGCCGGGCGGCCCACGCCCGCTACTGGGCTCGCCCCCTCAGCCTCGACGCCCATCTCGACCGGCTGGGAACGGTCTACGAGGCCGTGCTGCGCGAGGCGGCCCCGCACCGCGGCCCGGCCCGGCCGGCCCCCCGCGGCCCGGCCGTCGCCGTGGCCTGATCGCTCAGGCCCGGAAACACCGGGGCGATCCTCGCGTTGACGACAACCGGCACCCGCGCGGTGCCTCCGTCATCCGAGGAGCCTCACATGGCCGACGACCACAAGACGACGCCCAAGGGCGCGGACACGCCCGGCACGAAGCCGGACGACAAGGCCAACCCGGAGAACACCCAGGACAAGATGGGCAAGCGCCTCGACGACGCCCTGGAAGAGACGTTCCCGTCGAGCGATCCGGTCTCGGTGAAGATCACGAAGTAGGGGCGTCCGGGCACGGGCGCCGCCCTTCCCTGCGGAGGAGGATTTGATACGGGCTGACAACGGGCCCTCTCCTCCCCCTTGCGGGGAGGAGCCGGAAGTGGGGGTGGTGCAGGAGGCACCGTTACGCTCGATCCTGGGCGGCCCCCCATCCCCAAACCCGACCCGCAAGGGCTGCCGAATTCACACATCTGCGCGCAGCGGAACCGGACAGGTCGCTCGAAGCGCGACGTTCTCCCTCTCCCGTGCGGGA
>NZ_BPRB01000162.1 GCF_022179685.1 Methylobacterium trifolii
AGGCCGAGATGTGCGGCGACCTTCGCCGCACATCTCGGCCTGCCGTGGCCATACGAGGCCAGCGGCATCGTCTGAGGTCTCAGACTGCGACCTTGCAATCCGCGCCCGCCGATCCAACACCGAAGCCTCGGAGACATTTTCTTCGGCGAGGATCGGGCGGAGCGCGGACGGCCGGGGAGAGCACCCGACCGTACAGGACTAGACCATCATCGGGTCTTTGCCACCCGTGCGATCTGCGCTCACTCGGCTGCCTCAGCGGTCGATGCCGTCTCCTGGTCGCGTGCCGCAGGAGCTTTACGAGGACGTCCCGACTTCTTCGGCGCCTCCGACACGCTCTCAGCCGTCACAGCGGCTTTCGTGGCGCCCATTTTGCGCTGCTGCCCCAGGCCGAGGGTGCGGGCCAGTTCGGAGCGCTGGGCGGAGTAGTTCGGCGAGGTCAGCGGGTAGTCCACCGGCAGGCCCCACTTCGTCCGGTAGGCCTCGGGCGAGAGACCCAGCTTGGTCAGGTGCCGCCGCAAGGTCTTGTAGGTCTTGCCGTCCTCGAAGCTGACGAGGTGCTCCGGCGTGATCGACTTGCGGATCTGCGCTGCCGTGGGCTTCTCGACAGCGGGCTCCTCATTGGCTGTGGCTGCCTCAAGATTGGACAGGGACGCGTGCACGGCCCTGATCAGCAAAGCCAGTTCCGTCGACGGTACCGGATTATTCGAGACGTAGGCTGAGACGATATCGACGGCGAGTTCGATGTGGTCTGTCTGCTCGACTGATGTGGCGTCGTCCAATTTAGTCTCCTCGAAGTTGGGGACTAACGAACAATCCAAATCGCGTGAATCGTCAAGGCTGATAGGGGGGCATGTCGACAAGTGAAGCGATTGTACGGTTCGCATAAACAAGCTGATTGAGCCCGTATCGCCGTTTATCGACGGACGACCCTAAGTCGCTTCTCAACTTCCTCGGGCTCAAGGACATCCGCCTGCGAGCTTTGAGCGGCGATCTCACGCCCCACCATGAACAGCAGCGTCCGCATCAGCGCCTGCATTTCGGGCGTGCCATGCTCTGACACCACCTCGTTCGCGCTTAGGCAGGCTTCGGCAACGGCTTCAAGATCGGAGGTTTCTGTCACAGGTCCAACCTATATGAGCGATAGGACACAGCGATAACTTAAGTGAAACATTGAAGGTTCACCCACAGGTTGAACTTTTCTCGATTACAATTTTTGGATGATCTCTGCCCACAATTTGCGCATCCTGGAAACCGCTATGGACATGCCTCTTGGCGCGATCCCCGAGCTCGAGGTGGCTTCCCGATCCGATGAAGTTCTCAAGCGTGTGAGCGCAGCGGTCGGCGTGCCGGTCACCGAGTTCCTAAACTCGAACGCCAAGGACGGAGTGTCCGGCGCGGCGGAACTGCTCAGCCTGTTGCTGGCGATCAAAAGCGAGCAGGGGCGCAACGCCGCTTTGGACTGCCTGCGAGCCATCGCGCAGGATCAGGCTGACTGAGGCTTCGGCCTCGCGATCCGCTTTATAGCCGCATCGAAGTCGGCCTCATTCTTACTCGCCCCTGCCTCGCCTGAGGCTCGTGGGCCCAGCGCTCCTGATCCTAGAAGAAAAAGCGGGGCGTTCACCGCCGGCCCGGCCGGGCCAGCAGGATCACGGTGCGCGCCTGATCGAGGGAGCCTGAGCGTGCCGCGGTACTTCTTCAACCTGCGCTATGGCCGCGGCCCGGACAAGCTTGCGGTCGATCCGGAAGGAGACGAGTTGCCCGACCTCGATGCGGCGCGTGAGCTGGCACTGCACAACGCTCGTGACCTGATAGCCCGGGCCCGCTCGGACATCGTGCGCGACTGGTTCACCTGCTCCTTCGAGATCGAGGATACGGACTGCAAGCTGCTCCTGACGATCCCGTTCAGCGCGACCGTGCCCGAGGAAGATGACGATGAAGCCGATGATGAGAAGGCAGCGCTTCATCGCGACCCGCACTTGGCGGGGTTAAGCAGCCCTCCCGGCCCTCGCTGATCACACGGGAAGCCAAGCCGCCGTGACCTGTCGAGCGTGTGATGGGGCATGGCCTCCGATCCTCGGAGCCCGCTAAACCGCCTCAGCCCGCCGGCCTCGTGCCGCGCGGGTTTTTCGTGCCATGATCTCCGGATGCGAGACGATCCCCCGTCCAACGCGGACGAACTGCGGTAGTACTCAATATTTTGCGATCACGGCACGTGCTGGTTCAACCGGAGCTGATGAAGCTACGGAGAAGCGATAGTTCAAACCAATCTTCACGAGGTCGCCGGTGTGCTGTGCGTTTGCCACGTAGCCTGCAGGCTGAAGGGCGACCCGTTTGGCTTCGAGCTCGTAATGCATGTATTCGGCTTTAGCCGACCAGTTGCGGCCCAGGGCAAACTCGACGCCGGCACCTAGGGTCCAACCTGTCGAGGAAGAACGGGCGGTACTCGACGGCACAGTGCGGTAGCTGAACAGTGGCTGCCCGCCCGAATTGTCCCGGAACCGCTCGGTGATTTCCCCGAAGGCCCCGCCGCCCTTGACGTAGAACAGGCTGCGGCCTGTCGCATAGCCAACACGGGCAGTGCCGAGCACGAGGAGATCAAGCTCCGACTCGCAGGTGTAATAGATTGCATTCGGGCAGCTGCGGCCGCCGCGTCCGTTCGTCCAATCCACGTCACCTGCCAGGCCGACCACGATGCTGCCGAACTGGTAGTCGGCTCCGATGCCTCCGCCGGCTAAGATCCCAGCGACATGGGGCTGAGCCACCCGCGCCCCTGAGAAGGAGAGCGGATCGACTGTGAAGGCTGGCGTCTGCGAAGGGTTGACTGTAGGTGGGTTGAGCACTGGGTTGCCCGCGACTGGGAAGCTCTGCCGGGTCTGGCCCCAATTTCCCCCAACTGCCACGCCGACCGAGAAACCCGTCCAGCGCACGGGTTCGGCGATGGCAACCGGTGTTGGGGCCTGATCCTTCGAGATCAGAGCGCGGGCGGCTACAGCCTCGGGCGCGAATTGATAGCGCAGGCCACCGCTGAGGCCCCAACCTTCTACGTGGTCGCCGGTGCGGTAATCACCGCGGACATAGCCAATCCAGCCCGGCGCCACTTGGCCGGCGATGCCGAGGGCGAATTGCCCGTAGGTCCCAACCCGACCGGAAGTGAGCTGAGCGGTGGTGTCGAGGCCGCGTGGGTTCGGGTCGCCTAAAGCGCCGCCATTCAGTGTGACGATGCTAGTGCGCACGGCACCCGCAAATTCGTGGAAGACACTCGCAGTCACGAAGGGCTGCAGCACGAGGCCATCAAGGGCTACCGTGGTTCCAACCCGCACGCTAGCGCGGCCGAGAATGCTCTCAATGTTGCTGGTTTGAGCCGCCGCCGCCGGGGTCTGACGCCGGTCATATGTCTGGAAATAGCGGTTGCCGGTGCCCGTGAACGGATCGAGCTTGGCTTCCGAGTAGACGCCGCCGACCGAGGGCTCCACGAACCAGCCGTTGCCTAGCTGGACCTGGTAGCCGGTGTTGCCGATCAGGCTGAGGCTGCCAGCGTCTAGGCGCTGACCGAATACCCCTTCGTTGGCGTTTGCCAGCCGCCCCTGGAAAAAGTCCCAGCGCACTTGTCCGTCGAGGTAAAAGCCCCCCTTCGTCACTGCACCGTAGAAACCCACGAAGGGGATCTGTAGGTCGGCCGTGAGAACACCGTTGTTAGTCGGGCTACGCAACGACAGCTCAGAATAACCGGCTGTGACACCAAGATGGATGTTCGCACCATCAATGTTGAGGCGCGAGATGTCGGTTCCGAGTTGGAGGCCCGAATAGTTCGAGAAGGTGCGAGTGTTGCAACCATTGAGCTGAGGCGGATTGCCCGCCCGATCGGAACCTACGGCGATGCTGCCATTGGTGCGCGTATCAAAGGTGCCGCCAATTCCGCGCGTCCAGATACCCCCTCCTTCTTGGAGAGGGGACGGATTCCCCGGAGCACCGATTAACGCCGAGGTCTGCGACTGGAAAGCGGTGGTGTTCGTGATGAGTGCCGTCGTGAGCGCCTCGGTGGCGACGCCGATGCCACTGATGCGGCTCGCGTTCACACCCAGAAGGAGCGGGCTGCCACCAACGTCGTTCCGGCTCGCGGTGCCGGTGCAATCTGCATAGGCCGCAGCTGGCAGAATGGCGAGAAGTGCTGCTACGAAACCCGGCAGACGCGTCCGCAAAGCTCTACCAGCGGTAGGATGCGTAAGAGATGTCCCGGCTTTCAGGCACGTAATCAAGGTAAATTCGGGTATCGTTTTCGAAAGCCTTTTATAGCTTTCGCTTGATGCCGCGCCTGCTCTGATAGAAGATTGTGAAAGCATAATCCGACCAAAAAATTAGACATTGAGGTAGGTGAAGGCAGTCTATCAAGGCATAAGCTATTGATCTAATCTACAGCAAGAGAGGGTTTTGACCTGTGTCGTCAATCTTCATAGCTGTGATTTTCAAGTAACACAGTTATTTGCTAAGAATCAGACTGGCGGTACTGCCCATTGGTTCGAGACGGCTACGTTTCATATTGACTGTCTTTGCAGCACAGTCATTCAATATGGTTACCATTTGATTAATGGTGCATAGCTGTTCGTGCGCGCCTGTAAGCGTCGATATGTAAAATTTAAAATGGTGCTGGTCGATCAATACTAATTTGGACTGCCAGCGCGGCGGAAGCTGTACTTGCTTGCACAGTTGGGGTCGCCAGCACCCTTGGGATATTCGGCATAATCGCCGTTGAACTGTCAGCACCAATATGCCCGCCGCGTCCTGCTGGCACTATCACGTTCAAAACCACCTAACTCGATCCATGCGACAGGCCTCGTTAGAGGCAGTAGGCGGTGGCCTGATCATCTGCGGCGTGTGCCTGATCGGCGCTGGCCTACCGCTGTTCCACTGAGGTCAATTCGCTGTCTCGGCGACCTCACCGCTCCGCTATTCTGTCGAGGAGCGCTGTCCCAGCCGCCGAGATGACGTTGCTTGCGCCTGTCCACGGGAACGGCCACGGGACAGCACCGGGGACCGGCGTCTCAGGCACGTCGGCCTCGCGTTTCTGTTCATTCCCGCGCAGCCATGTGATTTGTGCGCTGTGATGGTTCTCGGGAGCGGCCAGGGACAGCTCCGCGTCCCTACCGTCCTGCCGCTCGGTGTCGCTTTCCATGCGGTCAAGGAGTCTCGTCCACAACGAGCGCACCAAGCTCACCGCCACATGGCTCAACAGCATCGCCAAGGCGGCCGTGGCTGTCGGCGGCATCGCCCCATCAATCACAGCCGCGACAGGCGGCCTAGGGGGCGGCCTCCTTGCGAGGCCCCGCCGAAACGCGACCCCTAAAAGCCCCTTTACCGCCGTCTCCTCGTCAAAGGGATGCCTGAGGCCATGCAGCTTTGCTTCATCCCGGCTTGAGGGCATCATGGACGAGGTGGGTTAGCTGAGCCTCAAGGCGCTCACGGCCGGCTGTGCCGAGATGGGAGTCGACCGAAGCTCTCGCCGAGCACGACGAGGCTGATGCCGAGCAGGGCCACGTCCTTGATGAGAAACGAGCCGGTGGCGTTCAGCCAGGGGAAGCCGCCTGAGGGCTCCTCCCATATCGGTAGGGCAAGCATGGTCGAGCTTGTCACGGCGAAAGTCATCGTCCCGATTGCGCCAGCCACCACGCCAGCGCGGGCCGACATGGGCGAAGCGACGAAGAGGAGGGCGGTGATGATCTCGACCGTACCGAGAAGGTAGGAAGCCCCAGCCTCACCGAAGACAGGGTACAGCCAGGCCAGCCATGGCGTGCCGCTGATGAGGGGCTTCAGCGCCTCGACCTCGATCTGCGTGAACTTGAGAATTCCGATCATGAAGAGCGGCAGGACAACGCCGGTAAGCGCGATCGTCCGACCCGCGGTGGTCAATGTTGCCGCTGGGTTCTGCGCGACCTGGGTGAAACGGGACGTGGATTGGAAAGGGGGCTGCATCTCTATGCTCCGGTCGATGTATGCGCGAAGCATATAAATTAGAGAACGCTTGAAGTCCATGCGCCGCGCATATAATTTGCCGGATGGATGCTCGAAGCGATAACGTGGTCGGTGCACTGGCCCTGGCTCTGACCGATGCGATGCTGCACGAAGCGCAGGCACAGGCTCCGGAACCTGGGCCCGCAGCCGCTGCTCTCGCGCTGCTCGGACATGATCCGGGAATGCCTATCGAGCGGCTGCGTCGTTCGCTCAGGCTGTCACATCCAGGCGCCGTGCGGCTCGTCGACCGGCTTGTCGATAATGGTCAGGTTGTTCGAGAGCCTTCACCGTTGGATCGGCGTGCGGTGGCCCTTCGCCTGACCCCTGCCGGCGAGGCGACCTGCCAAGCCGTAATTTCCGCCAGAGACACCGCGATCACACGAGCCTTGGCAGCATTAACCGCACGTGAGCGTCAGACCTTTGGTGATCTGGCCGAGAAGGTACTGCGCAGGTTCGTTGTCGACCTCGATCATGCCTACACAGTCTGCCGACTATGCGCATACGAGGCCTGTACCGAATGCCCTGTCGATCAGGAGTTAGACGAGCGCGAACGGGAGGCGGTCGTTGGCGTTTGAGGATAGTGCGCGCCTCAACATGCTCCTGACGGCCTGTGCTGGAGGGGCCAAGGCTTTTCGCCCTGCTTAATGCGATGTGGCCTTGGCCGTTCGGCAAGCCTTGGACCACTGTGAGAATTGCGTTTCGCAGGCCGCCGCTACGTAGTGTCTTGTTTTACGGTTCTTTTCCATCATAGTAATACTGCGTCTCGGCCGTGATGGCCCGCCGAAATTTGATAAGGAAGCGGACGATGGGCAGCTATACGGGTAACGGCGGGGCGAACCTAATCATCGGTTCGGAACAAGCTGACCTCATCCTTGCCTACACCGGGAATGACGGCATCCGCGCGCTTGGCGGCAACGACACGGTCTTCGGTAACGAGGGCAACGATCTCGTTTTCGGTGGTAACGGCGACGACATTCTCCTCGGCAACCAGAACAACGACACCCTGGTGGGCGGGCTTGGCAATGACACGCTCTTCGGCGGTCAGGGCTTCGACGTGATTTGGGGGAGTGCGGGCAACGACGTGTTCTTTGGCAATAGGGGCCGCGACTATCTCGTGGGCGGCGACGGCGCTGACACCCTGTTTGGCGGACAAGGCGACGACGCGCTCAATGGCGAAGGCGGTAACGATCTCCTCTGGGGCGATTTCGGCAGTGACGTGATCTCGGGCGGGGATGGCAGCGACACCGCCGGCTTCCGGGGCAATCTCGGCGAAGGCGGGTACAGGGTCGTGGCGGCGTACGATGGCTCAGGCGATCTCGTCGTGATCAATACGACAAATGGCAACACGGACCTGATCCGCGCGGATGTCGAGTTTCTACTCTTCGACAATGTCCAGCGCGCGACGAGCGACTTCCGCGGCGACTACTTCTACGCCGACACACTCCCAAACGGCGAGAGCAGCCACTTCGTCGTCACCGGCACCTTAATCAATGGCGCGAGCAGTCACTTCGTCGTCAGCGGTACCCTACCGCGTGGTGAGCCTAGCCACTTCGTCGTCACCGGTACCTTGCCCAATGGTTCGAGCAGCCACTTTCTGGCGCCATCCGAGCCCCCGGAGACCTCGGTCTACGACTACGTGCCAAGTTCAGGCTAAAAATGGCATAGCTCGTCCTACGATTACCTGGGCACTTTGATATCAAAAGGCAGCCTCAAACGCCGTCGGCCGCGGGGGCACAAGATGGGCGGGACGAGCTTGGTGAACAGCCGTCCGATGATGGCCTGCCGCACGGCGTGTGGACACGACACGCCCCGCCGTTCGGTGATTTGCCCGGCGGCGGGGCAGCCTATCAGGATGCTGGCGGTATCCGCGCCTCGCTCTTGCTGGACGTTCCGTTTCCCTTAGGATGCAGGCGCTCCCGCATCTCCTTGCCTGGGTTAAACTGCACGAAGTTTCTGGCAGCGACCTGGACGGCTACGCCGGAGCGTGGATTACGACCCGCCCGTGCATCGCGCCGCCTGACCGAGAACGAGCAGAAGCCTCGAAGCTCGACCCGATCGCCGGCTGCCAGCGCCGCTCCGATGCAGTTCAGGATCGTATTGACGACAGCTTCGCACGCCTTGGTGGTGAGGTGCGGGTTCTGCGCCGCGATGCGGGCGACGAGTTCGGATCGGATCATGGGCGCTGAGAGGGCCGCAGGTCGGGCTCTCGCGCAAGCCTAGCGTAGGCCCGTCAACGTTGACTTAACGGTGCGCCCCGGCCGACATGCCGTGTCCGGCAGCGCCGCGCCCTATGGCGAGTCGTGAGCCGGCATCAGGAGAGATCAGCGCCGCGAGATAGACCCTGAAAAGCCAACAGCCCCTTCCCGGCAAGGAAGAGGCTGCTGAAAACCTGGGGCCAAGTGGGGCCGCGTCGTTGCTCCCCACAAGCCACATGATTCCCTCGGGAGTCAAGACGGAACCTGTTTCCGTCAACAGGGAGGCTTTGCCTGGACCCTAGCCGCGGCCCGTGAGGGACCGTGAACGATGACCTATGCCGAGGAGATCCGCCGACAGGCGGAGGCGGCCCCGCGCGCCGCGTTGCCGGCCGTGACGGCGCTGCTATGGCGAGCCTACTCAGACGGGAACGTGTCCGAGGCCGAGGCTGAGGCCCTGTCGGCGCTCATCGATGCGCGGCAACTATCCAAAAATGGACCGCGGCGCGCACAAAGTGCGAACGAAGCGACATTCACTGCCAACTCAACCACCTATCAAGATCGCGCAGGAGGCCCCAGGAAGCCCGTTGGCTCCCGGCCGCGCACGGATGCCTCGATGGAGCGCCGCCGCCGTTGGGCAGCTTCCGGTAGGCTTCCTCCGGCCATCGCCGCACGCTTCACCCTCGCGGAGCAGGGGGTCCTCGCCCTCGTGGCAGCCGAGACGACGAGGCGGGGCGACTGCCGGCTGGCGGTCGGGCACCTCGCGGCGATCGTGGGCGTGGCCGAGACCACCGTCCGCAACGCCATCCGCGAGGCCTGCAAGCACGGGCTGGTGACGGTCGAGGAGCGCCGTATCACCGGCTTCCGCAACGACACGAACGTGGTGCGGATCGTATCGCCGGAGTGGGTTGCGTGGATGCGGCTGGCGCGGCGTGTGACGGGCTCCCCGCCTGGGGCGAGCGCCTACCCCTCCCTGGCAAAGGGGGGAGGGTGCAATTCGCCGAAGGGCACGCCTACTAAGGTTCTAACCCTGGCGGATTCGGGGAAAACGAAACCGCAAAAAGGGCTGCCGACAAGCGGCGGGCGACCTCGACCGATGAGCGTAATTACCCAGGCCC
>NZ_BPRB01000163.1 GCF_022179685.1 Methylobacterium trifolii
TTCAACGCTGTTTGACACTCCTCGCCGCGGTGGTCGGCGACTGGACCTGCCAAGCCTGGGGCATCCACCACGGATTCTACCACGTCGACTTCCTCGCCGGCGGCGCGAAGGCCCTGACCGTCGATCCACTGCTACTCGCCAAGGTCGCCGTCGCCGGCGTCGCGTTCGGCCTCGTCGGTTTGCTGTTCGCGGAGGCCAACCACCTCCTCGGCGGGTGGCTCAAGCGCTTGGTCCCGTACGGACCGCTTCGCCCGGTGATCGGCGGCCTGGCCGTGATCGGCCTCGTCTACGCCCTCGGGACGCGCGACTACCTCGGGCTCGGCGTCTCGGCGGCCGACCCCGGCGGGATGACCATCAACACCTTCTTCGGACCGGACATCCATCCCTGGAGCTGGGTCCTAAAGGTCCTCTTCACGGTCGTGACCCTCAGCGCCGGGTTCAAGGGCGGCGAGGTCACCCCCCTGTTCTTCATCGGGGCCGCGCTCGGCAACGCCCTGGCCGGATTGCTCGGCGCGCCGGTGGACCTGTTTGCGGCGCTGGGGTTCGTCGCGGTCTTCGCGGGCGCCGCCAACACGCCGCTCGCCTGCACGCTGATGGGCATCGAGCTCTTCGGCGCGACGCACGGGGTCTACCTCGCGGTGGCCTGCTTCCTCGCGTACCTCTGCTCGGGCCACAACGGCATCTACCTGTCGCAGCGCATCGCCGTCCCGAAGGCGGCGACAGGCCTCGCCGGCGGCGCGACCTTGCGCGAGGCGCGGTCGGGGCGCGCGCCGGCCGTCGGGCCCCGGCCCGCCCCCTCGTCCACCATCCACTGAAGGAGCCGACATGAACGCTTCGCATCGCGTCGTCGCGACCGAGACCGGCATGATCCGGATCTACATGAGGCCCCGGGACCGGGCGGGCACCGGTCGGACCGGATGGTTTTCCGGCGGCAGGCCGCTCTATCGGGAGCTCGTCGCCCAGGCCAAGGCGGAGGGCCTCATGAACGCCGTCGCCCACCAGTCCCACCACGGCTACAGCAACCATGGGCCGATCCAGGACGATGGGGCCGAGTCGCTCAACCCCGAGCTGACCATGTGCGTCGAGCTGATCGGTACCCGCGAGCAGCTCGAAGGCTTCTGCGGCCGGCACGGTGCCCAACTCGCGAACAAAGTCATCGTCTACAAGCACCTTGAGCACTGGAGCGTCAGCCATGTCGGCGTCGGCGCGGCGGGGCGGGCTGCCTGACCTGGACCGTCCCGGGCCGTTCCAGGCATCGGAGCGCCGGATAGGCCAACGGATGCGATAGCCGGCCATGGGTGCGCGGTCCGACCTTCGGACCGGCAGGCTTCAGCGCTGGTCGGGCCGCCAGCGCGGGAGACCTATGCCCATGCCGCTTCGCCCGATCTCCGCCCTGCGTAACGTCCTCCAGGGGGAGGCATCCGACGGCCTGATCCTGATGGCGAGCGCCGCCCTGGCGCTCGCCATCGCGAACTCCGGCTGGTCGGACGCCCACTTCCCAGTCCTCAAGACATACGTCGGCGGCCTCAGCGTCCTGCACTGGGTCAACGATGGTCTGATGGCGGCGTTCTTCCTGCTCGTCGGCCTGGAGATCAAGCGCGAGGTCCTCGACGGACGCCTGCGGACCTGGCCCGACCGTGTCCTTCCAGGCGTCGCGGCGCTTGGCGGCATGGTCGCCCCGGCCCTGATCTAGATCGCGGTGAACCGGCACTCGCCCGAGACCCTGCGCGGTTGGGCGATCCCGACCGCGACCGACATCGCCTTCGCCCTCGGGGTGCTGGCCCTGCTCGGGTCGCGCGTGCCCGTGTCACTCAAGATCTTCCTGACCGCGCTCGCCATCATCGACGACCTCGGGGCGATCCTCATCATCGCCGCCTTCTACACCGCGGACCTGTCGCTTCCGATGCTCGCCGGGGCGGCGGCCGTGTTCGCGGGCCTGTTCGGCATGAACAAGGCGGGGGTGAGCCGGCTGACGCCCTACCTCGTCCTCGGCGCCGTGCTGTCTTATCGTGCATCCGCCCCTGCTGCATCCGGACCATCAAGCATGGCTGCCAATAAATTATTGAATACCGAATTTACCGGAAAATAAGTGCCCTATCGATTATAAAACTCGGATGTGTATTTTTGTGACCGTTCCCTATCGGATCTATTGTGGTGCGTGCCACTGCGTTTCGGGGGCGTTCTAGATACGGAGAACTTCGAGTTCCCGTCTGCAGGTCTCGCCGAAGTCGGCGAGGGGGTCCGCGTCCTTCCCCTGTCTGATCCTGTCCTGGATCTCGGCGAAGGTCAGGTTCGGCGAGGCATAGATGTCGACCACCTGTGAAAGCAGCCGCTCGGCCGCCTCGATCACCGGGCGCGTCGACCTCAGGCGCATGCGGCCGATGAGGGCGAACATGCCGACGACCACCTCCGGGCCCTCTGGGTCGTGGGTGATCGCGTCGGCCAGACACTTCGACGCCTCGGCGATGAACTCGTCGTAGAGCGCCTCGCGCTTCCCCGCCTCCTGCGCCTGCCATTGCGCCTTGCGCGCGCCGTTCTGGGTCAGCCACGTCGTCACCAACGACGAGGCCGCGCCCACGAGGGAGCCGGCCAGGCCGGTGGCGGCCGTAAGGACCGCGATTTCCATGACGTCCTCCTGATCGAATCTCAGCGACCTTCGCCTGCGCGACCCACGACGAGGGTCCGTTCAAGCATGTCGAGGTGGGCGTCGAAGTAGGCGGCCATATCCATGGGGTAGGCATCCCCGAACTGCGTGCGCCAGATCGAGGCGGACACGGCCGCTGCCATCATCAGGTTCGGGAACTCGCTAGCGGCGACAGGCCGGAATTCGCCGCGTTCCACACCGTAGGCGAGGACGGCGGCCAACCGGGCGTTCACCGGCCCGATGACCTCGTCGTGCCACCGCACAGCCAGTTCCGGAAAGCGCGTCCCGTCGGCTAGCAGCAGCCGGAGCAACTCCCGGCCGCGTCGGTCATGGACCAGGGCGTCGTAGACGAACCGGAAGTAGGCCCGGAGGATCTCCATCGCCGGGCCCTTCGGATTGGTCGCCAAGCTGGCGAGTAGGTCGAGGGTGGGCTGCACCATTTCCTTGAAGGTGGCGACGAAAAGATCCTCCTTGCTCGGGAAGTAGAGGTAGACCGTGCCCTTCGTGATCCCGGCGCGAAGGGCCACGTCGTCGACCCGCGTCCCAGCGAAGCCCTTGAGGGCGAACTCCTCGAACGCCGCCTCCAGGATCTCGCCCGGTCGCGCTTCCTTGCGCCTCTGCCTCGGTCCCACCGCCGCCTTGCTCATCTCATTCCCTGTTGACTGACTGGTTAGTTATTAGTAGATCATGGGCATCCCGGCAAGCGCGTCGCCTTCATGGCCGCGTGGCCGTACGGGACAACCCCTTCGCCCCATCCAGGGGCACCGGAATGGCCGTCGCCCCCCGGGAGCGACGGCCGAGAAGGAGCGGCTGCTTCGCCCCCTCGCAGCCGCTCCTTCGCCCCCCCGTCCACGCGGGTGATACGGAGCCCGATCCCATGATGACCCGCCTGACCCTTCTTTCGGTGGCGCTGCTCGTCGCAAGTGATGCGGTTGCGACCGAGGCGGTCTCTGTGAAGACGGTCACCGCGGTCCGCGCCCCGGTCTCGGAGGACGTGGTGCTGAGCGGGGACATCCAGGCGAAGTATCTGTCCAACGTCTCCTTCCGCGTGACCGGCAAGATCTCGGAGCGCCTGGCCGAGGTCGGGGACCATGTCCGGGCCGACCAGGTCATCGCGAGGCTGGAGACGCAGGAGCAACAGGTCAACGTCGACACCGCCCAGGCCGCTCTCAACTCCGCCGAGGCGCTCCTTATACAGGCCAAGGTGAACTTCGAGCGCCAGCAGACCCTGATGAAGAGCGGCTACACCACCCGCACCACCTACGACGGGGCGGAGCAGCAGCTTCGAACGACGCAGGCGTCGGTCGATTCGGCCCGGGCGGCCCTCGGTACGGCCAAGGAGCAGTTCACCTACACCGAGCTTCGGACCGGCGTGGCCGGCATCATCACAGCCCGCAGCGCGGAGGCAGGCCAGGTGGTCTCCTCTGGCCAGACCGTGTTCACGCTGGCGCAGGACGGAAGCCGCGACGCCGTCTTCACGGTCCCGACCATCCTGCTGGAGCCGCCCCCCGAGAGCCGGAAGGTCGACGTCTCGCTCCAGGCCGACCCGCGCGTGACCACAGTCGGGACCGTGCGGGAGATCTCCCCCACCGTCGACACGAACTCCGGCGGCGTCCGCGTGAAGATCGGTCTCGACGCGGTGCCGGCCGGGATGTCGCTGGGGGCGGTGGTGCTCGGACGTGCCCGCCTGCGCCCGCGGGATGCGGTGACGCTGCCGTGGAGCGCGCTCTTCCGATGGAAGGACGCGTCGGCGGTGTGGGTCCTCGACCCGGGAACGGGGAGCGTGTCGCCCAAGCCCGTCGAGATCGACCGCTACGAAGGCTCGGGCATCGTCCTCGCCGGTGGCGTCGAGCCCGGCGAGGAGGTCGTCACCGCCGGCATCCAGTTCCTGTCACCGGGCCGAAAGGTCACCGTCGCCGGAAAGGGCACGCCGTGAGACGCCTCGTCCTCCCCATCGCCGCCCTCGTCGCCCTTTCGGGCTGCAAGGAGCAGAAGGCCGAGGCCCCGCCGCCGGTCCGCCCGGTCCTGACGACGACCGTGGCACTGGAGGAAGCCCGGACCTTCGGCCCCTTCGCGGGCACGGTCCAGCCTCGCTACGAGAGCCAACTCGGCTTCCGGATCGGCGGTCGCATCGTCGCCCGCGACGTCTTCGTCGGCGACCAAGTCGCCAAGGGCACGCGGCTTGCCGCCCTTGATCCCACCGTGCAGCAGTTCGCCCTGGTGCGGGCCCGCGCCGACGTGGCCGATGCCCAGGCGCAAGTGAAGAACGCCTCGGCCGCCGAGGGGCGGCAACGCATCCTGTTCGAGAACAACAGCGCCGTGACGCAGGCCCAGCTCGACGGGGCGGTGGCCAATCGCGACACCGCCGACGCCCGGCTGGCCCAGGCCAAGGCCGCCCTGCAGAAGGCCACGGACGAGCTCGGCTACGCCACGCTCACCGCGGGCTTCGACGGCGTCGTCACGGCGTGGAGCGCCGAGGTCGGGCAGGTGGTCCCGCCGGGGCAGGTGGTGGTCACGATGGCGCGTCCCGACGTGCGCGAGGCCGTGGTCGACATCCCGGACGATCTGATCGGCGAAATGCCGAAGGACATCGAGTTCACGGTCAGGCTCCAGGAGGTTCCCGAGGTCACCGCCAGGGCCCGCGTGCGCGAGATCGGTCCCCTGGCCGAAGCCTCGACCCGGACGCGACGCGTGCGCATGTCCCTGATCGATCCGCCCGATGGTTTCCGCCTCGGCAATACCGTCACGGTCGCGTTCGAGCGGCCGGTCTCTCCGCGCTTCCCGGTGCCGTCGACGGCCCTCGTCGAGGACGACGGCCACGCCGCGGTCTGGGTCGTCGCCCCGGACGGCAGGACCATAAACCGCCGCGAGGTCACGATCCTGGAACGCGAGGAGGGTCGCGCCTTCGTCGGGACCGGTCTCAAGGCCGGCGAGAAGGTCGCCGTCGCCGGCGTCCACGGCTTCACCGAGGGCCAGGCCGTCCGGCTTCCCGAGACCGACCTCTAGGCCCGATCCGCCGCGGTCTTCCCCTCCAATCGCCCTTTCCGTTCACCCGCGGGTCCCGGACCTGTCGAGCCGCGCAAGGATGCGCCGATGAAATCCTTCAACATCTCGGAATGGGCGCTGTCCCACCGGTCCTTCATCTGGTTCCTCATGGCCATCGCGCTGTTGGCCGGGGCCATGGCCTACACCAAGCTCGGGCGCGAGGAGGACCCGGCCTTTGCGATCAAGACCATGGTCGTCCAGGCCCGCTGGCCGGGCGCCACCATCGACGAGACGCTGCAACAGGTGACCGAGCGCATCGAGAAGGAGGTCAAGCAGATCAACGCGGTCGATTACACGAAGAGCTACACGACCCCGGGCCAGACAACCGTGTTCGTCAACCTTCGCGAGACCACGCCCCCCAAAACCATCCCGTGGCTGTTCTACCAGGTGCGCAAGCGCCTCGGCGACATCCAGGGCACGTTCCCGCAGGGCGTCCAGCCGCTGGGCTACAACGACGAGTTCGGCGACGTGTTCGGCAACATCTACGCCTTCACGTCGGACGGCCTCTCGATGCGTCAGCTCCGCGACTACGTCGAGCAGGTGCGCACCGGCGTCCTGGCCGTGGAGAACGTCGGCAAGACCCAGATCCTGGGCGCGCGCGACGAGGTGATCTACCTCGACTTCTCGGTGCGCAAGCTCGCCGCGCTCGGCATCGACATGCAGAGCGTCATCAACACCCTGCAGGCCCAGAACGCCGTCCAGCCCTCGGGCGTGATCCAGGCCGGGCCCGAGCAGGTCAGCGTGCGCGTCGGCGGGCAGTTCACGGACGAGAACAGCCTGAAGGCCATCAACCTGCGGATCAACGACCGCTTCTTCCGGCTCTCGGACGTGGCCGAGATCTCCCGCGGCTTCACCGATCCGCCCGAGGCCCTGTTCCGCTACGACGGCCAGCCCGCCATCGGGCTCGCCGTCGCCATGCAGGCCAGCGCCAATCTCCTGCACTTCGGCGAGGCGCTGAAGGAGAAGATGCGCGAGCTCGAAGCCGACCTGCCCGCGGGCGTCGGCATCCACCTCGTCTCAGACCAGCCCAAGATCGTGGAGGAGGCCGTGGGCGGCTTCGTCCAGGCCCTGATCGAGGCGGTAGTGATCGTTCTGGCGGTGAGCTTCATCAGCCTGGGGTGGCGCGCCGGCCTCGTCGTCTCGCTCTCCATCCCGCTGGTCCTGGCCATCACCTTCGTGATCATGGACGCCATGGGGGTGACGCTCCAGCGCATCTCGCTCGGCGCGCTCATCATCGCGCTCGGCCTCCTGGTCGACGACGCCATGATCTCCGTCGAGATGATGGTCGCACGTTTGGAGGTCGGCGACAGCCTGCAGAAGGCCGCCGTCTTCGCCTACACCTCCACCGCCTTCCCGATGCTGACGGGCACGCTCGTGACGGTGGCGGGCTTCATCCCCATCGGATTCAACGGCTCGTCGGCGGGCGAGTACACCTACTCGCTCTTCGTCGTCATCGCGGTCTCGCTCCTCGTCTCATGGGTGGTGGCCGTGGCGTTCACCCCCCTGATCGGGGTCAAGATCCTGCCGAAGGCCATCAAGGGCCACCACGACAAGCCGAGCCGCACGCTCTCGGCCTTCCGCGCCCTGCTCCTGCCCGCCATGCGCCATCGCTGGCTGACCGTGACGGTCTGCGTCGCGCTGCTCGGGGCCTCCGTCTACGGCCTCGGCTTCGTCCAGCAGCAGTTCTTCCCGTCCTCGGATCGGCCCGAGGTGCTCGTCGACATGACGCTGCCGCAGAGCGCCAGCATCGGCGAGACGCAGGCCCAGATGGACCGCTTCGAGAGCGTGCTGAAGGGCGATCCCGAGATCCGGCACTGGACCTCCTACGTCGGACAGGGCGCCGTCCGCTTCTACCTTCCGCTGGACCAGCAACTCGCCAACGCCTTCTTCGGCCAGATCGTCATCGAGACGGCCTCCCTGGAAGCGCGCGGCCGCACCATCGCGCGCCTGAGCGAGGTCGCGAAGCGGGACTTCGTCGGCACCGACGTCTTCGTGCATCCGCTGGACATCGGGCCGCCGGTCGGACGCCCGATCCAGTACCGGATCGGCGGCCCCGACCTGCAGGTGGTGCGCCAGTCGGCGATGACGCTGTCGAACATCGTCGCCGCGAATGCCAGCCTGTCCGTCCCGACCCTCGACTGGAACGAGCCCGGCAAGGTGCTCAAGGTCGAGATCCTGCAGGACAAGGCGCGCCAGCTCGGCATCACCTCGAAGGACATCGCCACCATCCTCAACGGGGTCGTGGGCGGCGGCAGCATCACCCAGGTCCGGGACTCGATCTATCTCGTGAACGTGGTCAGCCGCGCCCAGGCCGCCGAGCGGCACTCCATCGACACCCTGAAGAGCCTCCAGGTCCCGCTCCCCAACGGCAGCACCGTCTCCCTGCTGGCCTTCGCCAAGATCCGCTACGACCTGGAGCAACCCATTGTCTGGCGGCGCGACCGGCTCCCCACCATCACCGTCAAGGCCACCATCAAGGACGCCACGCAGGCGGCCACGGTCGTGGCCGCCCTGAAGCCCGAGATCGAGGCGTTCCGGAAGACGCTTCCCGCGGGCTACGTCCTCGCGACGGGTGGCGAGGTCGAGGAAAGCGGGAAGGGTGCCGGTCCCATCGCGGCCGTGGCGCCTGTGATGCTCCTCGCCATGGCCTTCTTCCTCATGGTGCAGCTGCAGAGCATCCAGAAGCTCTTCCTGGTGGTCAGCGTCGCGCCCCTCGGCCTCATCGGCGTCGTGGCGGCCCTCCTGCCCTCGGGGGCGCCGCTCGGCTTCGTCGCGATCCTCGGCGTGCTGGCCCTCATCGGCATCATCATCCGCAACTCGGTAATCATGGTCGCCCAGATCGAGGAGTACGAGGCCACGGGCATGCCGAGGTGGGACGCCGTGGTCGAGGCGACCTGCCATCGCATGCGGCCCATCCTCCTCACGGCCGCCGCCGCCAGCCTCGCGATGATCCCCATCGCGCGCGAGATCTTCTGGGGGCCGATGGCCTATGCCATGATCGGCGGCATCATCGCCGGCACCTTCCTGACCCTGTTCTTCCTGCCCGCCCTGTATGTCGGCTGGTACCGGATCAAGCCCGGTCGGGGCGAAGGAAAGGCGGCGACCGCCGCGGACCCGCATGGCCACAGTCAGGTGCCGGCGTGATCCTCGCGGCCCACGATCCGATGGGATCGGCCACGCCGCCGGCATCGCCGATCCGCGGCCGGAGGGGCTCTGACCGCAAGGAGCGGCTCCTCCGGGCCGCTTGCCGCGTGCTCCTGCGCCATGGCGTCCAGGCGCTGACGTTGGAGGCCGTCGCGCGGGAGGCGCGCACCAGCAAGGGCGGGCTCCTCCATCACTTCCCCAGCAAGGCGAGGCTGCGGGCCTCGTTGCTCGACGACCAGATCGACCGGCTCCAGCGGGACCTGCTCCGTCTCGTGGCGACCGATCCCGACCCGCGCGGGCGTCGTCTGAGGGCCTACGTCCAGGCCCACGTCGCGCCGGACCCTGCCTGCGACCGGCCCCTCATCCTGGCGGCGCTGCTGTCCGACCCGGAGGCGCTCCACAAGTGGCAGGGCTTCTCCGACGCATGGCTGGGCCCGGACCTGAACGGCATCGACCCGGGCCGTGCCGACGCCGTGCGGGCTCTCGTCGAGGGCTCCTGGCTCGCCCTCGCCCTCGGGCTGGGACCGGCCGACCCGGCCAGGCGGGCCGCGGCCCTGAAGGACCTTCTGCGCCTCGCCCAAGCCTGAGCCGGCCGAGCGCGCGCGTGACCGACCCTCGGTCGAGGGCAAGCGAGAGGCTTACGATGAAGACCATGCCATTCGCAGGCCGGATACGGGCCGTCCTCGCGGCGTCCGCCCTGTCGAGCCTCGGGGCCTGCGCCTCGCTTCCGCGGACGCCCTACACCGCGAGCGAATCCGCTGCGGCCGAAGTGGCGGGGATTCCCGGCGCACGGATCTTCGCCGACGTCCCCCTGGATCGGTACGCCACCTTCATGGGGACCCAGCCGCCGCGTTCGAGGCTGTTCACATACCTGGCGCTGTCGGGCGGCGGCGACGACGGCGCTTACGGGGCCGGGGTTCTCAACGGCTGGTCGGCGGCGGGAACGCGGCCTGAGTTCTCCCTCGTCTCGGGCGTCAGCACCGGGGCGCTGATCGCGCCGTTCGCCTTCCTGGGCGCGGCCTACGACCCGGTCCTCACCGAGATCTATACGAGCGGCGTCGCGTCCTCGCTCGTCGCCAATCCCAGCCTCGCCAACGTGGTCTTCGGATCGGAGTTGTTCGGGGACCAGCGCCTTCGCGACCTCGTCGGGCGTACGTCACCACCGACCTGCTGGCGGCGGTGGCAAGCGAGCACGCGAAGGGTCGACGGCTCCTGGTCATGACCACGAACCTCGACGCCAAGCGGGCCATGGTCTGGAACATGGGCACCATCGCCGCGAGCGGCGCCCCGAACGCCGCCGCCCTGTTCCGTGACGTGCTCACGGCGTCGGCCAGCGTGCCGGCGGTGTTCCGGCCGCAGCTTCTCGACGTGCAGGCCGAGGGACGCCTCCACCAGGAACTCCACGTCGACGGCGCCGTGGTCGCGCCGGTCTTCATCCTGCCCCAGGCGGCGCTCGTCGGTGACAGGATCCGTGGCGCCCCGGGGAAGGCCGACTTCTACGTGCTCATGAACGGGCGGATCGATCCCGAGTTCGAGATCGTGCGGGCCGAGACCCTTCCCATCGTCCAGCAGACCCTCGCCACCGGGGCGCAGGCACGTAGCTCGGCGAGCCTGGCGGCGGCCTACGCCTTTGCTGCGAGCCACCGGGCAGGGTTCCACCTCGCCTACATCGACGGGGCCGCTCCCAGGCCAACGACGGTGAACGGCTTCGAGGTCTCGTACATGCGAAGCCTCTACTTGGCCGGCTTCGGGAAGGCGCGATCCGGGACCGCCTGGCGCAGCACGGTTCCGCTGACCGCGCCCGGCGACGTTGCAAGCTCGGTCGGAGCGCCTCGGCGAGGCCCGGGATCCGAGTTCTGAAGGGGCCGATGTTCGGATTGCATCGTTCCGCGATGATTCGCGGTCGATGCCTCACAAAGGGTTCGCCTGACCCAACGCGCTCCTCACGCGAACCGATGTGTTCCAGGGATCACGGAGGATGAGGTCGCCGCCGTCCTCTCGGGTGTCCTCTCGGATGGACCGCACGGTCGCTCGAAGCGCCGTGAGGCAGGCCGCGTCGCGCATGAGGATCTCGAAGCCCGCGAGACCTGTACTGCCTGGCTTGCGCGGTCCGGCCCCGGCGCTTCTCCAGATGTTGGCCGCGAACTGATGATGGTACCCGCCCATGCCGTAGAAGCGTGCGCTCGGCACCAGTTCGTTGGCCTGGAAACCGAGGAGCGTCGCGTAGAACCGATCCGCCAGGGCGAGGTCGCCGACCTGGAGGTGGACATGCCCGATGCAGCCGTCTGACGGCATCCCGGACCATGGACGGTACTTGGCCCGCATCAGCTCTCGAAGGTCGAGCCGCTCGCTGCCCATCCGGACGAGGTCGTCGATGACCGTCCAGGTTTCGCTCGGCCGGTCCGCATAGACCTCGACGCCGTTCCCCTCCGGATCGCGGAGGTACAAGGCCTCGCTCACGCGATGGTCCGATGCGCCTTCGAGGACGACCCCGCGCCGCATCGCGTGATCCAACCATGCCCCGAGCTGCCTCCGCGACGGCAGCAGGAAGGCGGTATGGAAAAGGCCGGCCGAACCCGGTGCCGGCGCATCGGCGTCCGGCTCGTGCGTCAGGGACAGAAGGGCCGGGCCACCGGCGCCGAGGTGGAGCGTCGGCCCCTCGCGGCCCATCGGGGCGAGGCCGATGGTCTCCTCGTAGAAGCGACGGGTTCGGTCGAGGTCGCGGACGACGAGGTCGACGCGCCCGATCCGACCGGGTGCCTTGTCGAGGAGACTGGGTGATCCTTGGTCGTGGTCGGCGGTCTGGTCGGTCAGGGACATGGCATACGGCCCGGGTTGGTTGTCGTAGGGGTCGTTCGAGGATCACGAGCGCGGTGCGATTGGCGCCCTGGTGGCGCGGCCCCACAGGACGAAGGCCGAGAGGGTCAGCAGCACGAGGTTGAGCGGCAGCACCGGGATCTCGCCACGCGAGACGTGGAAGGCCATCGCCAGGAGTTGCAGCACCACGCAGCAGAGCGCGGTGACGACCGTCAGGCGAGGCAGGATGCGGGTCGCGGCCGGAAGGATGATCCCGAGCCCGCCCGCGATGTCGACGATGCCGATCAGGCGGACGAACGCCTCGGGGAACTGCCCGGTCCAGGGCATCATCGCGGACAGGTCGGGAATCGGCGTCGTCAGCTTGGTCAAGCCCGCGAGGACGAACACGAGCGCCACCAAGCCCTGGGCGATCCAGAGACCGATGCGGAGGGCCTTGCCGGAAGACCGGTCCGAGGGCCGCAGGGCGGGAGAAAGGGTCTGGGACATCGTCGAGGGCTCCGGTTTGGGTGTTGAGCGACCCACAACGTGCTAGGTCTCGATCATCGATGAAACCGGGATTGTCTCGATGATCCCCATCGGATCTGACGATGATGATGGATGCACTCACGCTCGACCAGTTCCATGTGTTCGTGGCAGTGGTGGAGGCCGGCAGCTTCTCGGAGGCTGGGCGCAGGCTCAACCGGGCCCAATCCGCCATCACCTACGCGATCCAGAAGCTTGAGGAGCAGGTCGAGACCGAGCTCTTCGACCGGACCGTCTACAGGCCCGCCTTGAGCCCCTCGGGTCTGGCGCTGCTGCCCCAGGCGCGCCGCATCCTCGACGATGTCGGCCGGTTCCGTATCCAGGCCCGGGAGATCAAGCGGGGGTTGGAGACGGGCCTGCACCTCAGCCTCGGCGCCCTCGTGCCGGTGGGGCTACTCGCGCCGGCCCTCGCCGCCTTCGCCGACGCCTATCCGAGCGTCCGGCTCCGCATCGGCATCCAGCCGTTCTCGTTGGACGTGCGGGACAGCGCGGGATCGAGGGAGCCCGCGGACATCCACGTCGTGTTCGGCATGCTGCTTCCGGACACGATGGTGAAGCGGGTAATCGGGGCGATCACGCTCATCGACGTGGCCGCGCCGTCCCACCCGTTGGCCCTGGCCGGCCCGCTGGGTGCCGAGACGTTGCGCGACCACCTCCAGATCGTGCTGACGGAAGGCACGAAAGCGCCCGCCGACCAGGAGATCGGCGTGGCGGCGGCCAACACCTGGCGGGTGACGGATTTGGCGGCCAAGCACGCCCTGCTGCTGGCCGGCATCGGGTGGGGCAGGCTCCCCGATGCGCTCGTGGCGGATGACCTTGCCGCGGGCCGCCTCGTGCACCTCCCCACGGAGGACTGGAACGACAACGGGGCGCTCCGCCACATCACGCTGGTCGCGGCCTATCGGCGGGACGAGCCCCTGGGACCGGCGGGCCGCTGGCTTCTGGCGAGGCTGGGCGGCGACGCGGACACGCAGCCGCCCGTGTCCTGAAGGCCGGGGCGGCTGCGCGTATGACCAGGGCGACCGTTCGCCCGGGAGTTCGGGGACCCGGCCCCGGCGTCAGTGACGCCGGTGGACGAGCAGCGAGAGGCCGTAGCCGAGGATACCGGCGACGAGCAGCGCGTTGACGGGGTGCTCGGAGATCCGATGCGCCGCCTCGCGCCTCGCGTCGTGCAGGTGGCGGCCGCCGGCGCGATAGGCGTCCTCGGCATGGGCGCGGGCCTCCCGGGCGACGTGGCGTGCCGTTCGTTCCGCATCGTGGAAATGCGCCTCGGCCGCATCCCCGGCCCGGTGGAGGCGATGCTCGACCTCGTCCCGGTCAGCGAGATGGTCAATGGCGTCCCGGACGCGGCCGCCGGCGTGGCGAGCGGCATCCTCGACCTGGTCCGCGACGTCGCGCACGGCATCCCGTGCCGGGCCGTAGAGGTTCTCGGCGGCTCCCTCGGCCTCGTGAAGACGTCCCTGCGCCGAATGGCGGTGCGAACCTGTGAGGTCGCCGACGGCGCCCTGTACCTTGCCGCCGAGTTCCTTGGCGGCGCCCGTGATGCGATGCGTATCGACCATGTTGTCGTTCCTTCTTGGGTGGGAGAGGGGTGGTGTTCTTGGCCCGGCGCTCCTCAGGCGACGAGGTACCGGACCATGATCTCGCTCGCCGCCCGCGGGCCGTAGTCCACCGGGTCCTCGTCGGGATGCGGCGGGACCAGGTCCGTGGGATCGAGGCCTTCGAGGACTTGACCGAGTTCGCCGACCGTGAGGCCGAAGCCGAGCGCCTCGCGGACGGCTTGGCGGGCGGGCGTCCCGAGCCGCGAGGTGCACCCTGAGGAATAGGGAGGCCGCAGGGTCGGGACGCTAGGCGTCGTCCGCGACGAGAGCGGGCTCGCGCGAATGACCGCCTGATCGTCAGCGGAGCACGTGGGCCTTGCCTTCCTGAAGACGTCGGAGGCGGGATGGCCGCTTAGGTGGGCATGACGGCCGATGTGTTCCCGGGATCCGCCAGTTCGACGACCATCGCATCGATGAACACCCTCGCCCTGGTCGACATCGTTTGGGCGGACGCGAACAGGGCGTAGACCGGCGACGGCGCGCTCGCATAGTCCGGGAGCACCCTTTCCAGCCGGTTCGCGGCGAGGTCGGTTGAGAGGTCCAGGGCGGACTTCAGCATGATGCCTGCCCCCGCAAGAGCCCAATCGTGCACCGCGTCGCCGCTGTCCGAGCGAAGGCGCATCCTGAGACGGAATTCCGTCTCGACGCCTCCCGGACCAAGCAAGCGCCACGGCATCGTCGCATCCCCGTAGCTCAAGCCTTCCAGGCCGACGACGTCTTCAGGCTTCGACGGGCGTCCATGCCGGTCGAGGTAGTCGGGCGCCGCGACCAGGATACGCCGGTTGTCGGCTAGCCGACGCATGATCATCGTGCTGTCGCGTGGGGGCCCGATGCGGATTGCCACCTCGATGCGCTCGCCGATGAGGTCGGTAACGCGGTCGTCGAGCCTGAGGTCGACTTCGAGCCGGGGATGCCGTGCCGCGAGGCGGCCCAGGACCGGTGCGACGTGCCGCCGCCCGAACGAGACCGGCGCGCCGACCCGCAGCAATCCCATCGGCTCGTCACGCCCGGTCGCGAGGCGCTCCTCGGCGGATTCGATGGCGTCCAGCGCCCGTTCCACCTGAACGAGCAGGGTCTGGCCCTCGTCCGTTATCGACAGGCTCCGCGTGGAGCGTTGGATCAATCTTACACCGGCCCTGCGTTCGAGCGTCGTCAAGCGCTTGCTCACGACAGCCAGCCCGACTCCGAGATCGCGCGCCGCCGCCGTCAGGCTGCCGAGCGCCGCGATGCGACGGAAGGTGCGTAACTCGTTCAGATCGTCGAGCATCGATCCTCAACCCTCTTTCAAGAATAAATCAACTGTAACCTGGCTTATCAGCCGAAAAGCAAGAGTTAGGTTGTGGTGACGAACGGGGTCGCTTCCCCGGCGCAACTTAGAGGAGACTGATGCCATGCCTCTGGACCTGAACGGACGGACGGTCCTCGTCGTCGGCGCTGCCGGCGGAATTGGTTCGGCGACAACGCAGCTTTTCGCGCGGAGCGGTGCCCGGGTCGTCGCGGCGGGCCTTCCGGGCGCGAAGCTCGACGACGCCGCGCGAGCCGCAGATGCGGAGGCGACCGTGCTCGATTTCGCCAGGCAAGCCGAAGTCGAAGCCTTCTTCGGCGGCAGGAAGCCTTTCGACCACATCGTCGTCGCCGCAGCTTCCACGAAAACCGGCTCGGTGGCCGAGCTTCCTTTCGAGGACGCCAGGTCGGCGATGGATTCGAAGTTCTGGGGTGCCTACCGTGTCGCCCGGTCGGCGCGGATCGTCGACGGCGGATCCCTGACCTTCGTCTCGGGCTACCTCAGTCACCGTCCTAGTCCCACCGCCGTCCTGCAGGGGGCGATCAACGCCGCGCTTGATGCCCTTTCGCGCGGCCTGGCCTTGGAGCGGGCGCCGGTCCGGTTCAACACGGTGTCGCCCGGGCTCGTGGATACGCCGCTCTATGCGCGGATGGATTCGGCCGACCGGCAGGCGATGTTCGAGCGTCGCGCCGCGCATCTGCCTGCACGCCGGATCGGGCATCCCGACGACATCGCCCAGGCCATCCTGTTCGTGGCCACGAACCCCTATGCCACGGGCTCGACCGTCACCGTCGACGGCGGCGGCACCATCGCGTGAAGGGCGGCCGATGCGCCTCGACCACGCCACGCTCCGCACCCGCGACCTGGATGGCCACCGTCGCTACTTCAAGGATGTCTTCGACCTGAGCGAGGGCTTCCGCCCGGCCTTCGGCTTTCCCGGGCACTGGCTCTACGCGGACGGGGAACCCATCGTGCACCTCATTCCAGCGCGAGCCGGCGTGCCAGTTCCGGACGGGTCGGCCGAGTGCATCGACCACGTCGCCTTCCGCCGCGACGACCATGACGCCTTCCGCCGGCGCCTCGACGACCGTGGCATCCCCTACAGCCGGATGGAGGTCCCCGAGATCGGCGAGCGCCGCATTTTCCTGCACGCCCCGGGCGGCACGCTGATCGAGGTCGCCTTCCGCGACAGTGAACCGACAGAAATGAGCCAGGAGTTCAACCGATGATCCCGTCGCTTCGTTTCGCCACGATGGCCGTCGTGCTGGCGGCCACCCCCGCCGCCGCAGAGACGCTCGTCTCGCCCGGCGTGCTTGTCGTCGATCCCGGCCAGGCGTCGCAACAGCGCGAGGCCGTGGTGCTGGCAGCCCGGCGATACGCCACTTTCTGGAACACCGGCGACCCGGCCTACGCCCGGGCGGCGCTGTCCGAGGACTTCGTGGACGAGACGCCGCCGCCCGGGCGGGTGCAAGGTCCGACCGGACCGCTCCTGGCCTCGGAGGGTTTTCGAAAGGCTGTTCCGGACCTCACCTGCGAGGTCGAACAGATGATCGTGGCGGGCGACCGGGCCGTGCTGCACCTGCGCTTGCGCGGTCATTTCACCGGCACATTCGAGGGTCGCCAGGGCCGGGGCGAGCCGGTGGCGTTCATCGCCACCGATATCTACCGCGTCGTCGACGGACGCATCGCAGCCAACTGGCACATCGAGGACAACCTTACCCTGCTTCGGCAGCTTGGCACCGTCCCATCTCCATAAGCCCAAGCGCCACCTCGCCGGGACCGAAGACCATCGGGAAACGCATCATGACCGTCCCTCGTCGTAACATCGTCGCGAGCCTTACCCTGTGTCTCCTGGCGGGAGCATTCTCACTGCCCGGCTCCACTCGTGCGTTTGCGGAGGAGGATCCCCGCCTCGTGACGGCGATGACCCTCGCCACACCATCGACCGGGGTTAGCATCGCCCCCGATGGGCGCCGTTTCTTCGTGCTCGCGCGGCTCGACGGCTCGACCGGTCCGCAGATCGTGGAGTGGAAGGACGGCATCCTCGTCCCATATCCGGACGTGACGTGGAACGGCTGGGCGAAGGGCCAGGACCCGTCCAAGGCCTTCGTGCGCGTCAACGCCCAGCGTATCGGGCCCGACGGGGCCCTGTGGCTGGTCGATACCGGCGCCCCCGGCATCGGAAACCCCGTCCTGCCCGGCGGCCCGAAGCTCATCCGCATCGACCTCGCGACGAACCAAACCACACGCGTCTATCCGCTGGGCCCGGTGACGAGGACGGACAGCTTCGTCGACGATGTCCGTTTCAACGCCGGCCATGCCTATCTCACCGATGCCGGCGCGCCCGGTCTAATCGTACTGGACCTTGCATCGGGCCAGGCACGACGCGTCCTAGACGGCGATCCATCGACCGTGAGCGACCGAGCGGTCTCGGCCGAAGGGCGTCCGATGCACGGCCCGGATGGCAAGCCGCTCCACATTCACGCCGACCAGATCGAGGTCTCCCCCGACGGGCGATGGGTCTACTACCAGCCGAGCTCGGGCCGGATGTCGCGCATCGATACCCGCTATCTCGATGATACGGACTTGGATGCGGCGAGCCTCGCCACCCATGTCGAGCGCTTTGCCGATACGCCTTCGACCGGTGGGACCGCGATCGACGCAGAGGGCAACCTCTACGTCAGCGACACGGACCAACTCTCCGTGCTGAAGCTCATGCCCGATGGATCGCGAACGATGCTGGTGCAGGACCCGCGCCTCGTCTGGGTCGATGCGATGTGGATCGACGCTGACGGGCGCTTGTGGATGCCTGCAGCGCAACTGAATCGAATGGCCCCCTTCAACGGCGGCGCCGACCGGGTGGCGAAGCCATTGAGGGTGTTCACCCTCGACATCGGTGCAAAGCCCGCCCCCAACGACCATCGCTGATCCGAGGCAGCGACCGGGGTTAGCCGGCGCTGTTATGAGGTGGGTGACGAACCGCGCCCCAACGATCATCGCTCCGGAGCGAACATGTCGGACTCGACAAAGACCGGACGTTTCGACCTCACAGCTATCGCGGCCGCGCTCCCCAAGACTGCGCAGACGCTTCTCGTCGACACTTATCTGACCGACCGCAAGGCGGCGAGCGCTCGGGTTTTCCGCGACTATCGCCCCACGCCGCCGCATTACCACGCTACCTGCGACGAGTACCTCTACGTGCTGTCGGGGCGCGGCACATTCTGGATGGGTGATGCCGGAAGGGAGGCAGAGTTCGGGCCGGGAGAACTCCTGTTCTTCGAACGTGGTACCGTTCACGCCCTGCCGACACTCATGGAGGAACCTGTGGTTTTCCTCTCGGTCGATACGCCGCGTCGCGCACCTTCCGATATCGTCTTCGTCGATCCCGCCGACGGTTCGCCCGAGACTTTCATGGCCCGCAATGCTCCAACGCGATGAGCGTAATCTGTTACCCGGCGAGCGGCTTCAGGCGCGCAATCTGATAAACACTATGTAGTCTTGATCGAACGTTCGTTGACATCTGTGTTCATGTGTTAAGTGGATTTTAAGTGGTCTTCGAGGCTATGTCCGCTTGATACATCCGCCGCCTGGAAGCGGACTGGCGGAAATCCACCCGACCCGGTCGTCGAACGGACGGGCGGGTCCCGACCCAACCCGGTCTCTACTCCTTCGTCGGGACTAGTCGGAAAGCGGTCGGTCGTTGTGCTGTGCGTTCTGGTTTGTAGCCGAGCTGCTTGGGGAGCGCGAAAGTAGGGTTCGATGATTGCCGGAGGCAAACCTCCGGCAATCCGTCACTCATTATCGAACACCGCGCGTCATATCGATGTTCGAGGGCAAGCTCATCGTTTCATCGGCCGCACGCGGAGACGTGGCTCTTGGCCTGCCGCGGAAGGCAGAGGCAATCAGCACGTAGAACAGCGGGGTGACGAACACGGCCAGCACCGTCGCCGTGATCATGCCGCCAAGCACGCCGGTGCCGATGGCCCGCTGGCTGTTCATGCTCGCGCCCGTGGCGACGGCCAGCGGTACCACGCCGAGGATGAAAGCGAACGACGTCATGACGATGGGCCGGAAACGCAGCTCACAGGCTTCGAGGGCCGCCTCGCGCACGGGCCGCCCCTGTGCCACGAGTTCCTTGGCCACCTCGATGATCAGAATCGCGTTCTTCGCCGTCAGGCCGATCACCGTGATCAAGCCGACCTTGAAGTAGACGTCGTTCGGCATGTCACGAAGCAGCATTGCGAAGACCGCACCGACCACGCCGGTCGGCACCACAAGCAAGACGGCGAGCGGGATCGACCAGCTCTCGTAGAGCGCGGCGAGGCAGAGGAAGACACAGAATAACGCCAGGGCGAGCAGGTACACGGCCTGAGAGCCAGAGAGCTTCTCCTGCAGGGATTGCCCGGTCCAGGCATAGTCGAAGCCCGCGGGCAGTTGCCCGGCAAGGCGCTCCATCTCGGCCATGGCGTCGCCGCTGGCGAAGCCGGGGGCGGCGCTGCCCGAGATCTTGATACTCGGATAGCCGTTGAACCCGACCACCTGTGCGGGACCCATGGTCCACGCGATGCTGGCAAAGGATTGCAGCGGCACCATCTGGCCCTTCGCATTGCGGACATGCAGGTCGAGCAGATCCTCGGCCTTCATCCGGCGCCCGGCTTCCGCCTGCACTATCACCCGCTGCATGCGGGCCTGATTCGGGAAGTCGTTGACGTAGGCCGAGCCGAGGCTCGTCGAGAGCGCGTCGTTGATGTCGGCGAAGGTGACGCCAAGCGCGCTCGCCTTCTGCCGGTCGAGGGAGAGCTCGATCTGCGGCGCCGTGGGTAGGCCCTCGACGTAGACGCCCGCAAGGACCGGGCTCTGGCTCGCCGCCTTCAGCAGCTGGTCGCGTGCAGCCGCTAGCGCGGCATAGCCCTGCTGCGCCTTGTCCTGCAGGCGGAAGGCGAAGCCGCTCGAATTGCCGAGTGCCTCGATAGCCGGCGGTGACAGCGCCATGGCGATGGCGTCGGGCAGGCCGCCGAGCACCGCGTTGGCGCGGGCGCTGATCGCCCCGGCCCCGTCCTTCGGTCCACGCTCCTTCCAGTCCTTCAACGTGACAAAGGTGATGGCCGCGTTCTGGCCCTGGCCCGAAAAGCCAAAACCCAGCAGCGTGACGCGCGCCGCTACGGCCGGTTCGGCTTCGAAGTGTTCCTCGATGCGCTCAGCCACGTCGAGCGTGCGGCCGGTGGCCGATTCCGGCGGGGTCTGCGCGTCGACGATGACGTAGCCTTGGTCCTCGATGGGTAGGAAGCTCGACGGCATGCGCACGTATCCCCAGCCGAGCGCCGCGACGAGTGCGGCGTAGACGAGGAGCGAGCGCACCGGCCGCCGCAGCATCCCGGCGACGCCCGCCCGGTAGGCCAGCGTGCCGGAGTGGAAGCGGCGATTGAACCAGCCGAAGAACCCACCCTTATTAGCATGGCCATGGCCGGCCTCGACGGGCTTCAACAGGGTCGCGCAGAGGGCGGGCGTGAGCGACAGGGCCAGGAAAGCCGAGAAGGCAATGGAGGTTGCCATGCTGACCGCGAACTGCCGATAGATCACCCCGACCGAGCCGGGAAAGAAGGCGAGCGGCACGAACACGGCAATCAGCACGGAGGTGATGCCGATGATCGCGCCGGTGATCTGCCCCATGGCCTTGCGGGTGGCCTCCCTCGGGGAGAGGCCTTCCTCGCTCATGATGCGCTCGACATTCTCGAGAACCACGATGGCGTCGTCGACCAGGATGCCGATGGCCAGGACCATGCCGAACATCGTCAGGACGTTGATGGAGAAGCCGGCCGCCAGCAGCGCGCCGCAGGTGCCCAAGAGTGCCACCGGAACCACGATGGTCGGGATGACGGTGTAGCGCACGTTCTGCAGGAACAGGAACATCACCGCGAAGACGAGCGCCATCGCTTCAGCAAGGGTCATCAGCACCTTCCTGATCGACACTTCGACGAAGGGCGTGGTGTCGTAGGGTACCGTGACGCTGACATTCGCGGGCAGCGTGCGCTGGAGCTGGGCGATCTTGTCTTTTACCCCGGTCGCGGCGGCGAGCGCGTTGCCGCCGGGTGCGAGCTGGATGCCGATGCCGGCGGCCGGGCGACCGTCGAGGCGGGTCTGCATCGTGTAGGACTGGCCCGCGAGCTCGACCTCGGCCACGTCGCGCAGGCGCACCAGCGAGCCATCCGGGTTGGCGCGCAGGACGATCTCCTCGAACTCGGCGACCGTCGTCAGCTGCCCCTTCACCAGCACGCTGGCGGCGATGCGCTGACCTTGTTTGGCAGGCTGGGCGCCGACGAGACCGGAGGCCACCTGGGCGTTCTGTGCGCCCACCGCCGTCGTCACATCGCCGGGCGTCATGTTGAAGCCGACGAGCTTCATCGGGTCGATCCAGATGCGCAGCGCCTTCTCGGACGAGAACAGGATGGCGCGGCCGACGCCCGGCACGCGACGCAATTCGCCCAGGATGCGCCGGGCGGCGAGGTCGCCGAGATCACTCTCGCTCAGGGAACCGTCGCGCGAGCTCACGACGACGAACTGGAGGAAGCTAGTGCTGGCCTCCTCGACGATGACGCCCTGCTGCGTCACGGCCCGCGGCAGGCGCGCCTCGATCCGCTTGATCCGGTTCTGGACCGCGACCGTGGACTTCGAGGGATCGGAGCCCGGCGCGAAGGAAGCCATGATCTGCGCCTGGCCCGAGGTGTCGCTGGTAGACTCAAAATACATCAGCCCCGGGATGCCGTTGAGCTCCTCCTCAATGATGCGGGTCACGCCGTCGTAGAGACGCTCGGGCGGGGCACCCGGGTAGACGGCGGTCACCTGGATCGTAACGGGGGCCACGTCCGGGTACTGCGAGACGGGCAGGAAGGCGATGGAGATCGCGCCCACCAGCATGATGAAGATGGAGATCGCCCAGGCGAAGATCGGGCGTTCGATGAAGAAGCGGGTCATGGGAATGCGCCTGCGCGAGCGGAATACCGGGACGGCACCGCGGCTGTTGGGACGGGGATCAGGACTTGCGGGATGCCTCGGTTGACCAGGCACCCTTCCAGGGGACCGGGTTCACCGGCATCCCGGGCTGGATCTTCTGGAAGCCCTCGACGACGACGACCTCGTCGGCCTTCAGCCCCTCCTCCACGATCCATCCCGCACCCGTCAGGGCGCCGGTGCGGAGCGGCCGCAGCGCGGTCTTTCCGTCCACGACGACATAGGCCTGCGCCCCCCCGGCGCTGCTGCGCTGGATGGCCTGGGCGGGGACGACGACCGCGCCGGGAATCGTTCCCTGCCGAACCTGGATGCGGACATAGGTGCCCGGCAACAGGGCGACACGGGCGTTCGGGAAGGTGGCACGCAGACTGACCTGACCGGTGCCCGGGTCGACGCTGACGTCGGTGAACAGGAGCCGGCCGGCATCGGGGTGCAGGGACCCGTTGGGAAGAACGAGCCGCACCTCCGCCGCTTCCTTCCCGGCTGCCTGTTCAACGAGCAGGCTCGGGTCCGAGGCGGCCGCGTTGAAGTCGGCGTAGATGGGATCGACCTGTTGGATGAGCGCGAGCTTGGTCGCTTCCGCCTGGCCCACCAGTGCCCCCTCGGTCACCAGGGCCCGCCCGATGCGGCCGCCGATGGGGGCACGCACGGTGGCGTAGTCCAGGTCGATCCTGGCGCGCGCAAGCTGGGCCTTCGCGCTCGCGACGTCCGCCTCGGCTTGGCGCAAGGTTGCGATGGCGATGTCGTGTTGGGCGGTGCTGGCGGCCTGCTTCTCCAGAAGGGTCTCGGTGCGCTCCGACTGGCGCAACGCCTGGGTCCGCGTCGCCTCCGCGCGCGCCACGCCTGCCGTCCTGGCATCGACCTCGGCCTTGTAGACGGCCGGGTCGATGCGGAAGAGGACATCCCCCTTCCTGACAAGGCTGCCTTCCTCGAAGGCGCGCTCCTGGATAATCCCGGAGACCTGGGCCCTCACCTCGGCCACCCGCGTCGATGCTAAGCGCCCCGGCAGGTCGAGGGTGCGCGGCACCGTGGCCGCCGCCGCCACGACGGTCGAGACATCCATGGGCGACATCTCGGCGGCAGGTGCGGCCGGATTGCTCGCCTCCGGCTTGCAGCCGGTTAGGGTCATCGCCATGAGGAAAGGCAAGACGAGCCGGACGATGACCGGACGCCGATGATCAGGCCGTCTCATATTGTGGCATACCTCAGGTAGGAACGGGTCGTGGATGGCGTCGGATCGCGCTCGGACTGGTCTTGCGGTTCCGCGACTTCCTGGTTGGCATCGCACACCGCCGCGTTTAAATCCATACGTATGGAATGAAAAAGGGAATGGCTGAATGGGTCGCGCAAGGACCATCGACCGCGACCGGGTATTGGATGTCGCGGAGCAGATCGTCAGCCGGGACGGGGCCACGGCCTTGACCTTCGACGCCGTGGCGAAAGCCTCGGGCATCACCAAGGGGGGGGTACAGTACTGCTTCGGCACCAAGGACGATCTGATCGCCGCTATGGTGGAGCGCTGGTTGGCAAGATTTGACGCCGAGGTCGCACGGAGCACCCCGCCGGATGCTGACAACGTCGCGCGCGCGCGCGGTTACGTCGTGGCATCCAAGCGGATCGATGAAGCTACCCAGACCAAGATGGCCGGGATGCTCGTGACGCTGCTGCAGTCGCCCGGGTACCTGCACCGCGCCCGCACTTGGTACGCGGAATGGATTGGTATGTTCGACCCTGGCTCGGCGTCCGAGAGCCGCGCGAGGACGGCCTTTCTCGCTGCAGAGGGCGCCTTCTACCTACGCAGCCTCAACCTCATCGAATTGGACCAAGCTGGGTGGGATGACGTCTTCGACGACATACTCAAGCTCGTCTGAGCGGCATTTTCGAAGCTCGACGCGCCAGACTTTCCTTGCCGAACACACCTTCGCGACGGTCCAGCTCAAATTGCGAACGGAAAGGGGGCTGGAATGCGGAGTCCTGTCGTACCGTATGGTCTACTTCGATCGGAGCATCGCCCAAGAACGGACAGACAAAAATCGACCCAACTGCGCCCAAAAAGCCATCTCGTCGGGTGCTTTGAAGCAGACCTAACCCGTGCCTTCGTCGCGGTCTGCTTGCCCAAGCAATATCCGCTGCAACTGGCCGACCGCTGTCTCGATCTGCGTTTCGTTGAGCGATGAGTATCCAAAGACCAACATGTCATCTCGTGCCCCGGGGTCAAAATAATAGGCGGCTCCGCTTGAAAGGGCATAGACCCCGATGCCCTGCTCGCGTGCGAGGTGCTGAATCTGCCGTGCGGGCGGATAACCGGACGGGAGGCGCCAGACCAGATGCAAGCCACTCTCGCCGCCGAGTACGACGGCCCCGTCGAACGTCCTGCGCAGTGCTCCAATCAGAGAGTCACGGCGCGCCTTGTAGACCTGCCTCAGGCGGCGCAGGTGCCGGTCGAAGTGCCCCTCATCGATGAAGGCGGCGAGCGCGGCCTGTTCCAGCCAGGCCTGACCGTTGCTCATACGTGCCTTCAGCATCCGCGCCTCGTCCCAGAACATGCGCGGAACCGTGGCGAAGCCGATGCGAAGGCCTGCGCCAACGGACTTCGAGAACGTCCCGACGTAGAAGACGCGCCGGCCTCCGTCGAGACCGGCCAGGGCCGTCAGCGGCGGCCCGTCGTACCGGAAGTCGCTGTCGTAATCGTCCTCGACGATGTAGCTGTCGGTCTCCTCCGCCCATCGCAGCAGGGCCAGGCGCCGCGCCAGCGGCATGGTGGCCCCGGTGGGGAACTGGTGCGAGGGCGTGACGTAGAGCAGGCTGCCCTTGGCCGGCGGCAGGAGGTCGGTTCGCAGACCCTCGCCGTCGACCGGCACCGGATGGATCTCCATGTCGGCGTTCCTGAAGATCAGCGAGGCTCCGAGGTAGCAGGGGTTCTCGATGCAGAGCTGCCGGGTATGTCCCTTAAGCAGGTTGAACACGAGGTTGAGGGCATCCTGCCCGCCCGTGGTCACGATGACCTGATCCTCGGTCACCGCCACCGCTCTGGCCCGACGTAGGTGCGTGCTGATCGCCGTGCGCAACTCCGGGAGGCCGGCCGGATCGCAGTAATCGGTTAGGTATGTCGTCTCCCGCGCCAGGAGCCGCATCACGATCCGGCGCCAGATGGCCAGCGGGAACCCGGCCGGATCGGACCGCCCGACCCAGAAGTCGAGTTCGGGCCGGTCGCCGCCACCGCCCGGCGAGCCGGCGAAGCAAAGCAGCGGCTCGCTCGACGCGTCCAGCACCGGGCCGTTCGTGAGCGACCGACTGCCCTGTTGTATCAACAAAAGGCTGTCAGGGGGGATCGGCTCGACGAACAATCCGGCCGTGCCGCGGGCCCTGACGTAACCCTCAGCGGCAAGGCGTTCGTAGGCCAGCATCACGGTGTTGCGGGACACTCGAAGCCGCTCGGCCAGCAGGCGGCTCGGAGGCAGAGCCATGCCGGCCTTGATCTGCCCATCGAGGATGATCTCCCGAACCTGGTCGAACACCTGCGCCTGAAGAGGTTTATCGGACCGGGCGTCCAGTGTGAGCGTCAGTTCCACACGTTCCCTCCTGCTGGGCGTCGGCCCTTCGACGCGGCGTACCCCATCCAAGCGGCGTCGTGCTCGGTTTCAGGAACTCCCGGAAACCCGCGACAAAACGGTTGGTACCATGACGAGGCATTCTTTTGGCCCTTCCACCGGACCAAAATTTGGAATTGTTAGCACTAGAGTGCATTCTGATGACGCACCGGGCCGGCCCGCCAGAAAAATAAGGCGAGACGCTCGGCCGTGGAGGAAACATGAACGAGATCGTCAAGCCGGACTCCCTGCTCGTCGCCCAGGCCGAGAGCCTGACCGAGACCTTCTTCGGCGGGTGTCCGCACGATTGCCCCGACACCTGCTCGATGATCTTCGAGGTCAAGGACGGGGAGCTGCTCGGCGTGCGCGGCAACCCGGATCACCCGATGACCCGGGGCGGCCTCTGCGTGAAGCTGAAGGACTACGAGAAGCGCCACTACCACCCTGACCGCCTGCTCTACCCGATGAAGCGGGTCGGGCCGAAGGGCTCCAAACAGTTCGAGCGCATCACCTGGGACGAGGCGCTGGACACCATCGTCACCCGCTGGAAGGCGATCATCGACAGTCACGGCCCGCAGGCCATCGCGCCCTACAGCTACCTCGGCAACCAGGGCCTCGTGCACGGGCTGAACGGCGGCGACGCCTTCTTCAACCGCATGGGCGCCACGGTCATGGAGCGGACCTTCTGCGGCGAGGGCTCCTGCACCGCGTGGCTGCTGACGGTCGGCCCGACGGCCGGGCTCGACCCTGACAGCTACATCCACTCCAAGTACATCGTGATCTGGGCGTGCAACTCGGTCAGCACCAACCTGCACCACTGGGCCATCGTCAAGGACGCCCAGAAGAAGGGCGCCAAGGTCGTCGTCATCGACACCTACGCCTCGCGCACGGCGAAGGCCGCCGACTGGCACATCGCGCCGAAGCCCGGCACCGACGGCGCGCTCGCCATGGCGCTGATCAACTCGATCATCGAACAGGGGCTCGTCGATCAGGACTACGTCGACAACCACACGGTCGGCTTCGAGGAGCTGAAGGAGCGGGCGAGCACCCGCACGCCGGAATGGGCCGCCGCGATCACCGGCGTTTCCGCCGACGACATCCGCACGCTCGCCCGCGAGATGGCGACCGAGCAGCCGGTGGGCATCCGCATGGGAGTGGCGCTGGAGCGGCACTACGGCGGCGGCCAGACCATCAGGGCAGTGTCGTCCATCCCGGCGCTGACCGGCGCCTGGCGCCACGTCGGCGGCGGCGTCACCCAGTTCGGCGTCTGGGAGCACCCCTACAAGTTCGACGTGATGTGCCGGCCCGACCTGATCCCGGAGGGCACCCGCGTCGTCTCGAACCTCCAGATCGGGCGCGCGCTTACCGGCGAGCTGAAGCTCGACCCGCCGATCCTGTCGATGATGTGCTGGAACTCGAACCCCGTCACGCAGGCGCCCGAGACCGACAAGATCGTGGAAGGGCTGATGCGCGAGGACCTGTTCATGGTCTCGGCCGAGCACTTCATCTCCGACACGGCGTCCTACGCCGACATCCTGCTCCCGGCCACGATGGGCGCGGAGATGGAGGACATGATCCTGTCCTGGGGCCACCTTTATCTCACCTACAACACCAAGTGCGCCGACGCGCCCGGCGAGGCGATCCCGAACAACGAGATCTTCCGCCTGCTCGCCGCCCGGCTCGGCTTCGAGGAAGAGAACTTCAAGTGGACCGACACGGAGTGCCTGGAGCACTACGTCGATTGGAACGCCCCGGCCTGCGAGGGCATCGACCTCCAGTACATGCGCGAGCACGGCTTCGCCCGCCTGAAGGTCGGCACGCCGGACGACCGGGCGCCCCACCGCGAGGGCAACTTCCCGACGTCGACCGGCAAGTGCATGTTCATGGTCGAGGGTGCCACGAACTTCGTCGCGCCACCGTTCCGGCAGATGTACGAGGGCTTCCAGCCCGGCGAGGCGCTTGATCCGCTACCCGACTACCTGGGCCCGCGGGAATCCCACGCCAACGACCCGGAACTCGCCAAGCGCTTCCCGCTCAACATCGTCTCGCCGAAGAGCCACTACTTCCTGAACTCCTGCTACGCGAACATGGAAGACAAGCAGAAGGGTCAAGGCGAGCAGTTCGTGATGATCAGCCAACACGACGCCGACGCCCGCGGCATCCGGGATGGTGACCGCGTGCAGGTCGCCAATGACCGCGGCGCCTTCAAGGGCGTAGCGCGCATCACCGAGGACGTGAAGGCCGGCATCGTGGTGGCGACGCTGGGCTACTGGCGTCAGCTCAACGAGGGTACGGTCAACAGCATCTCGTCGGGCGCCTTCACCGACATGGGCCACGCTCCGTCGTTCTCGGACAACCTTGTCGAGGTTGCTCGGGCGAACTGAGGTCAACGATTGGCTGAGCAACAAACAGGCGTCCTACGGGACGCTTGTCCCTGGTCACCGGGTTCTTTGGTCAGCCTGCGCCGAGAACGCATTGTGAGAGCCCCCGGGTCTTCGTCGAAAGCACAGCCAGGTGTCCGCTTCTTCCACCCTTACGCCCGAAAGCGGACCGGCAAAAATCCACCCATCCTAGCCGTAGAGCGGACCGGCGGATGTCGACCCTACTCGGTCATAGAAGCAAGCCAATGGAGGCCTTGAAAGCAGACGTTGCAGCTGGACGCGCGCTGCGAACGCATGCTCTCGGATTCCCACTTCCCGCGCTCGTGAGGCCGCCCGTTCAATCCACAGTCTGCATCTGGACGACGCCGCCGAGTTCACCGGGCTTGCCCGAGACCACCACGAGGTAGCGCCGGCTCGCGCCGGCATCCGTGCGGGTGATCTGGCGGATCGGGCCGATCGCGTTGACGATGGCCGCGCCGGCCGGGTTGGTCATGAAGGCGGCGAGCGGCTCCAGGCCTGCGGCCCCCTTCGGATCGGCGGCCAGCGCCAGCACGAACGGCATCTTCGAGGGCAGTCCCGTTACCGCGGCCTGCAGCGTCTGCAACACGCCCTGGTCGAACAGGGTGACCTGCGTCGCCGGCTTGCCATCGGTACCCGCGAGCGTCAGCGCGCTGGTCTTGCCGGCTGCGCCCAGCGCTTGGAGGTTTTGCATTCCGTCGCCCTCCGGCACGGCGTTCGGGACGTAGGCGACGCCCTGCGGACCCTGCCCGATCGGCACCTCGGCGATCACCGTGTTCGACGCGGTGTCGATCACCGCCGCCTTGTCGGCGTTCTCCAGGCCGACATAGACGCGGCTGCCGTCGCCCGAGGGCCAGAGCCCGTGCGGTAGGGCGCCGGTCGGAATGGTGGCGACCTGGGTGAAGTCGTCGGTGCGAAACACCTTGACCTGGTTCAGGCCGCCGATCGTCACGTAGGCGAACTGGCCGGCCTTGGTCGAGACGATGTTGACGTGGTTGGTGATCGGCCCGGTCTCGATCGTCTTCAGCGGCGCGAATGGCGGCGTCGCAGAGAACACCTGGGTCCGGCCGACATCCTTGAGGGTGAACCACACCTGCTTGCCGTCCGGTGTTGCGGCGATGTCGGGGCAGAACGGGCTCTCCTGCTTCACGCGCCCGACGATGGAGTGGGTCTTCGTGTCGATCACCACCGTCTCGGGGCTGAAGCTGGAGCAGACATAGCCGTAGGCGCCGTCCGGCGAGAAGATCGTCATGCCGGGCCCGTTCGGCACGGTGATTCGGCGCGTCTCCTTGGCGGTCGCGGCATCGAGCACGGCGATGTAGTCCTCGCCGCGCACGCTCACCCAGACCTCTCGGCCGTCCGGCGTGAAGAAGGCCTCGTGCGGCGCGCGGCCGACATAGGCGGTGTGGCGGACCGTGTTGGTCGCCGTGTCGATGAAGCTCACGGAGTTCGAGCCGATCGAGACCGCGAGCAGCGTCCTGTGGTCGGGCGAGAAGCCCATGCCGTGGACGAGGAGCTGGCCGCGATAGAGCGGGCTCAGGTTCATCGGCGTCGGGTCGCCGAGCCGGATCACGCCGAGCAGGACGTTGGCGGCGGGATCGACCACCGAGACCGTGTTGGAGAACTGGTCCGACGTATAGAACCGGTCCCTGCCGCTGACCGGCACGTCCGGTGCAAAGGCTGCACCCGGGGCCTGCCCGGCGAGAGCCGAGCCGGAGAGCATCGCGAGCGCGAGGAGGGTGAGGGCGGTCTTCATCGGCAGATCTCCGAAGGCATCTCGGCGGCAGGGGCCGTGCCATGGTGGTGAAGGTGGGTGGCTGCGGCAGACGAATCCGGCGCGGGAGGGAGATCGGCGAGCGCCCGGCGCATCACCGCGATCTCCTGGCCCTGTTCGACGATGATCCCCTGCGCGAGGCGGCGCAGGACCGGATCCTTGCCGTAGAGCAGCTCTGCCTGGGCCATCGCGATCGCGCCCGCGTGGTGCGGGATCATCATCGCAGCGAAGTCGCGGTCCGGATCGCCCGAGGGCGGGACCATCATGTCGGCATGCATCCGCGTCATCGACTGCGCCATCATCGCGTCGAAGGACGCGGAGACGATGGCCGGCGGCTCGGCGGCGGCCAGCGTCGGGGGCATCATCATCCGGCCGCCGACGAGGCCGCCGGCCATCACGGCGGCCGTGAGCGCAAATCCCAGTGCTCCGCGCATGGGCCGTCCTCCTCGTTCGTTGTCGATGGGAGAGATGCCGGAGAAACGGCTTTATTCCCTGGCCGGGGACGAATTGGTGGCCCTGCCGATGTGATCGATCTTTTCCAAATGTCAGTGGAATAGACGCGCCCGTTCGGCATCTCTCCCGATGCGGTCATGGTAGACCGCCGGAGACCTCACTCATGCGCACCATGCTGATCCGCGCCGCCTTTGCGGCCTTCGCCTTCTCCGCCGTCGCCGCCCAGGCCGCTGCGCCTGCGATAACGGCCGAGACTGCCAAGGGGCCGGCGCTCGTCGATTCCAAGAGCATGACCCTCTACACCTTCGACAAGGACATGGGCGGCAAGTCGATGTGCAACGGCCCCTGCGCCGCCAACTGGCCGGCACTGATGGCCGCCTCCGGCTCGGCTGCTAGTGGCGACTGGACGATGGTGACGCGGGACGACGGCACGATGCAGTGGGCCCACAAGGGCAAGCCGCTCTACACCTTCGCCAAGGATACGAAGCCCGGCGACATCACCGGCGACGGATTCCTCAACGGTGCATGGCACATCGCCAAGCCCTAATCGGTAAAGCCTCGTGGACGAGATCGCCGCCCTCATCGAACCGCAGATCCCAGCGTTGCGGCGCTACGCAGTCGCACTGTTGCGGGACCGCGAAGCGGCGGACGACCTCGTCCAGGACACTTTGGAGCGGGCGTTGTCCGCCTGGTCCGGACGTCGCCGCGACGGCGACCTGCGAGCCTGGCTGTTCACGATCGAGCGCAACCTGTTCCTTGGCACTGTTCGACGCCGGGGCCGGCGCGGCATCGATGTCGGCGCTGAGGCTTTGGAGCAGGTGCCCGATCCGGGTGCCGACCCCGAGGCCGCTATGGGGGCACGCGACGTGCTCACCGGGCTCGACACCCTGCCCGAGGAGCAGCGCTCGGTGCTGCTCCTCGTCGCGGTCGAGGATCTGTCTTATGCCGAGGCGGCCCAGGTGCTCGGGGTACCGCTCGGCACGGTGATGTCGCGGTTGAGCCGGGCCCGGACGCGGATGCGCGGTTTTCTGGAAACTGGCCGGACCGGACTCTTGAGGAGGGTGAAATGAGCGGGGATCCGCGCCCGGTCGGCGAGGACGACCTCCACGGCCTGATCGACGGTCGTCTCGAACCGGAGCGGCAGGCGCTGGTCGAGGCATGGCTCAGGGGAAACCCCGCGCGGGCGGCGGAGGTCTCGGCGGATCGCGCCCTACGCGAGCGCTTGCGTGCCCGCCTCGCGCCGATCGCCGAGGAGGCGATTCCGGCGCGGCTCCGGGTGGCCAACATCCGCTCGCGACATCGCCCGATAACCTACCGCTGGCTTCCGGTCGCGGCTGCGGCCGTGCTCTGCCTCGCGGTCGGCGGCGCCGCCGGCTGGTTCGGCCATGCCGCGCGGCAGGTACCCACGGTCACGCTCGCGCGAACCGAGCCAGCGACCGACGACGCGGTGGCGGCCTTCCGCACCTACGTGGTCGAGGCGGTGCATCCGGTGGAGGTGCGCGCCGACGAGAAGCCGCACCTTGTTACGTGGCTCTCGAAGCGCCTCGGCCGGGCGGTGACCACCCCCGACCTTACGGCGTACGGCTTCCGCCTGATGGGCGGCCGGCTGCTGCCGGCGGGTTCCGAATCCGCCGCGATGCTGATGTACGATGACGACCACGGCACCCGGCTGACACTCTACAGCCGCGTAGGCGATGCGGATGGCCGCACGGTGTTCCGCTTCGCCCGCGAGGGCGACATCGCCGCCTTCTCCTGGGTCGATGGCGGCATGTCCTACGTCGTCACGGGTCGCACCGACGAGGCGCGGCTGTTGATCGTCGCGCAGTCGGTCGACGCGCAAGTCCGTGGACTGCCGGTTCCGCAGCGGCAACCATGACCCTCGACCAACTCCGCATCTTTGTGGCGGTGGCCGAGCGACAGCACGTGACGCGGGCCGCCGAAGCGCTGAACCTCGTCCAGTCGGCGGTCAGCACGGCGATCGCCAACATCGAGGGGCGACACGCCACCAAGCTCTTTCACCGGGTCGGCCGCGGGATCGAGCTGACTGAGGCGGGGCGCATATTTCTCGTCGAGGCCCGCGCCGTGCTCGCCCGGGCCGAGGCCGCCGAACTGGTGCTCGCCGACCTCAGCGGCCTGCGGCGCGGGACGCTGGCGCTCTACGCCAGCCAGACCATCGCCAGCGACTGGCTGCCTCGCCACCTCGTCGCCTTCCGCCGGGCCTACCCTGAGATCGCTATCCGGTTGGCGGTGGGCAACACCACCGACGCCGCCGACGCGGTGCGCGCCGGGCAGGCCGAACTCGGCTTCGTCGAGGGGGCGCTCGACGACCCGACGCTTGCGAGCACCACCATCGCGCAGGACCAACTGGTCCTCGTGGTCGCCCCTGGCCATGCCTTCGCCGGGGCGACCGACCTCGAACCCGAAAATCTCGCCGGGGCCGACTGGGTGCTGCGCGAGGCGGGATCGGGAACCCGCTCGGCCTTCGAGGCGGCCCTGGGTGCGGCCGGCCTCGCAGCCGCCCAGCTTCGGGTCACGCTCGAACTGCCCTCTAACGAGGCGGTGCGCGCCGCCGTCGAGGCCGGGGGCGGGGCCGCCGTCCTGTCCGAGACCGTGGTCGCCGCCGCGCTTCGGACCGGAACCCTGGTGCGGGCGGCGTTCGCCCTGCCGAGCCGGCCGTTCCGGGTGCTGCGCCACAAGGAGCGCTACCGCAGCCGGGCCGCCGACGCGTTGCTCGACCTGATCGCGACGGCGGATGCCGGATGAGCGATCCTGCGAAACCCGTGCACCCCGACGATCCCCGGGTGAGGCTCGCCGAGGACCGGACGGTTCTGGCAGCCGAGCGTACGTTCGTGGCGTGGCTTCGCACCGGGCTCGCCTTCCTCGGCGTCGGCCTGGCCGCGCAGCGCTTCCTGCGGGAGGTGCTGGCGGTCTGGCCGCTGAAGGTGCTGTCGCTCACGTTGATCGCCTGCGCGCTTGCCTCGTTCGCCGGCGCCGCATGGCGGGACCGGGCGATCCGGGCGCGTCTCGCCGATGCCGAGATCCCGATGATGCCGCGCATCCTCACCGTCGGGATCGTGGCCTTGCTGATCGCGATCTCGGGCCTTGCGGCCACCGCCCTGCTCTGGGCGTGACGGTCAGGCCACAGTGACCCGTACCCGGTGCCAGGCGGCGCTGAGGTAGCCCTTGTAGTTCCAGGTGTCGTCGGGCGCGGCCGGCTGGGTCTGGCCGGCGGAGTCCCAGGCCCGCACCGCGAGTTCGTGCTCGCCCGCGGTCAGCTCGCGGTCGATCTCCCAGAACGTCCAGGCGTAGGGCGCGTCGGCATCGCGGTCGATCCGGGCCTGCGCCCAGCTGCGGCCGCCATCCGTCGAGACGTCGACGCGGGCGACCGCGCGATCGCTGGCGATGGCGTAGCCGCGGATCGCGTGCCGGCCGGGCTTCAACGCTGCGCCGCGGGCGGGCTCGCAGATCGCGCTGTTGAGCGGCATCGCCTCGATGGTGATGCCGTGGGCGGGGTCCGCGGTCTCGGCGGTCACGTCGGGCGGAAACAGCTTGTAGTCGTCGGCCTGCATCGGGTTGTCGGAGGGGTGGTCCTGCACCGTGATGCGGGCGAGCCATTTCGGGCTGCGGATGCCGGCAAATCCCGGCACCACCACGCGCAACGGATAGCCGTGCTCGGGGGCGAGAGGCTCGCCGTTCATCGCGAAGGCGAGCAGCGTCTCGGGCGCCAGCGCCTTGGCGAGCGGGATCGAGGCGCCGAAGCGTATGTCCGACCCCGCGATACGGTCGTGGCTCTCGAAGGCGACGTGGCGCGGACTGCCCGCATCGATCCCGGCGGCGTGCAGGACGTCGGCGAGCCGCACCCCAGTCCATTCCGCGTTGCCGATGGCGCCGGCCGCCCACGGGTCGCCGGCGACCGGGGCCACCGCCAGCATGTCGGCCCGGCGGTTGCCGGCGCATTGCATCACCGCCGTGACGGTGACGTGCGCGAAGCGTGCCTTCAGATCGGCGACGGACAATTCGAGGGGCGTCGCGATCATCCCGTCGACAGTCAGGCGGTAGCCGTCGGCGTCGAGGTCCGGGATGTCGCCGTGGCTGCGGACGTAGAAGTCGGCCTGGTCGGTGAGGAAGGCCGCCCGCAGGCGATCGAGCGGCGGCTCGGCATTGTAGGGCGCCTCGCCGTGCACGATGAGGCGGTCCTTGCGCTGGAACAGGCCGAGCATGGGGTTTTTGTCCTGCGTTCGTGACGTATCGACGACGAGAACGCGCCGGGGGCGATAAGGCCCCCGGCGCGCGTCGCCTCAGGGCTTCATCGTCGAGACCACCGCGTTCTTCGCCCGGTCCACTACGGCGACGCTGAGGTCGCGGTTGAGGACGTAGGCATGGGCGTTGTCGGCCGAGAACGCGATCGCCTGGCGCGGCTCGTTCAGGCCGGTCACCGTGGCGACGACCTTGAGGGTGCCGGTGTCGATCACCGAGAGCGAGTTGTCCTTCAGGTTGCCCGAATAGACGAAGCGCCCGTCCGGGGTCAGTGCGGCGCCGTAGGGGTCCTTGCCCACTTCCACTTCGGAGGTGACCTTATGGGCGGCGACATCGACCACGCCGATGGTATTACGGCCGCTGTTGGCGGCAAAAAGCGTCTTGCCGTCCTTGGTGATCGAGATGGCGCGCAGCTTGTCGAACCCGGCGATCTCACCGGTGATCTTGTTGGTGGCGGTATCGACCAACGTGATCTTGTCGCCAAGGAAGTTCGTGACGAACACGGTCTTGCCGTCAGGCGACAGCTTCACGCCCTGGCGCGGCTGCGCGAAGCCGGGGATCACGGCCTCGGCGAGCATGGTCCTGGTGTCGAACACGGTCAGCGTGCTCGCGGCCTCGTTGTTGACGTAGAGCTTGGCCCCGTCGGCCGAGAGCACCGTGCCGAACGCGCCGGGGCCGGCGGCGAGAACGCCGGCTTCCTTGCCGGTGGCGGTCTCATAGACCGTGATCCGGCCGGTGCCACTGTCGGAGACGTAGAAGCGGGCGCCGTCCGGCGCGAAAACGATGTTGCGCGGCGTGACGAAGCCGTCGAGGCGGCGCAGCACCGTGCCCTTGGCGACGTCGTAGACGATGACGGCGCTCTCCTCGCTGTTCGACACAGCGGCGACGGTCCCAGCGGCGTTCAGCGCCAGGGCGTTGTTCTTGATCGCGCCGTCGAAGCCAGCGGCGGACCCGGGCTGGCCCTGGGCGAGGAGCAAGGCGGCTCCGGCGAGGAGGGCGCGGAGGCTGGTGCGGACGTGGGTCATGAAGCGTGTCTCTCTGGCATGCGCGCTCGTTCGGCGGCCGGGGCCTGCCGTGAGGGCTGGTTCTAATTCGGATTGCGTGATGCGAGACCGGTTTGGCCGTGCATCGCCCTGGGGAGATGCCGGAGGGCGCGGTCTATTCCCCGAGGCCGGCGAAAAAAACGCGGCGGCCTCGGGATTCGGGGGTTCAGGGCGTCGGCTTCAACGCCGTGAGGTAGTCGACGATGGTCTGCACGTCGGCCGGATCGACCGGCGCCTTGTAGACGTGAACCATCTTGTTCACGGTCTCGGTCCACTGCGCCTTCGTGAGCTTGGGCTGGGTCAGCACCATCCCGGCCGAGTGGCAGGCGAGGCAGTTGTTGTTGACCGCCTCGGCCCCCGGCCCGTCCGGGAAGATCCGGTCGGAAGTCGGGAATTCGATCGATTGCGAGGTGAAGCGCATCGGCTCGGGAGCCGAAGCGGCGAACGCCACCAGGGGAGACAGTATGAGGGCGGCGATGAGGGCCGCAGGGCGGATCGGGTTCATGGCTGTTCTCCTCAAGCGGCCTGGAAGGACACGGCCTCGATGCCGTTCTGCATGAAGCCGGCCCCGTTCCAGACCCGGTCCAGGGGCTGCGCGACGCCGTTGGTGTTGGTGCAGCGGACCCTGACCGTGTGGCTGCCGGCAGCCAATGCCGGCAAGCTGCCGTCGAAGCGGCGGAAGCTGTAGGGGCCTTCGTCCGCGCCGAGCTGCGCCGGGAACCACGTCGCGCCGCCGTCGCCTGAGAAGTCCACCGCCTTCACCCCGCAATCGCCGCCGAAGGCGATGCCGCGCAACGCCACCGGCGTTCCGGCCGCCACCTTGGCGCCATCGGTCAGGTTGGTGACGAACGAGCGCGGCACCATCCTGTTGATCGGCACCGTCTTGAAGCCGGTCTGACCGGGCTTGATGTTAGCGCCCGGCACGTCAGGAATGCGGTAAGCGGTCTTCATCCAGTACCCGTCGTCGGGCTTGTCCAGCACTTCGATGTCGGACAGCATCTTGACCCAGTAGGTCGAGTACCAGCCCGGCACCACGAGCCGGAGCGGGAAACCATTGAGCAGCGGCAATTGCTCGCCGTTCATCGCGTAGGCGATCATCACCTCACCATTGTTGGCGTGCTTGAGATCGAGCGACTTCTTGAAGTCGGGCGCGTCGTCGACCACCGGCTCGTCGAGGCCGTTGAAGCGCACCTGCACGGCACCGGCCTTCACCCCGGCCTTTTCGAGCACGTCCCTGAGGCGCACGCCGGTCCAGCGGGCGTTGCCCATCGAACCGTTTGCCCATTGCGCGCCGGTCACCCGCGGCTCGAACAACCCGCGCGAATTGCCCGAGCACTGGTTCACTGCGGCGATCTCGAAGCGCGGCAGGCCGGCGATGGCGTCGAGCGAGAGCGAGAGCTCCTTCTCGACATGGCCGTGGACCTTGAGCCGGAAGGTGCCGGCATCGACTTCGGTCGGGATCGAGGCCCAGTGCCAGCGGACGTAGAAGCGGTCGTTGGGGGTGAATACACCCTCGTCGAACACCGAGAACGGCGTCTCCAGTAGCGGCGGATGAGTGCGCTGGAGGATCATCTCGGCCTTGCCCGGAAAGGCCGTGGTCAGCGCCCGCTCGTCCGGGCCGCCGGGCAGCGGAAGCTTCACCGAGCCCGCCGCCCAGGCCGGTATGGCGGCGCCGAGGCTTCCGAGCCCTAGGCCACCCAGGACGAGGCGGCGGTTCATCGGTCTGTCCAGTCCGTGCATGGTCTCTCCCCTTGAAGGATGTCGGCGTCGATGCGTTCGAAGGCATCGGACCCGTGGCGATTCCTCGCGACCAGGGAGATGCTACGGGATACGATTTATTCCCACCAACGGTCTTTCGCGATACGAATGATCTCCAAACGCGATGATTTGAGAAGTTTCGATCTCCAATGGGACGATCAAGGACGCCGTCTCGGCGTCACGCCGCCGGCGCGCCGACGGGCGCGGTCCTGCGACACCCGAACAGGGCGTGACGCTCGGAAAAACCGCGCAAGGCGACGGTGCCGAGCGGTTCAAGGGCATGTGCCAACCCGTCGATGAAGGTGTCGGTGGCGATCAGCGGCGTGTTGTAGGTCTTGCACAGGCGCTCGACGCGGGCGAGCACGTTGAGATCGCGGCCGATCGCCGTGAAATCGACCCGGTCGCCGCCGCCGATATTGCCGTAGGCGACCTCCCCGACATGAAGTGCGACGCCGACCTCGAAGGCAGCCCTGTCACCGTTGCGCAGGGTCGCAAGCGCATCAAGCGCGGCCTCGGCGGCACGCAAGGCGGCACTGCGCGCCTCGGCCTCGTCGCGATCGGCATCGAACACGGCCAGTAGCCCGTCGCCGATGTACTTCAGCACCTCGCCGCCTTCCGCCTCGACGGCCGGCACGATGGCATCGAACATCCGGTTGAGGGCGGCCACGACACGGTCGGGGCTTTGCCGGTCGGACAGTTCGCCGAACCCGCGCAGGTCGGTCAGCATCATCGCGGCCCGCATCAAGCGTACGTCGCCGCGCCGCACCGTGCCGGTCAGGATTTGCCGCGCCGGGTCGCGTCCGACATAGGCGCTCAGCACCGCGCCTAGCATGTCGTCGAGCGCCTTGATCTCGAACAGCAGCGAGAACGGCTCGACCAGCGCCAGCAACGTGCAGATCTCGATCGGCGTGAAGCCGCCCGGTCTCGCCGTGGCCCAGGAGGCGGCGCCCATGCGTCCACGCGCGGCGCGCAGCGGCACGATGAGGTAGTCGGTTAGACCCTCGGTGCGAAGCTCGCCGAGCACGGGAAACGGCAGCGGCCCATCCCCGTCGAGACGGCATCGGAACGGGGTACGGGTCTCGACTACGCGCTCGACGGTGTTGCCGTGGAACGTCGGCGTACTCTCGATGCCGTGGCGGCGACGCAAGGCTAGGCTCGACGCTCCTGGATGCCAGACGCGCATTACCCAGCGGAACGACGGATGCAGGGTCGGCGCGTGGGTGGTGGCGCGGGCCAGTGGCAGGCCAAGCCCCGAGAGGCACGCACTGAACCCGTCGAGAAGGGCTGCCGCGTCCGCCGCTTCGCGACCCGGCCCCATCAACCATCCCGTCCCCTGCGCGACCGCCTCGGACGAAGATTGGGACGAACGTGTCACGGCAGTTCTTTCATCAAGGAGTTGGATCGATGCCATAGCGCGGATCAGACGAGGCCGAGCACGCGGATCAGGCCGAGGCTGACGGCGCCGAGGGCGAGGAGCGAGGCGACCACCGCGAGGGTCACCCGCGCCCCGGCCTTGGCGACGCTGCGCACGTCGACCCCGAGGCCGAGCGCCGCCATCGAGACCACGGTCAGCACGTTGGCGGTCTCCGACATCGGCGCGAACGCAAACGGCGGGATCAGGCCCGTCGAGCGAAGGCCCGCGAGCGCAAGGAAGGCGAGGATGAACCACGGCACCAGGCGGTGGATCGCGAGGCCGCCGCGGGCTGGGCGGTCGCCCGCGGTGACGCCGGGGGCGGCCTCGTCGGTCTCCTCGCGCAGCCGGCTCGCGCCGAGCGAGAGCACCAGGACGATCGGGCCTAGCATCAGCACCCGGACGAGCTTCACCAGGGTTCCGACCTGGACGCTGAGCGCCGCGACCGGCGCGGTGGCGGCGAGCACCTGCGGCACGGCGTAGACGGTAAGGCCGGCGAGCACGCCGTACTGCATCGGCGACAGGCCGAGCAGCGGCACCAGCAGCGGCAGGCCGAGCACCACCAGCACGCCTAGCACCGCAGTGAAGGCAATGGAGGCGGCGACGTCCTCGCCGTCTGCGCCGATCACCGGTGCCGTGGCGGCGATCGCCGAGTTGCCGCAGATCGAGTTCCCGCAGGCCACGAGGATCGCCATGCGCGGATGCAGCCCGAGCGCTCGGCCGATGCCGTAACTCGACAGGATCGCGACCACGACGACGCCCGCGATGCCGAAAAGCAGACCCGGACCGGCGGCGAGGATCGTCGTGAGGCTGAGCGAGGCCCCGAGTAGAACGACCGCGATCTCCAGTACGGTCTTGGCCCCGAAGGCGATGCCGGGAAAGAAACGTTGCGACGGGGTCCAGGCGGTGCGGATCGCGCTCCCGAGCAGGATCGCCAGCACCAGGGCTTCGAGCCAGGCGCGACCGAACAGATGCGCCTCGACGGCCTCGAAGCCGACCGCTGCGGCGGTGACCGCCATACAGAGACCCAGTCCCGGAAGGATGGCTCTCGTGCCGGCCAAGGCACGCATTGACCGAGCGTGGGAGAAAAGTCTGGGCGCGGACATGGGTGGCTCCGATGTGATGCCGGAGAATCCCATGTTCTTTTCATTCACTCCAACGGAATGATTAGATGCTTCCCATCACTGAAATAGATGAAATAAGTGCCCCTTCGCAGATCACGGAGACCCATTGTGAGAGGCCGACAGGCGGATTCACCCGTCGATCCAGTGGGCCTTGATCGTCGTGTCCGCGGCAAGCTCATAGATCCTGACGGAGCCCGTCGCGAGTTCGAGGTGCTCGACCTCCGCCGGGCTGAGGTCTTCGAGCGCCATCACAAGGGCCCGCAGGCAATTGCCGTAGGCGACGACGAGCACGTCTCCGCCCATGACCGCCGGCTGGATGGTTCGGAGGTAGCATGGCACGATACGGGAGACGGTATCGCGCAGGCTCTCACCGTTCGGCGGCGCCTCTGCGTAGGAGCGGCGCCAGGTCTCGATCCGCTCCGCCCCCCAGCGCGCATCGGCGGCGATCTTGTCGAGCCCGCTGAGGTCCCCGTAGTCTCGCTCGTCGAGCGCGGCGAAGCTTTGGGGGACCAATCCGGGTTGCCCGAGCGCATCGAGGATAAGCCGGCCGCTCACGACGGCCCGCGTTAGCGTCGAGGTGAAGGCAGCGGAAAAGCGCCAGTTGCACTCTGCCAAACGCCGGCCGGCTGCCTCGGCTTCCCTCCGGCCCTGCTCGGTCAAGGGCGAGTCCAGCAATCCCGTGAACAGGCCGGATCGGTTGGCTACGCTCTGGCCATGCCGGACCAGCACGAGATGTCGCGTGACCGGGGCTTTGCAATCGTGAATCACCCTGTCTCCCGAGGCAGAGCACTTTCGTGCTGGTCGCATCGCCTCTGATGATGTCGGCATCCGACTTTAACGAACTTCGACCCTGCGATGGGTTGGACCGTCCATCCGGAGACGGCGGGTCATCCTAGGTCCGCTTATGAACGTCTTGCGACTGAAAGCAGCCAAGCTGCTTCCCACCCAAGGCGGAAAGGCGGGGTTGGTCAGAGAACGTCTATATCCAAGACATTATCTTGACGGGGCAAACGACTGCACCGGACGCGCTGCGGTCATAGAGACTTCATGGCCTCCTCGACGTTGCCGCCGAGGAGGCCGGGCTTCATATTTCAGTCCCTTCCGCCAAAGCGAGCGCGTCTTCAACGTCCACGCCGAGATAGCGTACCGTACTCTCAATTTTGGTATGCCCGAGCAGGATTTGCACCGCGCGTAGGTTGCCGGTTCGCTTGTAGATCAACGCCGCCTTTGTTCGGCGCAGAGAGTGCGTACCGTAGTCTTCGCGCCGTAGCCCGATGCCCGTGACCCATTCATCCACCAGTCGGGCGTACTGCCGGGTGCTTATGTGAGCCTCGTGGTCGATCCGGCTCGGGAAGGTGTAATCGTCGAGCCCGCCCCCTCGGCACCCCAGCCAAGTTAGAATGCTGGTACGTGCTGGTTCCAGCAATTCGAATTGAACAGGCCGCCCAGTTTTTCGCTGAACGACGATGACGCGCGCGCGTACATGCCCGCCGCTCACGAGCTCACCGATCTTCAATTTGACGATATCGCAACCGCGCAGCTTGCTGTCGATGGCGAGGTCGAACATAGCGCGGTCGCGTACACGCCGCTCTCCGTCGAGCCAGAAGCGAATGGCCCAAACCTGCTGTGGTTTGAGAGGGCGTTTGGCGCCCAGCTTCCGTCCTGCATTCCACGGTCGGCGATTCTTGAAGGCTGGGTCGTACTCTGAATGTCCCATTTCTCATCTCCCAACCGGCAGATGCCGGCCGGGAGAGAAAGGGCGCTGCGAACGTGGCCAGCGCAGTATTGGCTCGACGTTTTAAATGTGCGTCTCGGAGCTGCCAGGTTGAGAAGCCGCCCCACCGCGTCCGACCCAACCTGGCCATCCATCGCGCCCTTCGAATTATCCAAAAGAAGACGTTCGATGCACAGGCGAAAGCAAGGTCTCGAAACCGCTCAAAGGACCTCCACGAGCAGCTTCAGGCACGCAGTGCCCCTGGTGTTAGGCCGTCCTCCCGACGCATCACGGATGTCAGGTGACTCTGGCTAGAGAACCCGCATGTCAAAGCGATCTCTGCCAGAGTCATGGGTCCACCGAGGATGAGTGTACGCGCATGATCGAGACGCATGCGGGTAAGGTACTGATGAGGGCTCGTGCCAGTGCGCTGCCGGAAGGTGCGGAGCAATTGGCTGGACGAGAGACCGACAACGCTCGCGATGTCGTCAAGCTTCACGGTACCGGCAAAATTCGCAGACATGTAATCCCGCAGCCGCCTGAACTGTCGGTCGGACAAACCGGCACCGACCTGTTTTACGCTGCGGGCGCCATATTGCTTGAGCAAGTGGAACCCCAAAAGGTTCAACAGCGAGTCCAATTGCAGGTCTGGCATGCCCGTATCGGCGTCGCATCGGAGCTCGTCACGGAGCATTTCGCCTAGAATGGCCACACGGCGATCCAGGACCGGTAATGCGTCTGACATGACGGTTGCTGATGGCAAGTCGAAGCTGTCTTGCGCCACCTTATCGAGCCAGCGTTCCGACAGGGCGAAAGCCGCGACCTCCTTGTGCTCGTGCCATCGCGCCCAGTAATCCGCACCAGCAGGCACGATCTCGCACATCCCGCTGGTGGCGGACGCAGTGCGTATCCTCGTCCCACCTAACCGCGTCTCGCGATTTGCGAATGGCGCGAACGAGAACAATACCAAATGATGGGGAATGGTTTGGCTGATCTCCCCGGCATCTCGCTTATTCCACGCCGCCGTGCCGAAATCCGTTCGGACGAGCCGCCCCCAGTTCGGCACGGGATCTTCGGCGGTGGCGACGTCGGGAAAGCCAGGCTGGTCGAGTTGATCCATGATCGCTTTCCGTCCGGAATGCGCGGCTTCTACTACGAACGCGCAATTTCTGAAAGCCAAGCTTGGGAGCTTCGGCTAGTTTTCTTCTGCTCAACAAAGAGGGAAGACTATGACAAATACAAATTCAGGCGGGGATCTCAGTGGTAAGATCGGATTAGTTACTGGCGCAACGCGTAACCAAGGCAGGGCCTATGCTGTGATGCTAGCGCAGAATGGCTGTCGCGGCGTGGCGGTTCACTATCATGGCGAGCGTTCGCGCGGCGAGGCTGAGGAGACCGCCGCCGAGATCGAGCACCTTGGCAGCACCCCTCTCCTGGTCAGTGCGAACCTTGCTCGGGTCAGCGAAGTGACAGAACTCTTCGATGCTATCGACCGTCAGTTCGGACAACTGGACATTGTGGTGAACACCGTCGGCAAGGTGGTGAAAAAGCCCTTCGTGGAGATCACTGAGGACGATTTCGACCAAAGCTTCGCGGTCAATACCAAGGCTGCCTTCTTCTGCATGCAGGAGGCCGCGAAACGCATCTCGGATCACGGTCGGATCATTAACATAGGGACGACGCTACAGGCCGCCACCACCGGACTGTACTCGATCTACGCAGGGTCGAAGGCGCCCCTCGAACATTTCACCCGTGCCCTGGCCAAGGAAATCGGCGCTCGGGGTGTCACGGTCAATACAGTCGCGCCGGGTCCCTTGAACACGTCCTTTTTCTACCCGGCCGAAACCGAGCATTCCACTGAATTCCTGAAGGGTATGAGCGTCCAGAATCGCCTGGGCGAGATCGATGAGATCACGCCCCTCATCGCTTTCTTGGCCGGTCCGAGCAGCGGTTGGGTTACGGCACAGACCCTGTTCATCAACGGCGGATTCATCGCACGCTGAGACCGGCGGCGGGTATTCTGAACCCCTGCAAGAGACATATGGATGTCATGTAGCTGTCGCCCCGCTGCAGCGGAGCGGCAACCAAAGCCTCATGACCCATCGAGATGTCCGTCATTCCGTCCCCATTCAGATCGACGGTACGAGAAAATTGTAAAGCTTGCTCGGGGAGCGTCTGTGGATTAAGAAATCCCAAAATAATCGCGAATTTAGCTTTTCTGTAATTTGGGTTGTGATCGATCCAGAGGGAGCATCTGCTGTGCAGTCTGAAGTTTCCTCCCCGATGAGATTCGCAGGTGTGCAGGGAAGGGTATTCGAATTTATTCGAGGTTCCGCCTCGTTGAGTTACGTTCTTATATCCGCAATCGTTATATTTCTACTCGACACATGGAGTCCATTACATTTCGCCGTTGCTGTTCTATATAGCGTCGTCGTGGTTCTGGCGACCCTTTGGTTTAAGCGCCTTGGTACGATCAGAACTGCGGCGTTCTGTGCGTTTCTAACGGGCCTGAGCTACATCATCACTCACGGAGCAGATCTGGATAGTGCTGCCTCGGCCCGGACATTGATCAGCCTCGCCGCCATTGCGATCACGACGAAACTGGCTCTGCTAAACATCGCCACTCGTGAGCGGCTAATCATGGTCGGTAAGGAAAAAGACAACTTAGCTCGATTTTTTCCGCCTGCCATCGTCGAGCAAATCGCTACGAACGACATCGCGCTATCGACGACACGCTACGAGCCTGCCGCGGTTCTGTTCGTCGATATGATCGGGTTCACGAAATTCTGCAGCGTTCTGCAGCCGCAGGACGTGATCGCCATGCTTCGTGAATTACTATGCACCTTGAGCGCCAGTGTGTTCGAGCACCAGGGCACCGTGGACAAGTTCACGGGCGACGGTTTGATCGCGGTATTTGGCCTGCCCGTAGTGAACGACCTGAGTGCCACGAACGCCGTACGATGTGCGCTGACCATGCAGGCGAGGCTCCAGGCATGGAACGATGAACGTGCGGCGTCGGGACTGGAAGCGGTCGCCGTTGCCATCGGCATCCATTACGGCGCTGTCGTGCTCGGCGATGTCGGATGCGAGAGCCGGCTCGAATTGACGGTCCTGGGCGATACCGTGAATGTTGCGAGCCGCGTCGAGCATCACTGCCGTGAAGCTAAGGCCTCGATCCTGATCACGGACGCTGTTGTCAGGCGCATGCAGAGCGAGGGAAGTGAGGGGGCGGTAAGAAGGTTCACCGACCGAGGGTTTCACACGATCCGGGGACATTCGGATGCCATACGACTATTCGCAATTCCGAGAGATGCAGCACTAAACGTCAATCAGCTTCTAGCAGGGTGATGATCTCTGAGTTTTTTGGATGGTTCGCCGCCGATACGGCGCATCCATTCGTGTCCGGACTCTGGTTCTTCGCGCACAAAAGCTGACCGACCGCTTACCACCCTACGCGGTCATTGGTGCACTTTCTCGGACTCCGACAACCGCCGACGTTGATGTTTGCGGATCGCCTCACGTTCTTCGGGCGAGAATTGGACGCGGTGAATTATGCCTTGAACGGCTGCGACGAAAATTCCCGCGCCTATGAAGACGAGCGGGTTTGGCTCGGAAATTGTCGGGATTAAGGTGTATATTCCCTCGCATGCGGGGAGAAGCAGTGCACAAAACCCGAGCCCATGCAGGGTGTTATAGTCCTTCAGGCTAGCCCAGCGACATCCGATGCGTTCGCTCACGATGATGATGCAAACGGACCACATCGCTATACCGGAAATGACCATTGTCGCCTGCGATGAAAGCCCGGCCGCGAGCAGTAACACATTGTACAGACCCAACCAGAGGGCAATACCGAGGCCAAGGATAGCCGCTGTGTGGTTGCGTTGCTCCATGAAAAAACCCCTAAGTCGTTTTTTGCCGAGATTTACTTGAGCTCGATCGTTCACACCATCGTTGAGTAATCAGATTACTACCTTGCAACCTTGTAACTTATACCTCTAATTTCTACCCGAGTCGCGAACTAGTGATAGACAACATCATTCGCCTCGATAATCGTCTCGCCAAGCTTGGATAAATCTTCCATTTTCCATGTTGATCGCCGTGTCTATTTTGTATACGTTATTATGGAGTCGGTGTATCTTTTCCGGCAAGTCGGCCAACCTTAGATACCTCAAGACTAAGTCATCGGACAAGCCGGGAGATGGTTTAGGACAGCTCGGCGACAATGCAATTAGACAACTTCCGCTTCGATGCGTTAGCCATCCAGAAGCAGACGGACAGGAAGCCACCCACCTCAGACGTTCATAGCGGGTATTGAGCATCAGATTTCTGCCACTAGGCTTGGACGTGCCCGAAGTCCTACGTCATCCGCCCGGGACCCGTACGCGCCCCGCGCCGGAGCGCCGCCTGCAGCCGGTCGATCATCTCGCTGCGCCGGTACGGCTTGCCGAGGACGTCCATCGCGTGGGGCTGGGGACCGTCGATGGCCATCTCGTCATTGTAGCCCGTGGTCAGGACCACTGGCAACGCCGGATCGCGCTTCCTGACCTTCTCGGCGAGCGTGATGCCGTTGGCGCCTCCGGGCATGATCACGTCCGTGAACACGAGCTTGAACCCGTCGCCCGACGCGGAAGCCTCGTCGAACCGCTTCAACGCCTCCTCCGTGCTGTGGGCGACCACGACGCGGTAGCCGATGTCCTGCAGCGCCTCTTCCGCCAAGGCCGCCGCCTCACGGCTGTCGTCGACCACCAGGATCAGCGAGGGCGCGGTCGAGGTGTCGAGTGGCCTTGCCCGATTGCCCGGAACGGCGGGACGGTCGCCGCGCTCGCCGACCTCCCGGTCCCGGGGGAGGATCATGCGCACCGTGGTGCCGCGACCCTCCACACTCTCGATCTCCAGGCGTCCGCCGGATTGTTGCACGAAGCCGTGCGCCATCGCCTGTCCGTCGTCAGATG